>DATMEZ010000143.1:0-31013 GCA_035556415.1 Povalibacter sp.
CTTCAGCATTTCCGGCAGTCGGTGTAATCCGGCCCCGGAAATCGCAGCGCCATCCCGCGCCGTTCCACCGTAGCTCGAGCTTCCCCCGGCCCTTGGGTGCCGCTTTGCAGCAGGCTCTTGGGCCGCCAAGGCCGATGTTGAGCCGAAAGCCGCGGCGGGCACAGCCGATCAGATCACTTTTTCGCGCGCGGCGCGCCGGAACCCGCGTCCGCGTCCGGGCATTTGCCCCCAGCGGGCGCCGGAAAATTGCAGGGACTCCTGTATTTACGGCCGCGCGCGCGGCGGGCTATAAGCCGCAGCTGTTTCCGGTCCACCGTCCCCGAAGGGCCGCCCAATAACAAACGTCTCCGCGCCTGCCGTGACCTCCGTACCCACCCCTCCGCAGCCCACCAAGCGTCCTTACCGGGTCGAGTCGCCAAACGGCTCGCGGGAAGACTCGTACTACTGGCTGCGCGACGACACGCGTTCAGACCCGCAGGTCCTGGCGCATTTGCGGGCGGAGAACGAATACACCGCGGCGGTTCTGGCGCCGTCGCAGCCTTTGATCGACCAGCTGTACCGGGAAATCCTGGGTCGGCTGAAACAGGACGACGCCAGCGTACCGGTGCGGTACCGCGGCTACTGGTACTGGATGCGGTACGACACCGGCCGGGAATATCCGGTCTACCTGCGCCGCGCCGATCGTCTCGGCAGTGTCGATGCAGTGCTGCTCGACTGCAACGCGCTGGCGCAGGATCACGCGTTCTTCCAGCTCGGCAACTACGAGGTCAGTCCGGACAACCGCCTGCTGGCGTACACGGTGGACACCGTCGGCCGGCGCCAGTACCAATTGCGCATCAAGGATCTGGAAAGCGGCGAGCTGCTGGCCGACGTCATCGACAACGTCGAACCGGATGTCGTCTGGGCCGACGACAATCGCACGCTGCTGTACATCGAAAAAGATCCGGTGACGCTGCTCGGTCGCCGCGTGCGGCGGCACCGCCTGGGAGCGGCAGCCGTCGACGACACCGCAATCTACGAAGAGCCGGACGAGAGCTTCGGCCTGGTGCTCGAGCGCAGCAAATCGGAGCAGTACCTGTTCATTGGCAGCGAGAGCACGACTTCCTCTGAATGGCGTTACGCGCGCGCCGACGATCCGGCGCTGGAATTCCAGGTGTTCACTGCTCGCCGCGCCGACCACGAATATCAGATCGAGCATCTGGAGCAGCGCTTCCTGATCCGCACCAACTGGGAGGCGGAGAATTTCCGTGTCATGGAAGTGCCGGTGGCGGCGGCGGCCGATGCCGGCAGCGTCGAGAAGTACGGACAACGCGATCGATGGCTGGACGTCGTGCAGCACGACAGCGAAGTATTCATTCACGACTTCGAAGTGTTCCGCGACTTTCTCGCCGTCAGCGAGCGTTCCGGCGGCTTGCGCAAGATTCGCGTGCAGCGTTGGGGCGGCGCGGCGCAGCACCTGATCGCGGACGATCCCGCTTACACCATGTACCTCGGAGCGAATCCGGAATTGGATTCGAGCCAGCTGCGTTACAGCTACACGTCGTTGACCACGCCGACATCGACGTACGAGTACGACATCCGCACGGGCGAGCGCACGCTGTTGAAGCGCGAACCGGTGCTCGGCGATTTCGATCCGGCCGACTACGCCAGTGAGTTCCTGTGGGCGCCGGCGCGCGACGGCGAACGGATTCCGATCTCGGTCGTGTATCGCAAGGACACGCCGCGCGACGGCAGTGCGCCGCTGTACTTGTACGGTTACGGTGCCTACGGACACTGCATCGATCCGATGTTCAGCTCATCGCGACTGTCGTTGCTGGATCGAGGTTTCATCTATGCGGTCGCTCACGTGCGCGGCGGTCAGGAGATGGGCCGGCGCTGGTATGACGCCGGCCGGCTGCTCAACAAGCCGAACACCTTCAGCGACTTCATCGACGCCACGGACTTCCTGATCGCACAGCGCTATGCGTCGCGCGGGCGTGTCTATGCATCCGGCGGCAGCGCCGGCGGACTGCTGATCGGTGCCGTGCTGAATGACGCCGCCGAACGCTACGGCGGGGCAATCGCCAGCGTGCCCTTCGTCGACGTGGTGACGACCATGCTGGATGAAAGCATTCCACTCACCACGCTGGAGTACGACGAGTGGGGTGATCCGAGCCAGCCGGCGTTCTATCGGCAGATGCTGGCGTATTCGCCGTACGACAACGTGCGTGCCCAGCCTTACCCGCCGCTGCTGGTCACCACCGGGTTGTGGGACAGTCAGGTGCAGTATTACGAGCCTGCCAAGTGGGTCGCACGTCTGCGGGAGGTAAAGACTGATAGTCATCCGGTGTTGCTGCACGTCAACATGGAAGCGGGTCATGGCGGCAAGTCGGGCCGCTTCGAGCACTTGCGCGAGATCGCGCGGGAGTATGGGTTCGTGATCGTTCTGGCAGGTGTCCAATGACGAATTCCGGTTACGTGCTGCTGGCCGATGACAATGCCACCGATGCCGAGTTGACCACCCGTGCGCTGGACCTGGGCGGCATCAGCCGCAACGTGGTCTGGGTGCAGGACGGAGAAGCAGCACTCAACTATCTGCTGCGCAAGGGCATCTACGCACAGCGTCCCGCCGGCAATCCGCGCCTGATGCTGCTGGATCTGCACATGCCCAAGGTCGACGGCCTGGACGTGCTGGCGCGTATCAAGTCCGATCCGCTGCTGCGCTCGATTCCAATCGTCATCATGTCGTCTTCCGACGAGGAAGCGGACATGGCGCGCAGCTACGAGAAGCACGCCAACAGCTACATCGTCAAACCGGTGGACTTCAAGCTGTTTACCGAGCAGGTGTCGATGCTGGGTCAGTACTGGATGCGGGTGAACAAGGCGCTGGGCTGAGGCGTTCATGCGGGTCGACGCCGGCGCTGTCTCGCCGCGGCGAGCGTGCAGGGATTACGCGGCCGACCCGGGAACGAAGCCCGCCGCGCTACGGTCGTATCGACAATGAGCCGCATCACGCGTCGGATGTTTCTGCAACAGACTGCGATCGCAGCGGGTATGACGCTTTCATCGACACAAGCAGATGCGGCTGGCGCAAAGCGCCGCGAGATGGTGCACCGGGCGATTCCAGCATCGGGTGGCCACGAGTCATTGCCTGTCATCGGCATGGGCACCTGGAACACGTTCGATGTCGGTCAGAGCGCTACGGATCGCGCGCCGTTGATCGAAGTGTTGAACGCTTTTCATGCCGCGGGCGCGAAACTCATCGACAGCTCGCCCATGTACGGCCGCGCCGAAGCCGTCACCGGCGATCTGGTGGCACAGTTGCACCAGCAGGGCCGTACTTTTCTTGCCACCAAGGTCTGGGTCGACGGATTGCAGCAGGGTATCGCGCAGATCGAGCGCTCCTTCGAGCTGCTGCGCACGAAGCGTCTGGATCTGCTGCAGATTCACAACCTGCTCGACTGGAAAACTCACGCTGCCACGCTGCGCGGCCTGAAGGATCAGGGCCGGGTACGCTACACCGGCATCACCCACTACACCGTGGCAGCGCATGCTGACCTGGAGCGGGTGTTGCGCGCCGAGCCGTTCGACTTCGTGCAGCTCAACTATTCACTCGCCACGCGGGACGCGGAGCGCCGGTTGCTGCCGTACTGCCAGGAGCATGGCATCGCCGTGCTGGTGAATCGCCCGTTCGAGGAGGGTGAGCTGTTTGCGCAGGTGCGCGGCCGCAAGCTCCCTGGCTACGCCCGGGAGATCGACTGCACCAGCTGGGCCCAGTTCTTTCTCAAGTACATCGTCTCGCACCCGGCCGTGACCTGCGTCATCCCAGCGACTTCGCGCGTCGGGCACATGCAGGACAACCTCGAGGCCGGCTTCGGCGTCATGCCCGATGCGAAGCTGCGCCAGCGCATGGCCGCTGAGCTGGGTGCATAGCGCCTCGTCCGTCGCTGGCGCGTAGGCTGGAGTCCAGCTCGGCCCGAAAATCCGAGCAGGATGGATTGCCGCCTGCAAAGGACTGACGAAGCGCCGGTACGACGAATGTGCTCCAGGTCTCTCTGAATGTGCTCCAGGTCTCTCTTTCCGAGCCGTGAATTCACCTTAATCGTGCCAACCAAGCGTCCAATCGGCATACTCCGGCGGGGGCCAGGAGCAAGCAACGCATGGGTGTCATTCTCGTTGCCTACGAGCGCGAATCGGAACAGACGGCGCTCGAGCAATTACTGACCAGTCGCGGACATCGCATCGTCAAGGCAGCAAACGGCCTGGCCGCTCTGGACGCGGCCCGGCGCGAGCCGCCGCATGCCGTCGTGTCCGACATCGTCCTGCCGCGCATGGACGGCTTCGCCCTGTGCCGCAAGTGGAAGCAGGATGAGCGGCTGCAGGCCATTCCGTTCGTCTTCTACACACGCCGTCACGACGATCCCAAGTACGAGCGTTTTGCGCTGGAGCTGGGCGCAGAGAAATTCCTGGCGCGCAGCGAGCAACCGGATGCGCTGGCCGAAGTGATCGATGAGCTGCTCGGCGTCTCGGCGCCGGCGAGCGTACCGACCTCGACGAGATCGGAATCGGCGCCTGCAGCATCCGCCAACACCGTGCCGATTCCGGCGCTCGACCAAGCGGCAGCTCGCAACGCGCAGGCGCTGGAGCGCGCCCAGCAGACGTTGGCGATGGCGACGGAGCGCAATCAGCAGGCGCAGGGGCGCTTGCGCAGCCAGATCGCGGAGCTCGAGGCAGCCAATCAGCAGCTGACCGCCAGCGAGGCGCAGCTGCGTAACCGGATCAGCGAAATCGAATCGGGCAATCGGCAGCTGGCAGCGAGCGAAACGCAGTTGCGCGATCGCTTGGCCGAGTTCGAATCAGGCAGCCAGCGTCAGGCGGCCAGCGAGGAGCAGCTGCGCGACCGGATCGCCGAGCTGGAATCAGCCAGCGAGCGGCTGGTCGCCGGCGAAGCCCGCTTCCGTCGCATCTTCGAAGCCAACCCGCTGTCCATGTGGATCGTCGATCACGCGACCGGCGGCTTCATCGCGGTCAACGATGCGGCGCTGACTCGTTACGGTTACAAGCGCGCCGAATTCCTGGCGCTGAAGGCGGCGGCGCTGGTAGCCGTGACCGATGACGAGACGACCAAGGATTCGTCGCTGGTCGCTCATCGCCGCAAGGACGGCACCGTCATGACGGTCTCGCTGACCTCGCAGGAAATCGAGTTCGACGGGCGCCGCGCCGACCTGGTGTCGGTTTTCGATCTCACGGCGCGCGTCGCCGCGCAACGCCAGCTGCAATTGCAGGCAGCGGGCAGTCGGCAACAGGAATCCATGCTCGAGCTGTTCAAGCAGTCCGCAGCCCTCGATGAAGCCTCGATCGTGCGACGCGTGCTCGATCATGCGGCCGACGCGACCAACAGCCCGCTTTCGTGCCTGTTCCTGGTTCAGTCCGCGCAGAAAACCATTGCCCTGGCAGCCTGGCGCGACCGCAGCCAGCCGCAGGCGACGCTGGTGAATGCCGCGCCGACGCCGTTGCTGGAGGCGGGTGTTTTTGCCGAGTGTGCGCGCGCGCGACATGCGACTTCCAGCAACGATCTGTCGTGGAAGCCTCAGGCGGAAGGACTGCCCGACCTGCAGTGTTACGTCGCTGTACCGGTGGTCGATGGCGAGGAGACGGTTGCGGTGCTCGGCGTCGCCAACCGCGATGCCGGTTATGGCGAGGCGGATCAGCAGGTGCTGGCATCGCTCGGCGAGAGTGCGTGGCGCATCCTGAAGGCCAAGCGCGAGCACGCACGAACACTCAGCGCACTGCAGCGCAGCGACGTCGCGCTACAGGGCATGATCGATGCGCTACTGCGGCTTAGCGAAAAACACGATCCTTACACCGCAGGTTCGGCACGCCGAGTCGCGGCGCTCGCCGTTGCCCTGGGCCGCGAGGCTGGGCTGGACGGCGAACGCCAGCACGCGTTGCGGGTCGCCGCCTTGCTGCACGATGTGGGGAACGTTGCCGTCCCGCCTTCGGTACTGGCCAAGCCGGACCGACTCACGGATGCCGAAGCCGCACTGATGCGTACACACGTCGAGGAAGGCTGCAAGCTGCTCGCCGACATCGATTTCGGCGCGCCGGTGGCGGAGATCGTCTACGAGCACCATGAGCGCTGCGATGGCAGCGGCTACCCGCGTGGCCTGAAGGGCGACGACATAATGATCGAAGCGCGCATCCTAGCCATCGCCGACGTCGTGGAGGCCATGTGTTCGGCGCGCCCGTACCGTCCGGCGCTCGGGATGGAAACGGCCATCGAGGAAATAAACCGCGGCGCGGGTCTGGTCTACGATCTGCACCTCGCCACCGCCTGCACGCGGCTCATCCAGCGCGGTTTTACATTATCTGAATAAGGAGCTGCACCGAAGCGTGACGCGTGCACGTCCGCTGCTCCTTCGCCTTAGAACGATTCCCTCCATTGCCACTCGGGCGATGCGCGGCCCGTCCGATATGTCGCATTCCAGGTCCGGCGCACACTAGCATCGTCGAACAAGGGCATAGCCGCCGTAAGGCGGTGACGCAAAGCCTCCGGTCCCAGGGACTCGCACGAGTCACGGATAGCGGGGTTGCCGCTCGAGCTCTTCGCTCCAGCGTGAAGTGAGCACACGGCCGCCGTCGCGGCTCGATCGCAGAACTTCCCTTGCAGACACGCACGCCTCGCGCCATGCGCGACCGGCGGCACTGGGAATTTCTCTGCGCTCGGAGTGCTTGCCATGGACCCTCTGCGTTTCCGATTCATTGCATGGTCAGTGACGCTTGCCTTTGCTTCGCTGCTGGATATGGCTCAGGCGGCGACCAACAGCGCGCCGCAGATCTGGGGAACGCCCAAGACCGAAGTGACCGTGGACTCGTGGTACTACTCGCGGCCGGGCGCCAGCGACGCGAACGGCGACAAGTTGCACTTCAGCATCCAGAACAAGCCCGCCTGGGCCCATTTCAATCAGGCGACCGGCTCGCTGCAGGCCAAGCCCAGCACACCGGGCACCTGGTCCAACATCGTCATCAGTGTCTCCGACGGCAAGAGCAAGGTGTCGCTGCCGCCATTCTCCATCAAGGTTTCGCCCAAGAACACGGCGCCGGTGATCTCCGGTAGGCCCGCCGCTTCGGTGACGGTGGCGCAGGCATACAGCTTCCAGCCGACTGCCAGCGATGCCAATCGCGATGCGCTCGGCTTCAGCATTCGCAACAAGCCCACATGGGCTACGTTCAGCGCCTCCACGGGGCGGCTGTCGGGCACGCCGGGAGCCGCCGACGTCGGCAGCTACGCGAACATCGTCATCAGCGTCAGCGATGGCAAGAACACGGTTTCGCTGCCGGCGTTCGGCATTGCCGTCAACCAGGTGTCGTTCGGCAGCGCGACGCTGTCGTGGGCGCCGCCCACCTCGAACACGGACGGCTCGACCCTGACCAATCTGGCGGGCTATCGCATCATCTACGGCACGTCCGCCTCCGCCCTGACGCGCAGCGTGCAGATCGCGAATCCGAGCGTTTCCACCTATGTGGTCGAGGGGCTGGAGCCGGCGACCTATTACTTCGCCGTGCGGGCGTACACCACGAGCGGCGCCGAGAGCGTCAATTCGAACGTCGCCAGCCGGACGATCCACTGACGTGATCGCGGCGCAGCGTCCGGTTCGTTGACGCAGTTATGTGAATTTGACGGAACGTGCGCGCTGTCGGTGCGTGCAGACAATTGCAAAGCAAATTTCGGTGAGGTCTACTCGCTTACGCTTCACAAGGGCAAACCCGCCGCAAGGCGGGGACGCAAAGCCTCCGGTCCGACGCGCATGGGCGCAGGATAGCGGGGTTGCCGGCAGAGGTCCGTTACCGCACCTCCGTTCGTCACACCTGCTTTTCTCCCCTCTGCGCGTTCTCCCGAAGGTTGCCTCGTGAAGGCATCGCGCTGCGAAGTGCGATGAGGCCGTGGCTGTGTGCCGTGGCCGCATCGGCACGACAACGTAGCGCAGTTTGAAAAGAGCAAACCCGTCGAAAGGCGGGGACGCAAAGCCTCCGGTCTACGGGACTCGCGAAAGTCCTATGACAGCGGGGCTGCCAAAGGTGCAGCCATGATCGACGCATCCGATTTTGGGAGACAGATGGTCCGAGGTCCGCTCAAACTGTGCATCGTGCTGTCGCTGACGGCAGCGCTCGCCGGTTGTTTCGATAGCGGATCATCGGATGACAAACCGCAGGCAGTCGAGCCGCCGGCCGCCCTGCCTTCGCAGCCTGCTCCTGTTCCGGAGCTGCCGCCGGTGAGCAACCAGGCGCCGGAGATTACCGGCGTCCCGGATCCCAGCGTCGTCGCCGGCTATGACTACAATTTCTCGCCGGAAGCCAAGGACGCGGACGACGACTTCCTGGAATTCACCATCGTCAACAAGCCGTCGTGGGCGAGCTTCAGCACCGACACCGGCGCCCTGACCGGCAATCCGGCCGACACAGACGTCGGCGACACCAGCGACATCACCATCTCGGTGACCGATGGCCGCGACCAGCGCTCGGTCGGTCCGTTCAGGATCAAGGTCAAGCCACGCCATCAGGTGTCGCCGCCGAGCAATCGGGCGCCGACCATCGGCGGTACGCCGGGGGCTTCGGTCGACATCGGCGCTGCGTACAGCTTCCAGCCGGTCGCGAGCGATGCGGATGGCGATCGGCTGACCTTCTCGATCTCCAACCGCCCGTCGTGGACGACGTTCAGCACGGCCAGCGGCACGCTCAGCGGTACGCCGAAAGCAGCGAACGTCGGCAACTATTCCAAGATCGTCATCAGCGTCAGCGACGGCAAGACCAGCGTGGCGTTGCCGGCATTCGCCATCAGCGTCAAGGGCCCCGACAATAACGCCCCCACCGTGAGCGGCACGCCAGTGACTTCGGTGCAGGTCGCGCAGGACTATGCCTTCCAGCCGACCGCTGCCGATGCGGACGGCGATGCGCTCACCTGGAGCATTCAGAACAAGCCCTCGTGGGCCACGTTCTCCGCGTCGAGCGGCCGCCTCAGCGGTACGCCGGCGAGCGCCAATGTCGGCAATTACTCCAACATCGTCGTCAGCGTGAGCGACGGCAAGGCGTCCGTTTCGCTACCGGCATTCGGCATCGCCGTGCTGGCTGCGCCGAACCGTGCGCCGACGATCACGGGCGCGCCCGCGACCGTCGCCACGACCGGCGTGGCTTATACCTTCCAGCCCACCGCTGCCGACGCCGACGCCGATACGCTCGGCTATTCGATCAAGAACAAGCCCTCGTGGGCGACGTTCTCGTCATCGAGCGGCCGCCTCAGCGGCACGCCCAGCGCTGCCGGCACCCACAGCAACATCGTCATCAGCGTGACCGACGGCAAGGCAACCGCCTCGCTGCCGGCGTTCTCCATCGTGGTGGCCGCTGCTGCTGCCGCCAGGCCGGTGAACAATCCGCCGACCCTCTCGGGCACGCCGGCCACCAGCGTGACCGCGGGCAGCAGCTACACCTTCCAGCCGACCGCGAGCGATCCGGAAGGCGCGAAGCTGAGCTGGAGCATCCAGAACAAGCCGGCATGGGCCAGCTTCAATACCAGCACCGGGCGGCTTACCGGCACCGTCACTGCCGGCACGTTCGCCAACGTCGTCATCAGCGTCAGCGACGGCACCACCAAAGTGTCGCTGCCGGCGTTCACCATCAAGGCCACGTCGGCAACGCTCGGCAGCGCCGAGGTTTCCTGGGTCGCTCCCACCGAGAATACCGACGGCAGCAGCATCACCGATCTGGCCGGCTATCGCATCGTCTACGGCACCAGCGCCTCGGCGCTGACCCAGACGATCGAGTTGTCGAATCCCAGCCTGACCACCTACGTGATCGAAGGCCTCAGCTCGGCGACGTGGTATTTCGCGGTCAAGGCATACAACTCGGCTGGCGCGGAAAGCACGCTGTCGAACGTCGCCAGCAAGAAGATCCCGTAACCCTCCCGTGACCTGCCCCGGCCCGTGCGGCCGGGGCAGTCCTGCCGTTCGTCGCCGCGGCCGGCGTCTCGTCGTGCCTTGCAGTTTTCTCATCACAGTGTGACTGTGGCCGGCGTGCCGGTGCGCTTAGAATCCGGCGTATGAACCGTACCCTCCGGTATTGCACGGCGAGGAACCATCGATGAGCCAGGCTCGTATCTCGCCGCTGGGGCGGCTGCTGCATCGGGTCGCCCCGATCGAAGTACGTGAAACGCCGGCCGTGGTCGCGGCTTTTTGCCTGTTCTTCTGCGTCATGGGCGGGTACTTCGCGGTGCGTCCGGTGCGCGAAACGGTCGGCACCATGCTCGGCCGTGAGCGCGTCGCCGATCTTTTCATCGTCACCTGGATCGCGGCCGTGGCCATCGTGCCGCTCTACGGCGTGATCGTGGCGCGCTTCCGGCGTAGCATCTTCCTTCCCTGTACCTACGGGTTCGTGGCGCTGGCGCTCGTTCTCATCGGTCTGGCGCTGCGCGGCGAGCAGATGAACATCGCAGTCGGGCAGTTCTTCTACGTCTTCATCAGCGTGCTGAACCTGTTCCTGATCTCGATGTTCTGGAGCTTTCTGCTGGAGCTGTTCGACAGTGGCCAGACCAAGCGCCTGTTCGGCGTGATCGCCGCCGGCGGCACGGCCGGTGCGCTGCTCGGCCCGCTGATCGCCGACCTGAGCGTCACCCGCATCGGTAACAGCGGCGTGCTGTTCGTGGGTGCGACGCTGTTCTTCCTGGCCATCGTGGCGCAGCGGGTGCTGCTGGGAATCTGGCACGAGCGCTCGCCGGCGGCGACCACGCCGGCAGAACGGGAACGGCCCATCGGCGGCAATCCGTTCGCCGGTTTCGCGCTGGTGCTGCGCTCGCCATATCTGCTCGGCATTGCGCTGTTCGTGGTGCTGCTGGCGACCGTCAATACGCTGCTTTATTTCGAGCAGTTGCGCCTGGTCGAGGCGGCTTTCGCCGATACCACCGAGCGCACCCGCCTGTTTGCCCGGCTCGACTGGATCGTGCAGAGCCTGACCATCCTGTCGCAGGTCTTCCTGACCGGGCGCATCGCCAAGAAGTTCGGCGTCACGGCGCTGCTGACCCTGGTGCCGGTGGTGCTGGTGTTCGGCTTCCTGTGGCTGGCCACCAGCGGCACGCTCATGGTGCTGATCGTCGTGTTCGTCTTCCGGCGCGCCAGCGAGTACGCCTTCATCCGTCCGGGCCGCGAGATGCTGTACAGCCCGCTCGACAATGAGACCAAGTACAAGGCCAAGAACGTCAACGACGTGCCGGTGTACCGCGGTGCGGACGCCCTGGCTGCCCAGGTCAACAATGGGATCGCCGCAGCTGGATTTGGTGCCGGGGCGGTGGCGCTGCTCGGCGCCGTGGCTGCCGCGCTGTGGGCGGCGGTCGGTTGGTGGCTGGGGCGGCGTTTCGAGTCCGATGCCGCCGCTCGCACGGAGGCCTCTGCCGCAGTTCGCAGCTGAACGTTTCAGCGTCTTTCGTGGTCGGCGACCGCGCCGGGCGATGCCGGCGCAGCATTGGCCGGTTCGGCTGAGTTGGCGTCGGCAGCCGCGAAATCGCTGACGTCCTGGGCAACGACCGCCAAGTCGGGCAAGGCCAGCTCGAACTCCCGGTCCAGATCCGCGGCTGCTGCAAGCCAGCGCTGCGCTTGCGGCCCGTCATTCACCCCGATGGCGCGCCTCGCCTGATCGAGAAGGTGCATGCCCAGATCCATCGCGAGGATCTGGCTGGCGGCCTTGTCTTCGTCCTGTAGTCGGGCCTGCTGCAAATAGAACATTGCGCTGTCGTCGGCGGGTTCAATGAGCTCTCGCGAGGCAATGCGTGATCGAGCCAGGTCGATGTTTGGCGTGCGGGCCCGCTTCGCCGCTGGCTTGTCTTGGGCTGCAGACGCTTTGGCTGAAACGCCGCGTGACAATGCCAGAAGCTGCTCACGCAGCGATTCGAGTTGCGGGTGGTCGGGCTTTGCGGCTTGTAATGCCGCAAGCGCTCGAGCCGCAGTCGGCGCATCCTGCGATTGCAGCGCTTCAGTGACCTGCGCCGCGAGCGCATCGATTGTCTGCTGATCCGCTTCCTGAGCGACACTCTCCGGCGAAGATTCTTCGATGGCGCCCTGTGAAGCCGGCGGTGTAGCAGGGCGAGAGAAGAACCAGACCGTGGCCAACGCCAGTACGATGGCGCCGGCAGCTGCTCCGAGCAGTGGATTGCGATTCGCCGGCCGCGCCAGCTGCTTGATCGTCGTCATTGCCAGCGACATGTTGGCAGCCAGCTCGTAATGACGACGCGCTGCCGCGCCGAGAAACTGCGTCGCGCGTGCGGGCGACACCGGTTTGTGCAGAAAGCGATACACGCAGCCCGAGCTGATCAAGGTGCCGATGGCGCCTTCTTCCCTGCGTGCGCCGGTTGCCAGCAATACAAGCTCGGGAAACTGTGCCTGCAAGCGTTCGAACAACGCAGCTGCATCGCTGTGCAGCGCCTGCAGATCGACCAGGAGAATACCGCAACGACCGCTCACCAACAGTTCGACCGCTGCATCTGCAGAGGGCGCATGCCACACTGCGTGCTCGACGCCTGCGGCGTCCTGCAAGGTCAGTAGCAGGGTGTCATCGTTGCTGAGAACGACGACGTCTACCGCACGGCCCGGAAGCGCTGAGCTGGCGTGAAGGGCTGCGGAACTCGCGTCGTTCTGTTGGCGCGGCATTGCATCGATCGATCAGGCGACGCAGCGACGCAAGCTCGATGCTCGTCGCGCAGTGCTGGTCGAATTCATTCCAGGCAGACCACCAGCTGCGCCGAGTGGCTGCGCCAGTTGATGGGGATGACGAACGAGCGCGTGTTGTCGGGCGTGACCACTTTATCCGGCTCACCGGCCACCACGGTCGGCACCGAGATCATGAAGTCCTTGCCGAAATCGCGACGCGCATTGCCGGAGATGGTGTTGGCGACTTCGCCCACCAGGTCGCACATGTTTTCCTGTGTCAGCTCGGTCTCGCCCATGCGCATCAGCATGACCGTGAGCATGGGGCGCGAAGCGGTGAAGTACACCACGCCGCGTCGCTTGCCGGCGATGTTGATCATGCCCGTGAATTCCTGCACCGCGGGCTTGCCGTCCTGCACGATGTAGGGCGAGCCGACCGACGCGGGCTGGTTCGCGGCGGTGGCGAAGTAGTGCGTAGTGCCTTCGACGAAGGTTTCCAGTTCGACTTTGGTCATCATTGCTCACCGCCTCTCAGCAGCTCTTCCAGCGCTTCCGTGAGCTGACGATCCGTGAACGGCTTGCACAGGAAACCGTTCGCTCCCTTCTTCAACGCTTCGATGGCGGTGGCTTTGTCGGACAGCGCGGAGATCACCAGGATCAGCACGTCAGGCTTGATCTTCACCAGGTTCTCGACGCATTCGATGCCGTCCATTTCCGGCATCGTCAGGTCCATGGTGACGACGTCGGCGGGTTCCTTGCGAAACGCCTCGACCGCCAGCTTGCCGTTTGCAGCCGTCGCAATGACCTGCAGACGATCGATCTGCAGCTCGCGCTCGATTTTGCGACGGATTATGTTTGAATCGTCGCAGATCATGAGCTTGAGCTTACCGTTCGTCAACGGCTGCGACTTCGCGTTTGCCAGCGCCATGACAGTCCCTCTTGGAGCTCTTGCCTTCTATGGTTCATGCGGCGACGGCGCGTTCCACCGTCGGCAGCCAGATCTTGAATTTCGAGAAGCGCCCGTCCGCGGAGGCCAGGCCGACGCGGCCGCCGAGTTCGGCGACCAGGATGCGCACCAGGTCCATGCCGGCGCCGCGCCCGGCATCGGTGGTCACCTTGTCGGCGGTCGAGAAGCCCGGACGGAAGATCAGCGCCATGGTCTGGCGCGGATCCAGCATGGCGGCCTGTGCCGGAGTGATCAGACCGCGTTCCACTGCAACTTCCTTGATGCGATCCAGCTGCAGGCCGCGACCGTCGTCCTGCACGATGAGTTCGAAGCCTTCGGCGCCGCGTTCGGTAAACTCCACGCCGAGCAGGCCGGTCTCGGCTTTCTGTACCTGGATGCGGTGCTCCGGCGTTTCGATGCCGTGTACGACGGCATTGCGCACCAACTGAATGGTGATGTCCTTGACGGCGCGCTTGTACGCTTCTGGCACCTGATCCAGGCCCGAGCATTTGACCGTGACCTGCTTGGAATGTGTCGACGCGACGCGTGCGGCGAGTTCTTCGAGCGTGCGTTCCAGCCCTGTGCTGATCTCGGCTTCGGCCGGCCGTTGCTGCGCTAGCGCCTGCATCTGCATGGTCTGATCGTGCTTGCCCGCCAGCCAGGCATCGACCTTGGATGCCTCGACCTCGCCACCGGCCGCGCGCCGCGCTGCGATGGCCTGGTGCAGGTCGACCAGCCGGCCCAGCATTTCGCGGACCTGGGCCAGGTGGTTGAACAGGTCATCGAGCTTGACCACCAGCGGCAGGAAGTCGCTGCCCGACAGCGACTGCCGCGACTTCAGATCGCTCAAGGATTCCTCGAAGGCGTGTGCGCGCTGCTCCACGGTCTTCAGGCCGAGCGCCGAGGCCTCGCCCTTGACCGCATGCACCTGGCGGTAGATGCCGTCTATCTTGGCGCGGAACGCCGTTTCCTCGCGCGCCGGTTCCTTCAGGATGGAGTTCACCATCTTCAGCGAGACATCGGCGTCCGTAAGGAATCCGGTCAGGTTTTCCGGCTCGACGTGCAGGATGCGCAGCAGCAGATCGAGCTGCGCCTGCGCCTTTTCCTGTGATTCCTGCAGCTCGCGCGACAGCATCACGCGCTTGGTGACGTCGTTCACCGTCACCAGCAGATGCGAGAGCGAGCCTTCGGACTTCACACGGTTGAAATCGAATTCCAGGTAGTGCGTATCGAAACCGCCGGCCGGATTGTCGAAATGCACTTCGACTTCGCTCAGCGGATTGATGGTTTTGACCAGCTTCTCGTTGACGCGCTCGCCCCACAGCAGCGCCACGTAGTCCATCGCGGTCTTGAGTGTCTTGTCGGGAACGATTTCCTTCAGCAGCTCATCGAAGCGCAAGCCTTCGAACTGCTCGCGCCGGAAAATGGTGTTGAGCGCCAGCGAGCGCTCGCTGCCCAGCTTCAATTCCTTGTCGAGCAGGAACAGGCCTTCGTTCACCGTGCGCAGGATGTCCGCCGTTTCTTTGCGTGCACGGCTCGAGACGAGTTCTTCCTTGCGCAGGTTACGTGCGAAGTAGAAGAAGATGGCACCCAGCAGCAGCAGCGCGGCGACCATGCCACCGACCTGGATGCTACGCAGCAGAGCGGCCTGACTCTGGCTGTCCTTTTCGACCAGCGCCGACAGATCGGCAGCCGCGCGCGACAACTGCTCATTGGAAGCGGCGCCGAACTCATTCAGGTCGATCAGTGCCGCCTGCAAGCGCCGGCCGCGAGGGCTGAACTGCACTTCCGGCGTGTCTACGGCGGGCTGCGCTGCAGCGTTCTTGCCGGCGTCGGCAGCCGGCTCAGCAGTTTCGAGCTGGTACGGCGAGCCGGAAAACCGCAGCACCGGATCGAGCTTGGCCTTGTAACCCGTCCACAGCGCCTGGCTGTTCGCGACCAGCGCTCTCGCGTCGGGCGTCAGCAGCGCCGGCAGCACCATGGAAGCGCCACTGCTGTCGGCAACCGTGCTTTCGCCGAGCGCCAGCAGTGCTTGATCGTAGGCCGCGGCGTCCTTGCGCATCGTTTCAATGCTGGTATCGATCGGCTGGCCGGCCCTCAACCGCGCCAGGATGTCGGTCGAGCTGTCGAAGATGGCCGGCGGGCGGGCCTGCTGCTGTGCCAGGAAATTCACGCCGACCACGTTCTGCGCGACGCGCTCGACCTTGACGTGGTTGACCGCCAGGATGATGGCGATGAACACCAGGAAGCCGGTGATTGCAAAGACAATTCCCTTGTACCGACCTAGATCTAGGATGCCCATGGACGATTCCCCTGTGACCTTTGAGTTTCCCTTCAGCGTGGCCGCGTCGCGAGGCACGCCTGTGAGGCTCGAAGCGCCGCTGCCGGCTGCATGTTTTCCGCGCGCAGCAACGACCGCAACCCCGAGGCCCGAAGTGCTGTGCGCCTATATGACAATAAGCGCATACCGGACGCTCGAACCAGTTCCCGTTTTTAAAGCGGCGGAATTTGCGCCAGTTCAAAGTTTTTGGCACTGAACCGGCCAAATCGGCGGAAAAACACCGTAGCGGGGCATCGGGCAAAAGCCCAGATCGGACACCTCCAGGTCGCTCGTAAGGACAAGTCGCAGCCGGTTGCGCGCCGTTGCGGCGCGCGTCTGAGTGCGTGACACCTGTGCAACAGCGAGGACAGCCCCATCGCGAAGCCCGCTGGCGAGGCTTGCCTGGCGGCCACTTAGGTGGCGAGTCCCACTGTCTCGTTTCTGAGACAACGGAATTTTTGTTGATTGAGCAAGGGGTTGCGACCACCCTAACGACGGCGGAGGCTCGACAACGGCGCCCGTCCGCGTTCATGATGCTGTCGCAGGTCGGGGGCAGACATAAGCAAGGGTCGACGCTCGAGCCATGAACAGCCGCTGTGACGGCACCGTATCACCGGGTGGGACATGACCGAAAAAATAGAATTCCAGTCGCATGTCGCCGTCGCTCAGCGCCCGGCCCTCGAAGCACTCCTGTTTTTCAACTCCTGTCAGGAGCGCGTCGCCTCCTGCATCGCCGATGCCGTCGAGACTTTTGGCGCGCCGGAGATCGTTGCGGCTCGCGACCGTCTGCGCGTGCAGATTTCGGATCAGCCGGACGTGCAGTCGTTGTTCGCAGTCGAAAAGGGTACGGGCCGGCCCGTGGGCGTCGCGGTGTACGTGCGCCCGGATCTCGAGCACATCACCGTCATGCACCTGAGCATCTCTGCCGAGTATGCGAGCGGCGGCCCGCGCTCGGACGAGCAGCTGTTGCTGCGCTTGCTGCGAGAAGTACGACGTTCGACGCGGCGCATGAAAGGAGTGAGGCGGCTGGAGCTCTTCTACGTCAAAGGTCGCAACGTCGGCAGCCGCTGGCGCACCTTGGACAAGGCTACTGCGTAAGAAGCAGCCGCTGCTTCGCTTCGCCGGCACCCCGCGCACCGGTTCAGCCGACAAATCTACTGCGTAAATACGCTGGCGCCGCGTTCGGCGCCGGTTTATAAAACGGCGCATCTCGGGTCGCTGGCGCTGCTCGTGACTGATGATCCGTCATCCACCGGAACGATGCTCGCTGCTCGCGTCGGCAGCATCGCGTGTTTGATGGCGCTGGGCGCTTGGTTGGGATTCCTGCTGGGGTTCGCGGGGCGCTGGGCTTGGCTACTGGATTTGCTGGCGAACTTCAGGCTGCAGTACGCCATGGTATTGGCGCTGTCGGCGCTGACGCTGCTTCTGGTGCGCCGGCCGCGCATGGCTGCTTTCGCATTTGGCGGCGCGTTGCTCACGACGACCTCGATCATCGGCTACACGGGTTGGCACTCGCAGCCGGCAGAAGCCTCCGCCGGCGAATTCCGCTTCGTCACGTTCAATATGTTCTATGCCAACGAGGATTTCGCGCGTGTCGGCGAATATCTGGAACGCATCGATGCGGACGTGGTTGCACTGCAGGAGCTGAATGCGACGCAGGCGCGCAAGCTCGCTATGTTTCTGCCTTCGTACCCACACGTCTATTTGAACGCAGCGCATCGTTACGGCGCCGTCGTTTTCAGTCGTTGGCCGATCGAGAAGGGCGAGACGCTCGAGCTGATTCCGGGAGGCGCGCGCGTGGCACGGGTCGTGATTGACTGGCGCAGTAAGCCGATCACAGTGCTGGGGGCGCATCTGCATTGGCCGCTGAGCCCAGCCAGCGCCCGCCTGCGCAACGCCGAGCTCGGCGAACTCGCAAAGATTGCGACCAGCATCCGCGGTCCGTTGCTCATTGGTGGTGACTTCAACATCACGCCCTGGTCGCCGCATTTTCGTAGCGCCGTCGAGCGTTCCGGCCTTCAGGACTGCGCCCGCGGTCGTGGGCTGATTGCCACCTGGCCGACCTTCCTGCCGTCCTTCGGCATCCGCATCGATCATTGCCTGGCAAGTAGTGACTGGCGCGTCGCCGGTGTGCGTACCGGCCCAATGCTGGGCTCGGACCATTATCCGACGGTCAACGATCTGGAATTGCAGGGGCACACCAGCTGATCCTGCTGCCCGGGCGAGACGATTCCGGACCGAATGATCCGGAATCAGGCGCAGTGACGTGGACTATTCCACGACGCGCCGGATGATGTAGCCGCCCGATTTCTGATCCGGCTCCAGCTCCAGCAGCTTGCGCTGACGGGCATCCTCCAGCAGGTCGCTGAAGGTGCGAAAACCGTAGTAGGTCTCGTTGAAGCCGGGATTGCGGCGCTTCAAGGTCTGCTTGACCATGGAGCCCCAGATCTTCTCGTCCTGATCGCGCTCGCTGGCCAGCGCCTCGATGGTGTCCAGCACCAGATCGAAGGCTTCCTGCTTGCGGTCTTCCTCGGTCTTCTCCGCTTTCGATGGTTCTTTTTCCTTGGTCGCCGTCGCACCGCTGACCGGCTTGGGCGCGGGCTTGCGGCGTGCGCGCTGCTGCTTCTTCTCGTTCTGTCGTACCAGGTCGTCGTAGTAGATGAACTCGTCGCAGTTGGCCATCAGCAGGTCCGAGGTCGAGCTTTTCACGCCGACCCCGATCACGGTCTTGTTGTTCTCGCGCAGCTTGCTCACCAATGGCGAGAAATCCGAGTCGCCGCTGATGATGACGAAGGTATCGACGTGCGACTTGGTGTAGCACAGGTCGAGCGCGTCGACCACCATGCGGATGTCGGCGGAGTTCTTGCCCGAGATGCGCAGGTGCGGAATTTCGATCAGCTCGAACGAGGCTTCGTGCATCGGCGCCTTGAAGTCCTTGTAGCGCTCCCAGTCGCAGTAGGCTTTCTTGACGACGATGCTGCCCTTGAGCAGCAGGCGTTCCAGCACGCGGTCGATATCGAACTTCGCGTACTTGGCG
The DNA here is from genome assembly GCA_035556415.1 of Povalibacter sp. Classification (GTDB taxonomy): domain Bacteria; phylum Pseudomonadota; class Gammaproteobacteria; order Steroidobacterales; family Steroidobacteraceae; genus Steroidobacter. Next base: position 18,969 of record DATMEZ010000143.1, read on the forward strand.
TCGCGCACGCCCAGCGCGATGTTCTCGAAATCACAGAACAGCGCCATGCTGGTGATCGTGTGAGCCATTAAAGCCAGCCTTTGCGCTTGAACAGCGCATACGTGATGCCGATCGACGCTAGCATCAGCGCCAGGGAGAAGAAGAAATTGCTGTAGTCGCCCGGCAGGTTCGGCAGCAGATGGAAGTTCATGCCGTAGATGCTGGCAATCAGGGTCGGCGGCATGAACATCACCGCCGCCACCGAGAAGATCTTGATGATGTTGTTCTGTTCGACGTTGATCAGGCCGAGCGTGGCCTCCAGCAGGAACGACACCTTGGTGCCGAGGAAGCTGGCGTGATCGGACAGCGAGGTGACGTCGCGGCTGATGGAGCGGAAGCGGCCGCGCAGCTCGGTGGACATCTCCAGCAACGCCGACTGCTGCACGAACATCACCAGCCGGCCGAGGCTCACCAGGCTCTCGCGGGCCTTGGAGTTGAGCTCGCCGTTGAAGCCGATGCGTTCGATCAGCTCGCGCAGATCGCTGCTGTTCGGCCCCTTGCTGGCGCCCATGAAAATGTTGCCGGACACCGAATCGAGATCGTTGCCGGTGCGCTCCAGGATGTCGGCGATGCGCTCGATGAAGGCCTCCATCAGGCCGGCGAGGATCGCCACCGCCGACTGGCAGGCGTTCGGATGATGCGCGGCGTAGGCGCTGAACTGCTGGAACGGCTTGGTATCGATGTAGCGGTTCGTGATCAGCCGGCCGTTGGAGAGAATGAAGGTCACCGCGGAGATTTCCGGCCGGTCGGTGTCGAGCCGTGTGGCCACGGTCGCGGTCATGTACAGCGCGCCGTTGTCCTCGTACAGCCGGTTCGAGGTCTCGATCTCCTTCATTTCTTCGCGCGTGGGCACATCCACGCGCAGCAAGGCCTCGACTGCCTTTTCCTCTTCCTGGGTCGGCTCCAGCAGGTCGACCCAGATCGCCTCCTCGGGGATGCGTGTCGTGCCCCCCAGATCGACGCGGGCCAGTCCCTGGGGCTGCTGGACGAATACGTTGAGCATGGTGCGCGCCTGGGACCGCTACCGGCGATCAGCGTGTTCTACCCGTGGGTCGCGTCAGGGTGGTTGCGACCCGGCTCACGTCAGCCGCCGTGTTCGTGCGCGGCGAGCTCGTCGATCAGCGCGAACAGCGGTTGTTCGCCGCCGGCCATGCCGACGTCGGTCTTGTACTTGCCGTTGACGATGACGGTGGGCACGGAGTCGATGCGGTAGCGGCGGTTCAGGAAGTCGGCGCGCTGCAGCTTGTTTTCCACGCCGAAGGAGGAGAACGCTTTCTGGAACTCGTCGGTGCCGACGCCGTGCTCCTTGAAGAAGGCCGAGATCTTGTCGACGGTGTTGAGGCCGTTACCCTTCACGTTGATCTCGCGGAAGATCGGCGTGTGCAACTCTTCGAGCTTGCCGAGCGCTTCAGCCGTGTAATAAACGCGCGCATGCAGGCGAGTCATTTCGTTCCACATCGCCGGCACCCGCGTGAATTCGACGTAAGCCGGCTTGGTCTTGGTGCGCCAGGACTCGACGCCCGGATCGAGCGCGAAGCAGTGGCCGCAGCCGTACCAGAACACTTCCACCACCTCGACCTTGCCAGGTGCGACGCCGGTGGGCTGGGCGGGTACCAATTTGACGTAGTTGCTGCCTTCCTTGAACTTCGAGGAGGTCGGCGCCGTGCTCGCTGCGCCGCCCAGGCGCAGTGCCGGCTGAACCGTGCTCGACGTGGTCGCTTCCGGCGGCGGGGCGTCGTCGGTTTCGCTGATCGTCTCGGCGGGCTGTGCCGACTGCTCGGCGTCGGCTGCCGGCTCGTCTGCGGGAGCAGCTGCGGGCTCGGAAGTGGTTTCAGCGGCTGCGGCCGGTGCTGCGGGAGGCTGCTCGGCGGAGGCAGGCGGCTGCTTGTTGCCGCACGCAGCGAGGGTGGTGAGAAGCAGCAGCGAAGCGAGGAAAGCGCCGAGTCTGTTCACTTGAATACCTCTTCCTTCAAACGGATGCTGAAAGCGCAGTGCCGGGCGAGCTTGCGTCAGCGCAGGCCCTGCACGTAGGACGCAACCGCAGCGATCTGCTCGTCAGTGAGCGCATGGGCGACGCCGCGCATCATCTGATTCTGGTCGGTCTGGCGGGTTCCGCTGCGATAGGCCTTCAGCTGCGCTTCCAGGTACGTGGAATGCTGGCCACGGATCGAGGGGTATTCCGCGGCCGGGTTGCCGTGGCCGGTCGGGCCGTGGCACGAGCCGCAGGCGGCAACGCCGGTTTCGGCATCGCCGGCGCGATACAGACGCTGACCGAGCGAAACCTTCGACGGCTCGGCCTCCAGGCCATTGGCAATCTGCGAGGAGAAATAGGCGGCCAGATCGTCGATGTCGGCGTCCGACAACGGTGCGGCCATTGGCGACATCAGCACGTTCTGGCGCGCACCGCTCTTGAAGGCCTTGAGCTGCTTGACGATGTAGTCGGGGTGCTGGCCGGCGATGGTCGGCCATTCGGGGTTCACGCTGTTGCCGTCCACTCCATGACAGGCCACGCAGGTGGCGGCCTTGGCCTGGCCCGCTTCGGCGGAGCCCTCGGCGAAAGCGGGCGCGCTCAGGTACAAAGCGCCCAGCGCGGACAACACGGCAATCGACAGCTTCATCTCAGTGACACTCCAGAACTTTTTCCGGGACTATGCTCGGTCGCGGGACTCGTAAGGGCTCGCGCAAACGGGCCCAAGGTAAAAGGCGCGGAATTGTACACTACGGCCCGCGCGATCCGCCCTGTATCCCTCTGTATCCATTGCATTCGCAGGTCCCGATGTCCCAGTTCCCCGAAGCCCGCTTCCTGCTCAGCTCCTGGCAACCTCGGCAATTTCCCGCCGACGACGGCGCCGAGGTGGCCTTTGTCGGCCGTTCCAACGCCGGCAAGTCCAGCGCCCTGAACGCCATCACCGCCCGCCGCGATCTGGCTCGTACCAGCAAGACGCCGGGCCGCACCCAGCTCATCAACTTCTTTGCGCTCCAGGGCGAGCAGCGCCTGGCGGATCTGCCGGGCTACGGCTATGCCAAGGTGCCGGCGGAGATGCAGCGGCACTGGCGCGAGCTGTTGACCCGCTACGTCGAGAACCGGGCCTCGCTGGCTGGATTGGTGGTCGTGATGGATGCGCGCCGACCGCTGACAGACTTCGACTGGCAGATGCTGAGCTGGAGCGGCGAGCGGTCGCTGCCGACGCACTTGCTGCTGACCAAGGCCGACAAGCTGAATCGGGGCGAAGCCCAGTCCACGCTCAGGAGAGTGCTGACGGAAACGGACGGCGCCGCGACGGCCCAGCTCTTTTCGGCCGTGACCAAGGCTGGCGTGGACGAGGCGCGCCGTTGGGTGCTTGCGACCCTGGCGCAGCATCGGCGCCAGGGCGAATAAGGTGGGCTACAAAAAAAGAACCCCGGTAGCTCTGGGAGCCACCGGGGCAGTTGTTTACCCGGCATGGGGATGGACCGGGCAACCATCCGCTCAGGGAGGTCAGCGAATGGGAGCGTCCTGGCCGACGCTCTGGAATTGAGACGCGCGGTGCCGCAGAAAGTTCCGCCGGATTCGACCTCGGCCGATCCGTAGAAACACGGTTGAATTCAGGTGCTTAGCCTCGACTCGGAAGTCGCCCTGGCGTGCCCTGGGAGCCACAGAGGAAGCCGGCTGCGAAAGGCCGGAAAAATCATCTTGTTGCATCGTTGCAACGAACTTCCAACGCCAGAACGGGCCGCGACCGGCCCGTTCTGGCAGGCTGGAGGGGGCGCAGATTACAAAAATGTATAGGTCGCGCCGATCGAGAACAGGTTCAGATCGTCCACGTTATCCACGTCGAAGACCTCATATTCGGCCCGCACGCTGAGGCTCAGCAGGCGGAACTGCAGGCCCACGCCGTAGGCCGGGTCGGTGCCGTCGCTCTTGAACGCATCGCCCAGGCCGCGGACCTTCACCTTGGTGTCGGAGTTGACCAGGCCCGCCTTGGCGTACAGGTCGACCGGGCCGACTGGCAGAAAACCGATGGCAAAAGCCGAGATCGCGTCGCCTTCTGCCTGGTACGTGCTGTTCTTGGCCTTGCCGAAATTCACGTAATTGACTTCCACGCCGAGCCAGTCCAGCGGACGGAAGCCGGCGATGAACTTGTAGCCGGTGTCGTCATCGTTGAGGCGCACCGGGCCTTCCTTGATGTCGACGTTCGAGCGGCCGACGCTGGCGCCCAGGTAGAAGCCGTTGTCGGCTGCATTCGCGGTGCCGGCCAGCGTGCCCACTGCCAGGACTGCCGCGAAAAGAATCGAATTACGCATGTCGCCTCCATGAGGTGTTGGTCAGATCAGCAAAATTGTCTTGGATAACAGCGCATCGCCCCGATCGGTTCCGGCGCGCGACGCGTTTGCGTCCCTTTGGGTTCACCACAGGGGGCCATCTTCCGCGATGGTCCGGAGCCTGGGTTGCAAGCGTGCCTAGGCGCACCAGCGTGGTCAGTGCGCCTTGTCCCAGTCGTCGCCGACGCCGACATCGACTTTCAAGGGAACGCTGAGCTCGGCCGCGCCGCTCATCAGCGTGCGCGCCTTCGCGATCAGCTCATCGCGGGCTTCGTTGCTCGTTTCGAAGACCAGTTCGTCATGCACCTGCATGACCAGGCATGCATCGATGCGCGCGTCGGTCAGCCACCGATCCACATCGATCATTGCGCGCTTGATGATGTCGGCGGCCGTTCCCTGCATCGGCGCATTGATGGCGGCGCGTTCCGCGCCCTGCCGCAAGGCTGCGTTGCGCGAATTGATTTCATTCAGATACAGGCGTCGTCCGAACACGGTCTCGACATAACCGCGAGTACGCGCGAGCTGGCGAGTCTCTTCCATATAACGGCGCACGCCCGGATAACGCTCGAAGTACAAGTCGACGTAGTTCTGCGCCTCGCCGCGGGGGATGCCGAGCTGGCGCGCCAAGCCGAACGCCGACATGCCGTAGATCAGTCCGAAATTGATCGCCTTGGCCGAGCGCCGCTGGTTGGCCGTGACTTGCTCCAGCGGCGTGCCGAACACTTCCGCCGCGGTCGCCTGGTGAATGTCGCGTTCCTCGGCGAACGCGGCGAGCAGGCCAGTGTCGCCGGACAAGTGCGCCATGATGCGCAGCTCGATCTGCGAGTAGTCGGCGGCGACGATGCACCGGCCCGGCGGTGCTATGAACGCTTGCCGGATACGGCGACCTTCGGGCGAGCGGATCGGGATGTTCTGCAGGTTCGGTTCCTGCGACGACAACCGGCCCGTGGCGGCGACCGCCTGGTGATAGGACGTGTGCACGCGCCCGGTCGAGCGATTGATCTGTCCCGGCAGCTTGTCGGTGTACGTGGATTTCAGTTTGGCGAAGCTGCGGTATTCCAGGATGAGTTTGGGCAGTTCGTAGCTCACCGCCAGCTCTTCCAGCACCGACTCGGCGGTGGAGGGCTGGCCGGTGGGCGTCTTTCCCAGTACCGGCAGGCCGAGCTTGGTGAACAGCACTTCCTGCAATTGTTTGGGGGATTCCAGCGAGAACGGTCCGCCGGCGGCGCTGTGCGCCTGTGCCTCCAGCTCGTGCATGCGCATGGCCAGCTCATTGCTTTGCTGTCGCAGCTTCGCGCCGTCGATGAGCACGCCGCGCTGCTCCATGCGCAGCAGCACGCCGACCAGCGGCAGCTCGATCTGTTCGTACAGCGACTTGAGCGTGGGCTCGGCCTCGATCTTCGGCCACAGAGTCCGATGCACTTGCAGCGAAATGTCCGCTGCCTCGGCTGAATAGGTTGCCGCCGTGTCGATGGCGGCCTGGTTGAAACCGATCTGCTTGGCGCCTTTGCCGACCACGCTTTCGTACCGGATCGGTTCGATGCCCAGATAGCGTCTGGCCACCACGTCCAGATCGTGCCGCGGCGTGGCGGTGCTGTTCCAGACGTAGGACTCCAGCATCACGTCGAAGCGCATTGCGCGCAGATCGATCTGATGACGCTTGAGTACGTGCCCGCCGTACTTGAGGTTGTGGCCGAGTTTCGCCGGGCGTTCGCTTTCGAGCAGTGGCTTCAGCAGCTCCAGCACGGTGTCGCGCGGCAGTTGCGTCGGGGCGCCGGGATAGTCGTGCGTGACGGGTATGTAGGCCGCAGTGCCGGGCTCGATCGCAAAGGCAATGCCGACGATCTCACCCTGCATGTAGTCGGGCGAGGTCGTCTCGATGTCGAACGCGATGACCTCGGCCGTCTTCAATCGCTCCAGCCAGGACTGGAACGATTCCATCGTCGTAATGATTTCGTAGTTGCGCGGCGCAGCTGGCGCGGCAGGTGTGACAGATGCGGTCGTCGCAACACCTGCTTCCGTCGTCGCTGTGTCCGCCTGGCCTTCCAGCGCTCGCAATAGTGAGCGCAGCTCCAGGCGCGTGTAGATTTCACGCAGGCGATTCCGATCCGGCTCGCGCGCGAGCAGCGATTCGGGCGGTATGCCCAGCTCCACGTCGCAATGCAGTGTGGCGAGTTTTCGCGACAGCTCCAGCGAGGTCAGGCTGGCGCGCAGGCTTTCACCCACCTTACCGGTGATGGCATCGGCGCTCTGGATGAGCGCGTCCAGCGTGCTGTATTCGTTCAGCCATTTTGCCGCGGTTTTCGGGCCGACCTTGGGCACGCCGGGAATGTTGTCGATGGTGTCGCCCACCAGCGCCAGGTAATCCACGATCTGTTCCGGGAACACGTCGAACTTGGTCTTGACGCCGGCGCGATCCAGCCTGGAGCCGGTCATGGTGTTGACCAGCATGATGCGCTCGTTCACCAGTTGCGCCATGTCCTTGTCGCCGGTGGAGATGAGCACGTCGATGTCCTGCGCCGCAGCCTGCTTGGCGAGCGTGCCGATCACGTCGTCCGCCTCCACGCCCTCGATGCGCAGCAGCGGCAGACCCATCGCCTGCACGCAGTCGAGCAACGGCTGCAACTGCGAACGCAACTCGTCCGGCATCGGCTGGCGCGTCGCCTTGTACTGCTCGAACAGATCGTCGCGGAAAGTCTTGCCGGGTGCGTCGACCACCACGGCAATCAGCTGCGGCGTTTCTTCCTTGAGCAGCTTGACCAGCATGTTCAGCACGCCGAGCACGGCGCCAGTCGGCTCGCCCTTGGAATTGGTCAGCGGTGGCAGCGCGTGGAAGGCGCGATACAGATAAGAAGAGCCGTCAACGAGGACGAGTTTGCGGCGCTCGCTCATCGCTCAGGTTCCCGGCGGCGGCGTGGGTTGCGCCGGATCGGGCTGCGCGGTCGGATCGGATGCCGGTGGCGGCTCGGGTGTGGCCGGCTGACGATCCTTCTTCTGCGACTGGGGTGCCGGGAACGGCAGCGATTTCTTCTTGTCGGTGGTCTCGCCACTCGCTGGCGAGTTCACTTGCTGGGACTTGTCATCCGGCCGATACAGCGGCCCCTTCTGGCCGCAGCCGGCTGTCAGTAGCAAAACAGCGACAGTGATGCCGATGCCGTGGAGAAGACGCTGGCGCGCCGCGCACTGCCGGGGGGAATTCATGCAGGCAGTATAACCAATGATGTGGGGCATACCCGCGTGCGCAGATGCCGATGCGAAGCGGTTTCTTCGGCAGAACGTCTCGAGGTTCGCATGCGCCGGGGTGCCGGCGCGGATGTTGGGCGGGCACGTTCGACGGCTGCGCTCGCAAGCCGGATTCTGCGATGGCTACTGCTCGATCACGGCCATGGTGAGGCGGGAAATGCAGACCAGCCGATTCTGCTCGTCCTCGATGCGAATCTCCCACACGTGGCTGCGGCGACCGATGTGCAGCGGGCGGGCCGTGCCGATGACATAGCCGTTCGACACCCCGCGGATGTGGTTCGCGTTGATCTCCTGACCGACGCAGTGGTACTTGGTGCTGTCGATCACCAGCATCGCGCCGGTGCTGCCGATGGTTTCGGCCAGCGCCACCGATGCGCCACCGTGCAGGATGCCGTACGGCTGGCGCGTGCGGTCGTCGACCGGCATGCGTGCCTTCACGTAATCCTCACCCAGCTCCGTGAATTCGATGCCGATGTGTTTCGCCATCGGCGCGGTGACCTTGCGCAGATCGTCGAGCGTGTAGGGGCGGGACCAGATGGACATGGCAGTCTCACGACACGGCGCCGGGGGTGCGGCGGGAACTGCAGTGTACTGGATCGGTCCTGCGCCGCGCTCTGCGCGGGAGTGAATCTCAAGCGTCCCTAACGCTTGTCCGGGTCCTGCTTCAGTTTCTGACCGACACGACGGTAGGCCTCGCGGAACGAGACGCCTTCCTTGACGACCATCTCATTGGCCTGTGCGGCGGCATGGATCGACGGATCGAGCCGGATCCGGTCCTTGCGGAACACCACGCCGGCGAGCGCCGCCGGGAGAATGCCAAGCGTGTCCAGGCAGACATCGATGCCGCGGAACAGCGGCACCTTGATGAGTTGCAGATCGCGCTGATAGCCCGAGGGTAGCTTGGCAACGATGCTCATGACTTCCAGCAGGCAGGCCTGCGCCGTCGCCGTGCGGCCGCGGATCAGCTCGAACACGTCCGGATTGCGCTTCTGCGGCATGATGGACGAGCCGGTGGTGAACGCATCCGGCAGTTGCACGAAGGAGAATTCCTGCGTGTAGAACAGCATCAGGTCGGACGCCAGCCGGCCGACGTCCTGCATCACCAGTGCGATCTCGAACAGCAGCTGCGCCTCGGCTTTGCCGCGCGAGAGCTGGACTGCGGTGACCGGTTCGTGAACCGTCGAGAATTCCAGGCGTTTGCGCGTCGCCTCACGATCCAGCGGCAGGTTTGCCGCGCCGTATCCGGCGGCAGAGCCCAGCGGACTTTTCTGCAGACGCCGCTTCACTTGCGCGAGACCTTCCGCATCGTCGCGCAGCTCGGCGGCGAAGCCGCCCGCCCACAGCGCGACGGAGCTCGGCATGGCCTGCTGCATGTGCGTATAGCCGGGCAATTCGATCGAAGCGTTTCGACTGCCCAGCTCATCGAGTGCCGCTGCCGCGGCCTGGGTTCGTTCGACCAGCTCATCGACCGCATCGCGCAGATACAGCCGCAGCGCGGTCAGGACTTGATCGTTACGTGACCGGCCGAGATGCACGCGCTTGCCGGCTTCGCCGATGCGCGCCGTCAGCAGGTTCTCCAGCGCCGTCTGTCCATCTTCATGCTCCAGCAGAACCTGCCATTCGCCGCGCGCATGCTCGGAGGCGATGTCGGTCAGGCCCGTGCGGATCGCATCTAGATCCGCCGCCGACAGCAGTCCCTGCGCATTCAGCATCTCGGCGTGTGCGATCGAGGCGCGCACGTCATAGGCCACGAGCCGATTGTCGAGCGCGTGATCGTCACCCGCGGTATAGCGCAGGACGCGTTCGTCCAGCGGTGCGCCTTTGTCCCACAGTCGGCTCATGGATGGCTCATCCGGCCTGCTGTTCGGCTGCGCTCAGCGCGCTGACGTTCTCGACCACCAGCGTGCCGGTGCCTTCGTTGGTGAACACTTCCGCCAGGATGCTGTCGATCGACTTGTACGACATGATGTGTACGCGTCGCACGCCGCCGCGGATCGCCTCTTCGATCGCCTTGGCCTTGGGCAGCATGCCGTCCTTGAGGCTGCCCTGGTCCTTGAGGCGTTGCAGGCCCTGCAAGTCGGTGTACGAGATCAGCGAATGCGGATCTTCGAGCGATTCCAGGATGCCGGGCGCGCCGGTGCACAGCATCAGCTTTTCTGCCTTGAGCTCAGCGCCGATGGCGGCCGCGACGGTGTCGGCGTTGATGTTCAGCAGCTGGCCCGAATCGTCGGCCGACACCGGACTCACCACCGGCATCAGGCCGTCGTCCAGCAACTGTTGCAGCACCTTGGCATCGATCAGGTCGATGTCGCCGACGAAGCCGTAATCGACGGTCTTGCCTTCCACGATCACCGGCGGACGCTTGTGCGCACGCACCAGCCCCGCATCGACCCCGCTGACGCCGACTGCGGCAATGCCCAGCTCGCGGCAGATGCCGAGGATCTGTGTGTTCACCAGGCCGTTGAGTACCATGCTGGTGACTTCGATGGATTTTTCGTCGGTCACGCGCCGGCCGGCGACGATCTGCGGCTCGATGCCGAGCTTTTCCTGGATCTGCGTCAGCTGCGGCCCGCCGCCGTGCACCAGCACCACGCGAATGCCGACCTGGTGCAGGATGGCGACCTGCTCCATCAGTGCGTGCGTGGACTCGCTGTCGCCGAACACGCCGCCGCTGGCCTTGATGACGAACACCTTGCCCTTGTACATGCGAATGTAGGGTGCCGCGCTGCGCAGGGCGCGAACGGCAACGGAAGGGTCAGTGCGGGAGATCACGGCAGGAGCACCTCGGTAGGTCGGTTTGGGAAAGAACGAATTGTTGCGCTCGACGCGCGCACGGTCCAGCGGCTTTGAGAACGACGAAACCGGCAGAAGTTTCGTCGTCGCCACGCCGATGGTTCGCAGCGGCCGGTCTTCAACCCCTCAGCAGTCGATACAGCACGGCCATCTGCACCACCATGCGATTGAAGGCCTCGCGGATCACCACGCTGCGCGGCCCGTCCAGCACTTCGTCGGCGACGGCGACGTTGCGGCGCACCGGCAGGCAGTGCATGAAACGGCAGTCGCGGTGGGTGGTGCGGAACCAGCTGTCCTTGATGCACCAGTCGTTTAGATATTCGCGCAGGCGTGTTTCAGCTTCATTGTCTCCGTAGTGCTGCGGTGAGCCCCATTCCTTGGCATAGACCACGTGGGCGCCTTCGAGCGCTTCGCTGCGATCGCTGGTCTCGTGCACGGAGCCGCCGGACGCCTTGGCTGCCTGGCGGGCCTTTTCCATGATCGGCTCGGGCAGCGCGAAACCTTCCGGCCGCAGCACCACGACTTCCATACCGCGCTGCGCGGCCATGTGAACGGTAGAGCAGGGCACGGCGAGCGGCAGCGCTCGCGGGTGATTCACCCAGCTCAGCACGAACTTGCCGCGCTCGGGCACGCCCAGCTCGTCCATCGTATGCCAGTCGGCCAGTGCCTGGCAGGGATGGCTGACCGCCGATTCCATGTTCACCAGCGGCTTGTCGCACAGGTCCGCCATCATCTTGAACTGCGTCTCCGCCAGGTCCGCGGCCAGGTTGCGGCCTTCGGCGAACATGCGAATGCCCATGGCGTCGCAATAGGACGCCAGCACTGGCACCGCTTCGCGCACGTGCTCGGCTGCCGCGCCGTTCATGATCGCGCCGGAGCGGGTCTCCAGCTGCCAGGTGCCCTGGCCAGGCGTGATGACGACGGCAGTGCCGCCCAGCCGCATCATGGCGCTCTGGAACGATGCCAGCGTGCGCAGCGAAGGATTCAGGAACAACAGGCCCAGCACCTTGCCCGCCAGCGCCTGCGGTTGCGGGTGCTGCTGCAGGCGCGCGGCCAGGCCGAGCAGGTCCTTCACTTGCTCGCGTGGGAAATCGCCAAGGTCGAGGAAGCGGTTCATGGGGAGGTCGTCGGGTGGTAATCGGAATCGTTATTTCGGCAACCGTGCCAATGCCTGACGCAGTTGCTCCACGTGCTCGCTGCCGAGCACGAAGGGCGCCAGGATGCGCAGTACGTGCGGATCGCCACTGGTGCCGGTGAGGATGTCGAGTGCGAGCAGTTCGGCCTGCACTTCTTTCGCCGGGCGCGTAGTGCGCAGCCCGAGCAGCAGACCCGCGCCCTGCGTGGCCACCACCGGGCCGACGACGCATTCGCTGCGGATCTCTGCGGAGCGCTGCTGCACGTTCTCCAGCAGGTTTTCCGTTTCGATGATGTCGATCACCGCCTCGACCACCGCGCAGGCCATCGGGCCGGCGCCGAAGGTGGTGCCGAGCGAGTCGGTCTTCATGTAGGCGGCAACATGATCGGCAACCAGCATTGCCGAAACCGGGAAGCCCGCACCGAGCGCCTTGGCCGTGGTGATGATGTCGGGCGTAACGCCGTACATGTTGGCTGCGAACGGATAGCCGGTGCGGCCGACGCCGCACTGCACTTCGTCGAAGATCAGGATCG
>DATMEZ010000144.1:0-16348 GCA_035556415.1 Povalibacter sp.
GCGCCGGCACTGGCTACGTCGAGCCAGGCGACCCGGGCGTTGGTCACCGGCTGCGTGCGAACCCACTGCCACAGCTCCCTGGAGGATGTCGGCAGATCCAGCGATTGGGCGTTGGCCGGCGCGAGCGCGGCAGTTCCCAGAGTCACAGCGGTCGCCAGGACTTCCCGGCGGGTCAGGTGCGGCGGGGCGTGATCGTGCATCGGCGTATTTCGAAGAGCAGCATTGAATCCGGTGACGACATTATTGCGCACTTTCCTGCTACCGTATCGCGTCTGGCCGTCCTCTTCTTCCAGTCACGATGTCCAACGATTACCTGGAACGCATCCTCAAGGCGCGTGTCTACGATGTCGCCATCGAGTCGCCGCTCGAGCATGCGCCGCGGCTCAGCCGCCGCCTCGGCAATACGGTGCTGTTCAAACGCGAAGACATGCAGCCGGTGTTTTCGTTCAAGATTCGTGGCGCCTACAACAAGATCGCACACCTTTCGGAGACGGCCGCCGGGCGCGGGGTGATCTGCGCTTCGGCCGGAAACCATGCCCAGGGCGTAGCGCTGGCAGCGCGCAAGCGCGGCATCAAGGCCACCATCGTCATGCCGCTCACCACGCCGCAGATCAAGGTGCAGGCGGTGATCGATTTCGGCGGCGAGGCGGTTCTGCACGGCGACGACTACGACCAGGCGTACGAGCATGCGCTGAGCCTGGCCCGCGAGCGCCAGCTCACCTTCATCCATCCGTTCGACGATCCGGACGTCATCGCCGGCCAAGGCACCATCGGCGTGGAGATCCTGCGCCAGTGTCCGGGCGAGCAGATCGATGCCATTTTCGTCGGCGTGGGCGGCGGCGGCCTGATTTCCGGCATCGCCGCCTATGTGAAGCATCTGTTTCCGCAGATCCGCATCATCGGCGTTGAGCCGGAGGATGCGGATGCCATGCACCAGTCATTGCGCGAGCGTCGCCGCATCACGCTGGATCGTGTCGGCACGTTCGCGGACGGCGTGGCCGTGCGCCGCGTGGGCGAGGAGCCGTTCCGGCTGGCCCAGCAATACGTGGACGAAGTGATCCTGGTGAGCAACGACGAGATCTGCGCCGCCATCCAGGACATCTTCGAAGACAATCGCGCCATCGTCGAGCCGGCCGGTGCGCTGTCCGTCGCTGGCATCAAGAAGTACGTGGCGCGCGAGAATTGCCGCGAACGCACCTTCGTCGGCATCAATTGCGGCGCCAACATGAATTTCGATCGCCTGCGCCACGTGGTCGAGCGCGCCGACATCGGCGGCTACCGCGAGGCCCTGATCGCGGTCGAGATCCCGGAAGAGAAGGGCAGCTTCCTGCGGTTCTGCGCCACGCTGGGCCGGCGCAGCGTCACCGAGTTCAACTATCGCTACAACGAAGGCGGGCCGGCGCACATCTTCGTCGGCCTGGCGCTGTCGGAAGGGCGCAAGGAGAAGGAAGCCATCATCGCGACGCTCAAGAACGCCGCGTATCCCGTGCTCGATATGAGCGAGAACGAGATGGCCAAGCTGCATGTGCGCTACATGGTCGGCGGCCACGCCCGCATTCCGCACGAGCGCCTGTTCCGTTTCGAGTTCCCGGAGCGGCCGGGTGCGCTCGGCAAGTTCCTGGATGCGATCGGCACGCAGTGGAACATCACGCTGTTCCACTATCGCAACCACGGCTCCGACTACGGTCGCGTGCTGGCGGGCGTGCAGATTCCGCCGGGCGAGAGCGTCGATTTCGACCTGCACGTGCGCGAGCTCAAGTACGTGTACAGCGAAGAGACCGATAATCCGGCGTACCGGATGTTCCTGGGCGGTTGAGGCTGCGTTCTTATCTTCCGGCCTGGAGCTGTGCCAGCGCTTCGCGCGTCTGTTTCGTCAGCGGCGCGTCTTCACCCTGCGATCTGACCAGCACCGGGTAGCTATCGCGTAACAGCGGCGCCGCTTCTTCGCTGCGATGTTGAGCCAGCAGCGCGTGCCCGAGCGTGCTCTTGGCAACCCATACGGGTGCGCTGTCGGCGGGCAGGGATTTCTCTGCCATCGCAATCGCCCGTCGCAGGGTTTCTTCGGCTTCTTTGCTACGACCCAGGCCCAGCTGTGCGCGACCGAGTCCGGACAGTGCCGAGGCTACATAGGGATGCTCGGGCGGCAGAACTTTCGTGTAGATATCGAGCGCGGAGTGCAGGTCCTGCTCGGCCTGCGCGTAGTTACCCAGGTCGAGCCGCACATTCGACAGGCTGACCAGATCATGACCGACGAAGGCGTGCTCCGGGCCGCGCGCCACCTTGTCCCTCGCCAGCACGTCGCTCAGCACCTGCTCGGCTTGCTGCAGCTCGCCGGAGCGGCGCAGGAAACGCCCGTAATTCGCCAGCGCATCCAGCGTGTGCGGGTGTGAAGGCCCGAGAATCTTGCGCAGCAGTTGCGTCGATTCGACATACAGCGGCTCGGCCTCGGCCAGCTTGCCTTGCAGCTGCAGCGCCACGGCGATGTCGTGCACGTGCATGGCGACGTGCGGATGATCCTGGCCCAGCGCCTGGCGATCGATGTCGAGCGCCGCCCGGTACAGAGTTTCCGCCTTCTGGTATTCGCCGCGGTACGAGTGCAGGCCGGCCAGCTCGTTCATGACCGAGGCGGCCCCCGTGGTGCGGTCCTTGCCGTTGCGCCGGTAGATTTCCAGGCTCTCGTCGTAATAGCGCTCAGCGATATCGAGTGTGCCGCGCTGCTGCGCGAGCTTGGCATAGCTCATCAGCGTCGCGGCTGTCTGGACGGCAGTCGGGCCTAGCAGTTCCTGCTGCATGGCCAGTGCGGCGCTCAGGCGCTGCTCGCATTCGTCGAGCTTGCCCTGCTCGCACAGAGCGCTGCCGAGCGCAACCAGGGCCGCGGCAACCTGCTCGTGCTTGGGGCCATAGATGGCGATCTTGGAACTGAGCGCGTCCTGCAGCAGCGTGACCGAGTCCGAATACAGTCCGAGGCTGCTGTACACGCGTCCAATGGTG
The DNA here is from genome assembly GCA_035556415.1 of Povalibacter sp. Classification (GTDB taxonomy): domain Bacteria; phylum Pseudomonadota; class Gammaproteobacteria; order Steroidobacterales; family Steroidobacteraceae; genus Steroidobacter. The sequence continues at coordinate 2,992 of DATMEZ010000144.1, forward strand.
CCCAGGAGCGTGGCACGCGTCTCCGGTTGATCCTGCAAGCCGACGCTGACGCGCCTGGCGCCGATGTCGAGCAGTTCGCGCGCCGTCACCTGGTTGCCGCGGCTCTTGGAGGGATCTGACAGCTCGAACAATTCCACCAGGAACGAAGAGACCTGCTCGGCGCGTGCGCGTTCGGCGGCAACCACGTCGCGCTCGTGTGCGATGCGCTTGGCCTGCACGAAAGTGATGGCGGCAAAAGCTGCCAGCGTGACGATCCCCAGGGTGGAAACGACCACGGGCATGGTATGCCGGGCAAGGAATTTACGGGCGCGATACGCCCAGGTGTCGCGCGTGGCCAGTACGGGCTGGCCGACCAGGTGCCGCTGCAAGTCCGCCGACAATTGCTCGGCCGAGGTGTAGCGGCGGTTCGCGTCCTTGCGCATCGCCATCATGATGATGTCGTCGAGGTCGCCCTGGAGATCCTTGCGCAGCCGCGCGTGCGTGGTGGAGCGGCAAGCCAGGATGTCGGGGAGCCGCTCGGGGGATTCCTGCGCGGTGCGTTCCACCATCGAACTGGGCAGCGGCGGCTCCTGTTCGCAGATGATGCGCTCCATGTCGGTGAGCCGGCTGCCCACCAGGTGGAACGGCTTGCGGCCCGACAGCAGCTCGAACAGCAGCACGCCCAGCACGTAAATGTCGCTCGCGGTGGTGATGACGTCGCCGCGCACTTGCTCGGGACTGGCGTGCGCGGGCGTCATGACGCGGTAGTCCATGTGCGTCACCGCCAGCGTATGCACCGAATGCCGGGCGTCGAGCAGCTTGGCGATGCCGAAATCCAGCAGCTTCACCTCGCCCGACTCGGTGATCAGGATGTTGTTCGGCTTCAGGTCGCGGTGAACGATCAGGTTCTGGTGCGCGTAGTGCACGGCGGCGCAGACCACGCGGACCAGCTCGATACGCGCGTCCAGCGGCAGACGGCGCCGGTCGCAATACACGTCGATGGGCTCGCCGTCGATGTATTCCATGACCAGGTAGGGCGTGCCGTCCGGAGCGCGGCCGCCATCCAGCAGCCGGGCGATATTGGAGTGCTGCAGCGTGGCGAGGATCTGGCGCTCGGTGCGCAGGCGACCCTGCACTTGAGGCGTGAATGCGCCGGCGCGCACCAGTTTGATCGCCACTCGCTGCTGATATTCCTCGTCGGCGCGTTCGGCCAGATACACATCGCCCATGCCGCCGGAGCCGAGCTTGCGCAGGATGCGATAGGGTCCCAGCCGTTGGCCTTCCAGCGGCTGGATCGCCACGCCGGCCGCTTCGTCGTTCTCGATGTCCTCCCAGGGCGCACCGGTGTCCCGCTCGTTCAAAGCGTGCAGTACGCGTGACAGCAGGGTTTCATTCGAGCCGCAGGCCCTGCGCACGAACTCATCGCGCTCGCGCGGTCCCAGGCCCTGGGCCTGCAGCACGATGCTGTCGATATCGGGTTCGCTGCTCATTTTCGGCAAGAACGGAAGCGCTCGAGCATTCGCAGGTGTTATTCGTTGGCGCGCATCATGCACCAGCACCGCGCCAGCGTGTAATATCAAAAGCGGCGATCGATGCCATTAATGATGGCATCCCGCCTTTGGAAAACATTACGGACTAACCCGACACACAGGTGATTTATGGCAACCCGCAAGAAAGCAACCCGCAAGGTGGCAGGTAAGAAGCGCGCAACCAAGAAGAAGGCGACCAAGAAGAAAAAGAGCGGCGTGCGCGCCAAGACCAGCGTAGTGCGCCTGCCGCAGCGGGCCAAGGCGAAGGCCAAGAAGAAGGCTGCGCCGAAGAAGGCCAAGAAGAAAGCGCGGCGCAAGAGCCGCACTTACAGCGCCAAGACCAGCATTCCGCGCCTGCCGGAATAACGTAGCGCGTTCGAAGGCGGCCTGGTCCAGGCCGCCTTTCGATCTCCTTCAGGAACGTTCCCGCACCCGCATCGCCCGTTCCCATGACCTACGTCGTCCGCCGCGGCGTGCAGCTCGAAACCGTTGCGGTGCGCGCACTGGACTTCCAGCTTTATCGTTGGCCTGGTGCGGACCACCCACCCATCGTGCTCCTGCACGGCTGGGGCGACAGCGGGACCACCTGGCAATTCCTGGTCGACCATTTGCCGCAGCGCCACAGCTTGCTGGCGTTCGATGCGCGCGGCTTCGGCCGAACCCAATGGCCGCAGGACGGCTACTGGTTCCCCGACTACCTGGCCGATCTCGACGCCCTTCTCGAGCGGATCGCGCCGGACACTCCCGTGGACTTGGTTGGCCACAGCATGGGCGGCAACGTCGCCATGCTGTATGCGGGCATCCGCCCGCAGCGTGTGCGCCGCATCGTGAGCCTGGAAGGTTTCGGCCTGGCGCGCACCACTGCGGACATGGCGCCGGCGCGTTATCGACAATGGCTGGACGATCTGGTGCAGGGGGCCGTGTTCGCCACGTACGACAGCTTTGCGCAGTTCGCGCAGCTGCTGGGTCGCCGTCATCCCCGCATTCCGCCGGATCGCCTGGATTTCATCTGTCGCTCATGGGGAAAACAGCGCGCCGACGGCCGCATTGAACTGAGGGCCGATCCGCGGCACAAGCTCGTCAATCCGGTTCTGTATCAGCGCGAGCAGGCACAGGCCTGCTGGCGGGAGATTGCCGCGCCGCTGCTGCTGGTTGCAGCGGATCAATCCGAGTTCGCGCGGCAGGTGCCGGACGAATTCAATGAGCAGAAACTTGCAACCTTGTTCCGTGATGCCCGCGTCGCAACCATTGCCGGCGCGGGCCACATGATGCATCACGAGGAGCCGCGCGCGGTGGCGGAACTGGTCGAATCGTTCCTTCGTTGATCCGGTTGACGATAACGGAACCCGTTCGTGATGGAATTCTTGCGACTGACCTATCGCTGGGCGCGCCGCTGCGTGATCGCGGTGGTGGGCGGGACCGTGGTGCTGATCGGCATCGTCATGATCGTCTTTCCAGGCCCGGCCGTGATCGTCATTCCGGCGGGGCTGGCGATCCTGGGGCTGGAGTTCGCCTGGGCCAAGCACTGGCTGAACAAGGTGCGCGCCACGGGCGATCAGATTTTCAACGCGGCTTCCAGTTACTGGTCGCGCAAGAAGCGACGTGACCGCAACCCGTCCTCATCGGGACCGCCGCCGTAGTTTTGAGTTTCGTCGCTACTTCACCAGTGCGCGCCGTGCTTTGAACGCGGCCACGCATTCGGGCAGATCGTCGAACATGCGCGGCCTCACCGAGCCATTCGGCAGACGCGTGGCGGCGCCCAGATCACGCCAGAAGCGCTCGCAATAATCAGGATCGTTGCGCTTGCTCGCCTTGCACTTGGCGATTTCCGCGTCGCGCATCGGCTTGAGCTTTGCTTCCCGGGCCTGCTCGCACTTGGCCTCCAGCTCTTTGACTTCGCTTTCGGTGACGTCGTCGTCCGCGGCCGCCAGTTGCGGCTGCGCCAGATACAGCAGCGCCAGGATCGCCAGGGCCAGGTTCATCGGGGAGATCGCCGGTTTCATCTGCGTGCCTTCCGCCGCGCGGGCGCCTAGAGCCAGTAAGAGAACAGGCTGCTGCCGAACTCCTTTAACTTATCCATGAACGGACGTTTGCGCCAGCTGCGCAGGTCGATCTCGCGGGTCGACTTCAGGTCGCGTTCGAAGATCTGTTCGAGCCGCCGCGCGAAATCGCTGCCGACCACCACGGCATTGACCTCGTTGTTGTGCAGGAAGCTGCGCATGTCGAGGTTGGCCGAGCCCACCATCGACAGGGCGCCGTCGATCACCGCCGTTTTCGCGTGCAGCAGCGCATTCGGCTGCTCGAAGATGCGCACGCCGCCGGAAAGCAGCTCGTCGAAGGTGCTGCGCGAGGCGTACAGGATCAGCCCCGAGTCGGTGAAGCCCGGAACGATCAAGCGCACGTCGACGCCGCGTTTGACGGCGTCGGTCAGTGCCTGGCGCAGCGGCTTGTTGGGCGCGAAGTAGGCGTTCGTCAGCCAGATCCGCCGCGTCGCATGCCGGATGGCGGTGAGATAGGTGGCATAGATGCGTGTTTCACTCTTGTCGTCCGCGTCGGTGGCGACGGCGGCCACCAGTTCGCTGCCGCTCGGCGGGATAGCGGGGAAATACTGCGGGTCATGACTGTCGACCGTGCCACCTGCGCGCGTCCAGCTGGCGAGGAACAAGGCTTGGAATTGCGCAGCCACCGGTCCCTCGATCTGCACGTGCGTGTCGCGCCAGGCCTCGTCGCGGCCAGCCTGCGGTCCGGGATTGGTGGTCGACGCGCTGGCGTACGCGCCGCTGATATTGATGCCACCGGTGAAGGCGATGTGCCCATCGACGACCACGATCTTGCGATGATCGCGATTGTTGATCTTCCACGGCAGCGGCGTGCGCATCGGATCGAGCGGCCGGAAGACGCGGACCTCGACGCCGTTCTCGCGCAAGTGGTCGAAGAAGGCCGTAGAAGCGCTGCGACTGCCGAGTGCGTCGTAGAGAACGCGCACCTCGATGCCGTCCTTGCGCCGTGCGATCAGCAGATCGCTGAAAGCGCGGCCGACGTCGTCATCGGCGAATATGTAGGTTTCGATGTGAACGTGGCGGTGCGCCTTCTCGATGGCAGCGCGGATCGCGCCGAGTGTCTGCGGACCATCGATCAGCAGCGAAACGCGATTACCCGCAACCAGCGGCGTTTGCGCCTGGTTGCGGAACGCTTCGATCAGCTCGAGCGTGTGCTGGTCGTCGTGGGTGTCGAGGCGCTTCTGGAGGAGCTTTTCCGCATTGATGTCGCTCAGGACGCCGGCGCGAGTGATGACCGGCGAAATGCCCTTCGCATCAGTGGCGACCGGCCGGAGCGTCGGGGTGGTGCAAGCGGCGCAGAGCAGCGCTGCCAGTACGCACAGCGCTGCTCGTAACGCGTTCGGACAGCGACGGGACACTCGGCACCTCGCCTATGACCGTGCGCCGATGTGCCTGCGTGGCGATCAATCCTTCTTCAGTTCATCGGCGGCGTCTTCGGCACCTTCACGCAGGTCGTCCACCGCATCGTCGAGCTTGCTCGCGGTGGATTCCTCGCCGTGCTTGGCGGTGTCGATGGCTTCGTCGACCTCTTCGGCAGCCTGTTCTAGCGGGCCCTTCTTCTCGCAGGCGCTCAGTCCGAGCGCGAACGTGCAGGCCAGTGCAGCAAGCAGAAAAGATTGTGGCTTCATGGTGATTCTCCGCGGCAGCTTAGATTTTATGTAACGGGATGGCTTGTGCCGTGCCGTCAGTGAAACGCGCACCGGGGAAGATGAGTTCCTGGCATGCCCGCCCGGGCGCGCAGGAACCAAGTAGGTAGCGGGGCGTTCCATTAGCTCACAGGCAACAGCAGGAGGTTCTCATGCTGTCGTGGGCACTCACTTTCTTCGTGGTGGCGATCATCGCCGCGGTCCTTGGCTTCACCAGCATCGCCGGCGCCGCCGTCGGCATCGCCAAGATCCTGTTCTTCGTCTTCCTGGTGCTGACGCTGATAGCCCTGGTGGCCGGCGCCTTCCGCGGCCGACCTCCGGTGTAGCGGCATAAATCGCCTCAGGTTTCAGGTGAACAGCAGCGCCTGGCTGATGGCGACGCGCACCGTTTCCGGGACGAAGGGCTTGGTGACCAGGAAGGTCGGCTCGGGGCGCTCGCCGGTCAGCAGGCGCTCCGGGTACGCCGTAATGAAAATGATCGGCACCTGCACCTCACTCAGGATCTGGCGCACGGCGTCGATGCCGGAGCTGCCATCGGCGAGCTTGATGTCGGCAAGCACCAGTCCCGGTTCGGTCCGACGGGCGGCGCGTACCGCTTCGTCGCGGGTAGTGGCGGTAGCGACCACCTCGTGTCCCATTTCGCGCACGATGCTTTGCAGGTCGAGCGAGATGATCGGCTCGTCCTCGATGATCAGGACTTTCATGCTGGGCTGGCTGGAGATCTCGCGCACCGCCTGGGTGGTCATCTCGCGGACTTCGTCCTCCGGCACGCCCAGGATCTTGGCGGTCTCGCCGATGCTGAAGCCCTCCATCGCGGTCAACAGCAGCGCTTGTCGATGCGAAGGAGTCAGCTCCTTCAGGCGCTTCTCGACGCTGTCTGCCGCCACCGGGCCAGCGCCCGCGGCCGGCCGGCCTTCGAGGTGCGTGGTTTCCCAGAGCTTATGGAACAGGTGATACAGCGAAACTCGCGGCGGCCAGTCCGAACGCAGCACCGAGGTGTCAGCCACGATGGCTTCCAGGCATGCCCGGACATAGGCGTCGCCGCTGGGTTGAGTGCCGCACAGGGCGCGCGCGTAGCGCCGCAGGTACGGCAGATGCTCTGCAATAGCGTGAGCTAATGCCATTTGTAGTTCCTTATCGCGAAAAAGACTCTGACCGTTTCGTGTCCGGCCGGTGGTTTACGCGCACAGCTTACGCCGCGCCGCTCTGCGGGGCAGGAGCGCGAATACGTGCGTGTAATATGAACGACTGGCGGCTAAAGTTCCGCCCCGGGTCGGAACTTTATGGGTTGCATTGCGTTTTTCGCGCGATAACGAATCATTACACCGTCGGTGCCGCCGGCGTCTTCTCGCAGCCATGATCATGAGCGACAAAATCAAGCCAGACCAGGCCAACCCTGCTCCGGGAGAGGCCGCCCCTGAGCAGGTGCCGGATTGGCTTGGCAACCGTTTGCGCCGGATGTTCAACGACGTGATGCAGGAACCGGTGCCGGATGAGTTCAAGGCGTTGCTCAAGCAGTTGGAAGACAAGGAGCGCGGGTCCTAGGGGTCCGTGAGGTTTTGCCCCATGGCCGGTTCCGATCCTTTCCTCGACCAGATCACAGCTTTGCTCCCCGCATTGCGTGCGTTCGGCCGCTCGCTGTGCGGAGATCCGGCGCGCGCCGACGATCTGGTGCAGGACACCGTGCTCAAGGCCTGGACCAACCGCCAGCAGTTCCAGACCGGCAGCAATCTCAAGGCATGGTTGTTCACCATCCTGCGCAATTGCTACTACTCGGAGCTGCGGCACCGGAAATTCGAGGTGGAGGATCCGGACGGCATCAGCGCCTCGCAGCTGGCGGTATCGCCGGATCACGATGCCAAGCTGCAGCTGCGCGACATGAGCCGGGCGCTGCAGCAGTTGCCCATCGATCAGCGCGAGGCGCTGGTGCTGGTGTGCGCGACCGGCCTGTCATACGAAGAAGCGGCAGCCGTCTGCCAGGTGGCCGTTGGCACCATCAAGAGCCGTATTGCACGCGCCCGTGACCGCCTGGTCGAACTGCTCGGCGACGACGCCGCGCAGGTGGTCGAACCGGGCTCGCCGCTCGGACAGGTTGACTCGACCACTACAACCGGGCACACCACGCGTCGTACGAGGGCCTCATAGGCACTTCAGCCTTCATCATGAGATCCCAGAAGCTGGTAGCTGCGCCCCGCCGCTGGTGGGGGCGCAATGCCGGCCTACGCTCGCGCCTGGTTCTCATCGTCGGCGTGGCGATGCTCGCGCCGGGCGTGTTGGCCGTGCTGCAAGCCGTCTCGGGCTACAACAGCAGCCTGCGCTATCTGCGTCAGAACCTGGCACAGGCTGCGCAGCTGGCTGCCAACGAAGAAGAAAACATGATCTCGGCCTCGCGCGAGATCCTCACCAGCCTCGCTGCCCATCCTGACGTTCGCGCCGGACAGGGGCCTGCGTGCCGTCGGGCTTTGCAGCGGGCCATTGGCGGGCTGGATCAATATGCCGGTGCCAGCGTGATCGATGCGCGGGGCGTGATGACGTGCGCTTCGGCGCCGATGAAGACGGTGATCACTGTCATCGACCGTCCGTGGTTCCGCGATGTCATGACGGGCGATGCCTTCGTGGTCAGCGATCTGGTGCTGAGCCGCTGGCTCGGTGAATGGGGCATGGTGACGGCGGTGCCGCTGGTGGACGATGCCGGTGTCATCAACGGCTCGGTGGCGCTCTTCATCGGCCTGGATTGGGTGACGCGGCGCTATCAGCGGGCGGCCACGGCGGACAACACCGCGCTGGCTCTGCTGGACAGCAAGGGCGACCTGATTTCCTCCGATCCCGAACACTCGCCGCTGATCGGCGGTCTGCCGAGCGACGGGCTCATCGACGAGCACCTGCACGCGCGCACCCAGACGTTCACTGCGCGCGGCCGCGACGGCACCTGGCGCCTGTACGCCATCAGTCCGCTGCTCGAAGGCCGCATCTTCGTGATTCTCGGCACACCGTTGCTGGCCGCGATGGGGCCGCTGGCGCTCCAGGTGGCGTGGGGCGTGTTGACGCCGATCCTGATGTGGGTGCTGGCGATCGTAGTGGTGTGGTTCGGCATCGAGCATTTCGTGGTGCGCTGGATCACGTACCTGGACCGGATCACCTCGGCTTATGCAGCGGGCCGCCACAGCGTGCGCCCGGAGCGGGCCATCGCCGCGCCTGCCGAGATTCGCAATCTCAGCGAGACGTTCACCCGCATGGCCGATCTGATTTCGGCGCGCGAGGCGGAACTGCGTGAATCGCTGGGTCAGAAGGAAATCCTGGTGCGCGAGATCCATCATCGCGTCAAGAACAATCTGCAGCTCGTCATGAGCCTGCTGAATCTGCATGCGCGGCGCATTCGGGATCCGCGCGCCGAAGCGGCATTTGCCGAGGCGCGCAGTCGTATCAATGCGCTGGCGACGTTGCACCGGCGCTTGTACGAATCCGAAAGCCTGCAGGAGGTCGACCTGCGCTGGTTCCTGGAAGATTTGTGCGCGGAGTTGCGGCGCGGAGGGCTTGCGGGTCATCGTGAGATCGAGCTGACGGTACGCGCGCCCGATGAAGTGATCGGTCCCGACATTGCCGTGCCGCTCGGCCTGCTGGTCACAGAAGCCATCACCAATGCTTACAAGCACGCCTTCGGCGAGGTCGAACGCGGCCGTATCGAAGTGGAGGTCGAACGCGACTCCGATACGACGCTGAAGCTGAGCGTGCGCGACAACGGCCGCGGCATCGATCCCTCACAAACCGATACCGAACCGGCCGGCCTGGGGCGTTCGCTCATCGACGCGTTCGTGCGCCAGTTGCACGGCGAACTCGACATCAGTTCAGAGCAGGGGACGCTGGTGCAGGTGCATTTCCGCGCGCCGTTGAATCCCGCCACTCGTCATACCGCGTAACTGCATCATTCCCGCACACGACCTGCCCTCGCGTAGTTGGGCGGGAACCCGTCCGATCATTGAATCACTCTCGTTCCTGCCTGCGCGACGGCAGGCTGGCTCTGCATGGGAGTGACGAATAAGTGTGCAAGCGTCCGGATCGCTGCCTGCCCCGGATGACCGCCATCGGCCCGGAATTACGGGCCGCCCGTTCGTAGGATGAGGCCGATGGCGAACTGTATATTCATCCAGTATGCTCCCGCTCCATGTCAGCTCCTCCACGGCAGACGGCGAGGCCCGGTCGCGGCGCGGTTTCCAATCCGGAAGGCCGCTTCGAGCTCACGCGCGCCGAAGCGGTGGACGATGGTTGGGGCAGCCTGGACGAGCCGTTGCCGCCGCTCGAGACAACGGTGCGACCGGAGCCGGCGCGCTCGATCATTTCACGCAACAAGTCGCCGGATATTCCGTTCGATCAATCGATTAATCCGTATCGCGGCTGCGAACACGGCTGCATCTATTGTTATGCCCGGCCCTCGCACGGTTACCTGAATCTGTCGCCCGGCCTGGATTTCGAGACCAGGCTCTTCTACAAGCCCGACGCGGCGCGGCTGCTGGAGAACGAGCTGGCGGCGCCGGGCTATCGCTGCTCGCCCATCACCATCGGCGCCAACACCGATCCTTACCAGCCCATCGAGCGCGATGTGGAGTTGCTGGCGCAGTTGGCGCGCGAACGCCTGGTGCTGGCGTTGATGAGCGTTACTACGTTGAGTAATGAACTCAAACGCACGCTGGAGCCACGTACAGCATCGCCCGCTGCGCGCCTGCGGGCGATCCGCACGCTGAGCGCCGCTGGCGTGCCGGTCGGCGTGATGGTGGCGCCGGTGATTCCGGTCCTGACGGATTCGGAGCTCGAGAAGATTCTCGAAGCTGCGGCAGAGGCCGGTGCGCGCTCGGCAGGTTATGTCCTGCTGCGGCTGCCGTACGAAGTGAAGGATCTGTTCCGACAATGGCTGGACCAGCACGAGCCGCTGAAGGCGAAACATGTACTCAGCCGCATGCAGGCCATGCGCTCGGGTCGCGACTACGATTCGCGCTGGGGCGTGCGTCAGCGTGGTGAAGGCGAGTACGCACAGCTGCTGAATCTGCGCTTCAAGAACGCATGCAGGAAGTACGGGCTGACGACCGGCGAGCGTTTCGTGCACGACACCAGTGCGTTTCGTCCGCCGCTTCGTGGTCCGCAACAGCTGACGTTGCTGTAAGTGCGCAGTATGCAATCGTTGCCAGCCGCAAGCGCCGACAAGTTGTAAACGAATTGCAAAAGAGCACGCTACCAAAGCCGAAACAGCGGTGCGGTTTTCCGGCGTTGCCCTCGCGGACCTTGGCGTATACTCGAACGCGCCGCCGCCGGAAGGGGCACTCGCCAGCAGCATCGTCAAGCGATCCTTCGACCAGCGGCAGTCAGCAGGACGGACCCGCGCCTTTCCTCGGAGAATTACAAATGTGGTCAGCAATCAGCTGCGGCCGTCCCGCAGGGTGGTCTGTTCCGCTCGCGCACCTGCAGCTTGGTCATTCCGCATTACGTGTTGCCGCGATCCTCGCTGCCGCCGCCACGATGAGCGGCTGCATGACGGCGAAGATCGAAGAGATGCGTGATGCGCCCACCAAGATCCGCGCGGACGAAGCCGTGGTGCTGCTGGCCAAGCCGCACCTCGAAGGCACCGGTACCGAGGGCAAGTTCCTGGACTGTCTGGAGCGCGAGCTGGTTGGTGAATCGGTTTCGGCCAACGTTGCCACGGCGCTCAAGGGCGGCAAGAAAGTTTCGGCGCGCAGCAAGCTCGCCGACAAGCCGTTCCAGATTTACGCCGACGATCAGTTCGTCGACGCCTTCTATCCCTGGCTGGAACCCAGCACGGCGCCGATCAACCCGCAGGCCTTCACTACTTTCCTGGCGCGGCCCGGCGTATCCGAGCGCATCAAGACGATGGGCGTGCGCTTCATCGTCTGGGTCGACGGCGTCACGCAGAAGACCGATGGCGGCGGCAGTATCGCCTGCGCGGTCGGACCGGGTGGCGCCGGTTGCCTGGGGCTGGGCTGGTGGGAGAAGCAATCCGACTACGAAGCCACCGTGTGGGACCTGCACACGGGGGTCAATGCCGGCACGGTGACCACCGACGTCAAAGGCACGTCGGTCATGATCGGCGCAGTGGCGCCGATTCCGATCATCTCGCCGGTGCAGAGCACGGCCTGCGACCGTCTGGCCGGCCAGCTCAAATCGTTCCTGCTCGGCAGCGACGATCCGGACGCGGACACCACCGCACAGGCCGATCATGCGGCGCAGTAATGCTTTGCACCCGGCGCTGCGTACATTGCCGCAGCGGTCGAACTTCGCAGGGTGGCGTCGCACTAACGAGCAGGAACCGCTGACGCTCAGCGCACGTTCAGCTCGACGGTCGCACAGTCGACCGGGGCGCAGCGGCGGTCATGGCGATTCACCGCTGCCATTGCAGGTGATCTCATGAGAGATAGCGCGATGAACGCAGGCCATTCGATGAACCGGCTGCTGGCCATCGCGGTGCATGCCACGTTGATCGGCTCGGTATCGGCGTTCCTGATGGGCGGCTGCGCCGGCCAATCCTCCAGCAGCAGCATGCCCTCGGGCATGCCCACCTCGGGCGGCTCTTCCGGCTCTTCTTCGTCCTCGTCCGGCGGTTCGTCCGGTTCGAGCGGCGGCAGCAGTTCCAGCATGCCCAGCGGCGGCAGCAGCGGCCAGTCCGGCGGCTCGTCCGGGGCTTCGATGCCGTCTTCCCTGCCCGGCGGCGCCTCGTCCTCCGGCGGCAGCCGTTCCATGCCCGGCTCGCAAAGCGGCTCACAAGGAGGTTCACAAGGAGCTTCGGGCTCGCAGGGTGGCATGCAATCGGGCATGCCCGGTGGCGACCAGGGTGGATCGCAGTCCGGTGCCAGCGGCAGCTCCGGTGGCGCGTCCGGCGGAGCGCAGTCGCTGCCCTCGGGTTCGCAATCGGGCTCGGACTCTGCCGGCGGTCTGCCAGGCAGCGACGCCGGCGGCAGTTCCAGCGGCGGCGCCTCGGCCGGCGGTCAGAGTGGAGCGGGCCAGAGTTCAGGCCAGAGCGGCGGTGCTTCCGGCAGCCCCCATTCAACGATAGGCACTCCAACCATGGGGGGCGGCTCTCCTGCCAGCGGCATTCCCACGCCGAGTGACGACGCATCCAGCGGTGGCTCGGCCGGTTCCGGCAGCTCCGGTGCGAACAGCGCCGATTCTTCTTCGGGCGGCAGCAATTCTCAGAACGAGAGCATTTTCCAGAGCTCCAGCAGTGGCGCTTCCGGCGGGCAGACCGGCGCAACCGGTGGCTCGGCAGGCGGGGCGAGTGGTGGCGCATCGGCAAGCGCAGCCGGCGGGTCGGCGGGTGGCGCGAGCGGTGCGACGCCAAGCACCGGTGGCGGATCTCCGGGTGCGGCCAATGACAGCGCGGCAAGTGCCGGCGGTGGCTCGGCCGGAGGCGCTGCCGGTGCGGCAGGCGACGCTTCGGCACAAGCGGCCGGACAAGCAGGCGGTGCAGCCGGCGCCGCGGGATCCAACGCGGCGGGCGGTGCCAACGGCGGTGGTGCTTCGGCGCAGACGGGCGGCGATTCCGGGGGCGCAGCAGGCGCCAACCCGGGCGGCGTGCCATCCCCAGGTGACGGGTCAACGGCAGGCGGATCCGCTGGCGGTGATGCGGCTGGCGCGCAGAGTGCTGGACAGAATGGAGCGCAAGGCGGTGGTGCGCCGTCGGCCGGTGCCGGTACCCAGGCAGGCGGCGAAGCGCCGATCTTCGGCAATGACGGTCAATCGGGTGGCGGCGCGCAAGCGAATACCGCCGGTTCGGCGGGAGCGGGCGGTGCAGCCGCCGGCCAGCAGGGTGCAGGTGAGGCTTCCGCCCAAGGTGCTGGCGGCCAAGGCGCCGGCCAGAATTCCTCCCAGGGTACGGGCCAGAATGCCGGTGGCAGCTCGGGTCAGGATGGTTCGGCGGGCAACGGTGGTGCGGCAGGTTCAGTGGCCGGCGATCAGACCGGCGGTGCCAACGGCGGCGTGTCAGCCACGATGTCAGCCGGCGTGCCCGGCGCCCCAGGCAGTACGCCGGGGTCCAATGGTGGCGGAAGCACGGGCTCTGTGTCCGGTATGCCTGAAGGAGCGGGTGGCCAGGGCCAGGCCGCCGGCGATACATCGGGTGGTGGAACCGCAGGCAGTGCGG
>DATMEZ010000145.1:0-16301 GCA_035556415.1 Povalibacter sp.
TTTCGAGTTCCTGGTCCCGGCCGTACTTCATCTGGATCATCTGAGCGCCCAGACCGGCGCCACCGAGCATCAGCCCGGCGAGATTCGAGTCGACGCCGCCGACGGCTGCGCCGATCTGCGCCGCTGCCAGGCCCACCTGCATGATGGTGCCGCGCTCCTGTGCCTTGGCGCCGTGGCGCGCGGCAGCGTGCACGATCTCGTGGCCGAGCACGGCGGCCAGCTCGGCTTCGTTCTTGAGCTCGGTGAGCAGGCCGCGGTTCACCGCGATCTTGCCGCCGGGCAGGGCCCAGGCATTCGGCACCGAGTTGTTGAGCACCACGAATTCGTACGGCAGCTTGCGATCGGCCACGGCGGCGAGCTTCTGGCCCACGCCGTTTACGTAAGCCGTCAGCTGCGGCAGTACGGTGAGATCCCCGCCTTCGCTCTGCCGGGTCGGCGAGTAGTGCTGCTGTCCGATCTGCAGCTCCTGCGCCTCGGACACGAACTGGATTTCCTTCTTGCCGGTGACCGGATTGACGCCGCAGCCGGTGAGCGCGGCGGCCATGGCGGCAGCGATGATGACCCCGGCGATGGTACGGATCGCACGCATTCTGGGATTCCCCTCGTTATGTCTGGTGCCGCACCCAAGGATCGGGCCGTCGGCGAGTCGGCCGCCATTATCCGTTGCCGAAGCCCAGGTGTGGCGGTTGCCGGCAATCTCGGAACGCGCCGTGGGCGAAGCCAGCGAACCTATAACAAGGCGCCGATCGCGCTCCATGATAAAGGCTGCCTAGTTTACCGACAGCCAACCCACGCCCACGGGTTAGGGAGCGATCTGATTCATTCGGGCCGGCTCAATGAACAATTGTTCATGAATCGCACCTCCGGCGGCCTGGAGAATCAATACGTTATCGTTCGATCCGGGGCGGATAATGGTGTCCACGCGTTTCTTTGCGAGGGCGGCGGGACTGGTCGTTTCCGCCGCCTGTGTCCTGTCATTGGGCGGATGCTCACGCGGCGCTGCCGCGCCTCATGCGCAGGAACAGTCGGTTCCGGTCGTAACGGCCGTGGTCGAGGAGCGGGCAGTGCCGACCGCGGTGAACGTGGTCGGCACGGTCGAATCCACCGGCTCGGTGATCCTGCAATCGCGCGTCGACGGGCAGATCACGCAGGTGTTCGTTCACGACGGCCAGGAGGTGAACGCCGGTCAGCGCCTGATGCAGATCGATCCGGCACCGTTTGCGTTGCAGGTGCGCATGGCGCAGGCGACGCTGGCGCGTGACGAGGCCCTGCTGGAGAACGCACAGGCCAAGGCCAAGCACGGCGCTACTCTGGAGGCTGCGCGCTATCTTTCGCCGGACGACTACACGCAGCTGAAAACCAACATGGACAGCGCCGCGGCCACGGTCGAGCAGGATCGCGCGGCGTTGGACAACGCCAAACTGCAGCTGACCTATTCGACCATCACCGCGCCGGTGTCCGGGAAGATCGGACACATTGCCCAGCAAGTCGGCAACACGGTGCACGTGGCCGCGCAGACGCCGCTGACCACGCTGAACGTGCTGGACGTGGTCGACGTCAGCTTCGCACTGCCGGAACAGCAACTCGCGCCCGTGCGGCAGGCCATGCTGTCTTCGAGCACGCCGCTGCAGGTTGTCGCTGCCGCGGTCGGACAGGAAGCGTCGCCGAGCAGCGGTGAGCTTTCGTTCATCGACAACGCCGCCGATCCGACCACCGGCACGATTCGCCTGCGCGCCCGCTTCGACAATCGCAAGCGTGTGCTGTGGCCGGGACAGCTGGTGGACGTGGTTCTGAAGTTGCCGGCTGCCGCGCCGCAACTCGTCATTCCTGCTTCCGCGGTCAGCGAGAATGCACAGGGCAGCTTCGTCTTCGTGATCAAGCAGGACGAGCGGGCCGAGCAGCGTCCCGTCAGCGTGCTGCGTACCGCCGATGACATGGCCATCGTCAGCGGCGTCAAGGCCGGCGAGCGCATCGTCACGGACGGCCAGTCGCGGTTGACGCCGAACGCCCCGGTACGGGTGCTGCCTGCCAAGGCGAGCGCATGAATCTCTCCGAAGTCTTCATCCGGCGCCCGGTCGCAACGACCCTGCTGACGCTCGGCACCGCTTTCTTCGGTGCGCTGGCCTATTTCAGCCTGCCGGTCTCGGATCTTCCCGCGGTCGACTTTCCCACCATCCAGGTCAGCGCGAACCTGCCGGGCGCCAGTCCGGAAACCATGGCGAGCGCAGTGGCGACGCCGCTGGAGAAGCAGTTCTCGACCATTGCCTCGCTGGATTCCATGTCTTCGGTCAGCGGTGAGGGCAGCACCCAGATAACGATGCAGTTCACGCTCGATCGCAACATCGATGCCGCCGCGCAGGACGTACAGACGGCGATTGCGGCGGCGGCGCGCCGGCTGCCGCCCGACATGCCGACGCCGCCGTCCTTGCGCAAGGTGAATCCGGCCGATTCCTCGGTCCTGCTGCTGTCGCTGAGTTCGTCCACCCTGTCGATGTCGGATGTCGACAACTACGCCGAGAACCTGCTGTCGCAGCGCATTGCGACGCTGCCCGGAGTGGCGGAGGTGCAGGTTTATGGACCACAGAAATACGCGGTGCGGGTCCAGCTCAATCCGGATCAGCTGGCGGCCCGCGGTCTGGGCGTGGACGAGGTCAGCCAGGCCATCCAGTCGGGCAACGTGAACCTGCCGACCGGCACGCTCAACGGCGAGCAGCGTGCCTATACGGTGGAAGCAAACGGGCAATTGCAGAATGCCGCTGCGTACCGGGCGCTGACGGTGGCTTATCGCAATGGCGCGCCGGTGCACCTGGGCGACCTGGGGAGCGTCATCGACTCGGTGGAGAACGACAAGACGGCCGCCTGGATCGGCAAGGATCTGACGCGCGGCATCGTCCTGGCGATCAAGCGTCAGCCGGGAGCGAACACGGTCAAGGTCGTGGATTCGATCAAGCAGACGCTCCCGGCGTTGCGCGCGCAGCTGCCCGCCGGCATGGATCTGCAGGTGGTTTACGACCGCTCGCAGACGATCCGCTCGTCGGTCAATGACGTGAAGTTCACGCTGCTGTTGTCGCTGTCGCTGGTAGTGCTGGTGATCTTCCTGTTCCTGCGCAGCGTGCGGGCCGCGATCGTGCCGGCAGTTGCCATTCCGCTGTCGTTCGCCGGCACCTTCGCCGTCATGTATCTGCTCGGCTTCAGCATCGACAACTTGTCGCTGATGGCATTGACCCTGTCGGTGGGCTTCGTGGTCGACGATGCCATCGTGATGCTGGAGAACATCTCGCGACACCGCGAAGTGGGCCTGCCGGCGCTGCAGGCAGCGCTCGCAGGATCGCGCGAGATCGGCTTCACCATCGTCTCCATGACCATCTCGCTGGCGGCCGTGTTCATCCCGGTGCTGTTCATGGGCGGCATCGTCGGGCGGCTGTTTCACGAGTTCGCCATCACCATCGTGGCGGCGATCCTGGTTTCCGGCGTGGTGTCGCTGGTCCTGACACCGGTGCTCAGCAGCAGGCTGCTGCGCTCGCACGCGGTAGCCGAGGCCCGGCCAGCCGGTCTGTACGAGAAGGTGGCAGCAGGCTACGAGCGGTCGCTGCACTGGGTCGTTGCTCACCGCCGCCTGACGCTGGCGGCGTTCGTGGTCAGCGTGTTGCTGACCGGGCTGCTGTACCTGCTGGTGCCGAAGGGATTCATCTCCAACGACGATACCGGGATGCTGATGGGCACGACCGAAGCGCGGCCCGACATTTCCTACGAGGCGATGTCGGCGAAGCAGCAGCAGGCGCTGCGCATCGTCGCCGACAATCCTCATGTGCAGACGGTGATCGGTATCGTTGGTGCCGGCGGGCCGAATGCCGCTGCGAACAGCGGCCGCATCATGATTCCCCTGAAGCCGCAGGACGAGCGGCCACTTGCGCAGCGCGTATTGGAAAGCCTGCGTCCGCACCTCGGCGATATCCCGGGTCTCAGCATCTTCATCCAGAATCAGCCGGCGCTGCGCATCGGCGGGCGCGTCAGCAAGAGCGAGTATCAGTACTCATTGCTGGATGCCGACATCAACGAGCTGCTGGAATGGACACCGAAGTTGTTGGCGCGCCTGCAGCATTCCACCGCGCTGCAAGACGTCAGCAGCGATCTGACGCTCAACAATCCGAAAGTGCGGGTGCACATCGATCGGGAGCGCGCTTCCGCGCTCGGCGTCACTGCCGATCAGGTCGAGCAGGCGCTGTTTACCGCTTACGGAGCGCGGCAGGTCTCGACCATCTTTGCGACCACCGATCAGTACGCCGTCGTCATGGAGCTGCAACCACGGTTCCAGTCCGATCCCAGCGCGCTCGATCGCCTGTATATCCGCAGCGGCAGCGGTGCGCTGGTGCCGCTGCGGTCGGTGGCCGAGCTGGAAAGCGTCGTCGGACCCTTGACGATCTCGCATGCCGGGCAACTGCCGTCAGCGACCTTGTCGTTCAATCTCAGGCCCGGCAAGTCGCTGAGCGATGCGGTTGCAGAGGTCGCACAGGCCAAGCAGGAACTGCATGCACCCGACACGCTGATCGGTCGCTTCGAAGGTACGGCACAGGTGTTCCAGGCCTCGCTGGGTGGCATGGGGCTGTTGCTGCTGCTCGCGGTGGTGACGATCTACCTGGTGCTCGGTGTCTTGTACGAAAGCGCCACGCATCCGCTGACGATTCTGTCCGGTCTGCCCAGCGCCGGCCTGGGTGCGCTGCTGACGCTGCTGTTGTTTCGCATGGAACTGGATCTGTACGCGTTCCTCGGCCTGATCCTGCTCGTCGGCGTGGTCAAGAAGAACGCGATCATGATGATCGACTTCGCGCTGGAGGCGCAGCGCAATCAGCAGCTCGATCCGCGCAGCGCCATTCTGCAGGCCTGTGTGTTCCGTTTCCGGCCGATCATGATGACTTCCTGTGCGGCGTTGTTCGGCACGTTGCCCATCGCGCTGGGTTGGGGCGCGAGCGGGGCATCGCGCCAGTCGCTGGGCATGGCGGTGGTCGGCGGACTGCTGGTTTCGCAATTGCTGACGCTGTACATCACGCCGGTGATCTATCTGACGCTGGAGGGCTGGGTGCAGCGCTGGCGCAGATTCCGTCTGCGCCGGGACAGTCGCCAGATGGACGCTGGAACCGGCGCGCATCTGGCCGATCAGCATTGATCCTGCGCTGATGTCCGTACGGCGGACTGACGTATTCAGATCAGTGTTGCAGGCCCCAAGGAAGGTCCGATTTACTCCCGCCTGTGCGGGAGTAAATCAAAGTGCCCGGCCAGTCACGCCGACTGGCCGCATTCCTGCGCGATCAGCTTGCCCAGCCGGGCGATGCCTTCTTCGATCTTTTCCTTCGGCACCGTCACGAACGACAGGCGCAGCGTGTTGGTCTGTGGTTCGTTGGCGAAGAAAGGAGCGCCGGGAACGAACGCGACGTTCTGCGCCACCGCCTTTTCCAGCAGCGCGCTACTGTTGACGCCCTGGGGCAGCTTCACCCAGATGAACATGCCGCCTTCGGGCTGGTTCCAGGTGACACTGGCAGGGAAGTGCGTCTTGAGTGCATCCAGCATCACGCGGCACTGTTGCGAGTACAGCGCGCGAATCTGCGGGATGTGCTCGTCAAGATAGCCATCCTTGATCGTCTCGTGCACCAGGCGCTGGGTGAAGCTCGGCGTGTGCAGGTCCGCAGCCTGCTTCGCTTGCACCAGCTTGCTGTGCAGCTGCTTCGGAGCGATCAGATAGCCGACGCGCAGGCCCGGGGCGAGCACCTTGGAGAACGAACCCATGTGCACGATGCCCTGCGGATTCATCGACAGCAGCGTCGGCAATTGCTCGCCACTGTAGGAGAGCGCGCCGTACGGATCGTCTTCGAGCACCAACAGACCTGCCTCGGCGGCGATCCGCGACAGCTCCCGGCGGCGCTCGACCGGCATGCGACGCCCGGTGGGATTCTGGAAATTCGGCAGGCAATACAGGAACCGCGCACCGGCCGTGACATCTGGCGTGAGCGCGGAAGGAATCAGGCCGCTGTCATCCGACGACACCGAGACGAACGACGGTTCCGACAGCGAGAACGCCTGCAGCGCGCCCAAGTAGGTGGGCGTTTCGACCAGCACGCGGCTGCCCGGATCGATCAATACCTTGCCGAGCAGGTCCAGGCCCTGCTGCGAGCCGGTGGTGATGAGCACCTGGTCGATCTCGATGCGCACGCCATCCTTGCTGTAGCGCTGCGCTACCCATTCACGCAGCGGCAGGTAGCCTTCGGTCGGCCCGTACTGCAATGCCGCCGAGGGGGCCTTGGCGAGAATGTCGTTGCACGCGTTGCGCAGCCGCTCGACCGGAAAGGTGGCGGGCGAGGGCAGGCCGCCGGCGAAGGAAATGACTTCCGGCCGTTCGGTCACTTTGAGGATTTCGCGAATCGCCGAGCTGGTGAGCTTGCGGGCGCGTTCGGAGAAGGTCCAGGTCATGGGTGGGTTCGCTCGTGCCAATGGCAATTGAGGCAGTTTAGCTTACGAAAGGACACGCGCGACGCGCAGCCTCAGAACCAGCCGTTCGCGACCAGTACAGTAGGTCTGCAACACGGCAAAAAGTGCTGATCTGTGTACCAATTGTCATGATCCTGGCGATCTGCCGGACAAGTTCCTGATCAGCGGGCAGCCGACCAGTCCGGCGCGCCTTGCTGCAGCTTCTGCCGTGCGGCGAGGTACTCCGCTTCGAGCCGCTCGACGATGGCCGCCGCCGGCAATATGTCGTGGATGGCGGCCACGCTCTGGCCGCTGCCCCAGATGTCGCGCCAGACCTTGCTGCGCGTGCTGCCACCGCCGCCGAAGTTCATCTTGCTCTTGTCCGCTTCCGGCAAGGCGTCCGGATCCAATCCGGCGGCGACGATGCTGGAACGCAGATAGTTGCCGTGCACGCCGGTGAACAGGTTGCTGTACACGATGTCTTCCGCGCCGCTGTCGACGATCGCCTGTTTGTAGGCGTCGCTGGCGTTCGCTTCCCGGCTCGCAATGAAGCGGGTGCCCATGTAAGCCAGGTCTGCGCCCATTGCCTGCGCCGCCAGTACCGCTGAGCCATTGGCGATCGCACCCGACAGGATGATCGTGCCGTCGTAGAACTCGCGTACCGCGCTGACCAAAGCAAATGGCGATAACGAGCCTGCATGTCCGCCGGCGCCGGCGCAGACGAGGATGAGTCCGTCGACGCCGGCTTGCAGGGCGCGCCTGGCATGTTTGACGTTCGTGACGTCGTGAAACACCAGCCCGCCATAGGAATGCGCTGCCTCCACCACGACGTCCGGCGCGCGCAGGCTGGTGATCTGGATCGGGACCCGGTGCTTGCGACACAGCCCCACGTCGTGCTCGAGGCGATCGTTCGAGCTGTGCACGATCTGGTTGACCGCGAACGGTGCGACGCGACGGTCCGGGTGCTCGCGCTGAAAAGCGTCCAGCTCGCCGCGGATCTGCACCAGCCATTGCTCCAGCGCCGGCGCCGGTCGTGCATTCAACGCCGGAAACGAGCCGACGATGCCGGCCTTGCACTGCTCGATCACCAACTGCGGCGAGGACACGATGAACATCGGTGAGCCGATGACGGGCAGGCGCAGGTTATGGCGCAGGAGATCGGGGATCGGCACTCGGAACCTCGACGCGATGAATGGCGCCGTTAGCGTACCGGATGGACGGACGCGGCACATCTGCAGCGCCGGTGCAGGGCCAGGCAGCAGGCGACGGAAGCCCGCAAGCTGCTGAAGCAGGCTCGTAAAGTCGCCAGGCGCGAAGGCGGAGTTGCAGCGGCTGAGCAAGAAGCTGAAAACGCTGCTGGCGGATGCCGTCAAACAGGACTCCAGCAAGTCCCGACCACGTCGCCGCGTCAGCGCATCGCGCGGGTAAGTGGTCAAAGTTTGAACAAGCTGACGTTGCTCGCATCCGCGACTGCAGATCCGCAAAGTCAAGCGGCACTTTTCCCGGGGTTATCCACAGTTGCTGTGGATTGTTATGGTTCGCGCCCGCCACGCACGCCGGTGATGCCTCGGTGACATTCGGGTGTGCGAGGCGAGCGAAGGGTTCGTCAGCGGGCCATGATCTTCGTCTCGCCGAACATGACGCTGCGCGTCAGCGGCCGTGCCAGGAACTCATGCGGGAAGCCGAGTTCGACGGCGCTGGCTTCGGCGAGCTGCGCGATCTGGGCTTCGGTGAAACTCACCGTCAACGCCCCCGGATGCGCGTGCTGATCGAGTTTCTGCGCAAGCGTTGAAGCTCACCACACTTCGCAGCGCTCCTGCGCTGGCCGCACCATCGGTGAGCCCGCTTTGCAGGAGAACGCTTGCTGGAACTCCGTCAGGTTGGACAGCGGACCGATGACGCGGAATTTGCCGATGGGATGCGGATCTCCCTGCACCATGGTGCGAGCGAACTCCGGTCGCACCGCATCGCCGCGGAACTGGCCCCAGGCGATGAAGAACTGCTGTTCGGGCGTAAAGCCGTCGATGGTCGGCAGCGGCGGCTTGCCCCGGCGCGAGATCTGCAACGCGCGGTAGGCGATCTTGGCGCCGGCCAGATCGCCGATGCTCTCGCCCAGCACCAGCTTGCCGTTGTGATGAATGCCGGGCTCCACGAAGTAGCCGTCGAACTGCTTGGCCACGCAGGCGGTGCGGCTGTGGAAACCCTTCAGGTCGGCAGCGTTCCACCAGTTCTTCAAGCGGCCCTGCGCATCGTACTGTGCGCCCTGGTCGTCGAAGCCGTGGCTGATCTCATGGCCGATCACCACGCCGATGGCGCCGTAATTCACTGCGTCGCTCGAGTCCACGCTGAATGCGGGCGGCTGCAGGATGCCGGCAGGAAAGACGATCTCGTTCAACAGCGGGTTGTAGTACGCGTTCGAAGTCGGCGGCGTCATGTCCCAGCGGCCGCGGTCCACCGGCTTGCCGATGGTCGACCAGTTGTCGCGCACGTCGAAGCGGCGGCCCGCCAGCACGTTGTTCCAGTAGGAGTCGCGATCGATCGCGACCTGGCTGTAATCCTTCCAGCGCTCCGGGTAACCGATCTTGGGGTTGAAAGTGGCGAGCTTTTCCAGCGCGCGCTGCTTGGTCTGCGGACTCATCCAGGTGAGGCCTTCGATGGTTTCGCCCATCGCCGCGCGCAAGTTTGCGACCATCTCCTGCATGCGCGCCTTGGCCTCGGGCGGGAAGTATTTCTCGACATACTTCTTGCCCACAGCCTCGCCCAACAGCCGGTCCGCCGCTTCGGCGCACTGTTTCCAACGCGGCTTCATTTCGCGCGCGCCATTGAGATAGGCGTCGTTGAACGCGAAGTCTTCCTCGACGAATGGCTTCGACAGTGAGGGCGCCGCGGAGCTGAGCAGATGCCAGCTCAGGTAGGTGCGCCAGTCCGCCAGCGGCGTCGCAGTGAGCTGCCGATCGAATTCCTTCAGGAACCCGGGTTCGGCCGCGTTGAGTTCGCCGGCTGGCAAGTCATTCGCCTGGTAATAGTCGGCCCATGCGAACGCCGGGGTGAGCTTCTGCAGCTCGGCCACCGACATCTTGTGATCCGTCGCCTTGGGGTCGCGCAGCGCCACGTTGTCCAGCGAATGCTGGGCCAGCGAGGTTTCCATGCGCATGACGGTTTGCGCGGCGGCTTTTGCGGCGGCAGCGTTGGAGCCGGCCAGCTCGAACAGCTTTGCTACATGCTCGAGGTACTTGCCGCGTGCTTCCTGGAAACGCGCTTCAGTCTTCACGTAGTAGTCGCGATCGGGCAGGCCCAGTCCGGCGGCGTAGATCTGTACGATCACCTCGTTTGGATTGCGATCGTCGGAATCGCCGTAGATGAGGAACGGCACCGCGACGTTGATCTGATGCAGGCGGCTCAGCATGCGTTGCAGATCTTCGCGCGTCTGGATCTTCCGGATGTCCGCGAGCAGCGGGCGCAGCGGTTCGATGCCGAGCTTGTCGATACGCGATTCGTCCATGCAGCTTGCGTAGAAATCGCCGGCAAGCTGGTCGATGCTGCCGCGTGCTGCCTTGGTTTGCGCCGCTTCTTCGAGAATTACGCGCAGTTGATCCTTGCTGGCTTCGCCTGCTGCCCAGCGGCGACTCCAGCGCGACATCGATGCCGGGATTGGATTGCTGGCGCGCCACGCGCCGTTGGCAAACTCGAAGAAGTCATTGCAAGGTTGCGCTTTGCGATCCAGATCACCGACCTGGATTCCGTGTTGCGCGTTGTCGGCCAGGACGGTTCCGCCGAACAGCAGGAGCATGGCCGCGGCATTGGACAGTTTCATCGAGTGCTCTCTCGGGTAGGCCAGCTGGCGAGCCTACCCTCGCCGGCGCCGGCCCGGGAGATGGATGGACTTCGGCTCGTCGAGCCGTGGCGGCGACTGATCGAGTTTCGCCGTCGCCTTGCTTCCTTCCCCTCTCCCTTCAGGGAGAGGGTATCCGCGCCCCTTTCAGCAAGTACCTTCCACGATCACGCGCGACGACAGGTAGACAAAATCTGCGACGTAGCGGCCGAGCGCGACCTGCCGGCGAAACTTCCTCCTCCTTAGGGCGAGGATGCAGGTTTACTGCCGCATGTACTTGTTGATGTCCAGCAGCCGTTCCACGTAGCCGAACCGGCCCTGGTCCTTGATCTCGTGCGCCGCCGCGATCAAGCCGCTCATAGCGGCCCGATACAACGAAGTGGCGAGGCTGATGCGTTTCACGCCGGCATCTTCCAGTTCAGCGACGCTGAAGGACTTGCCTGGCACGCCGACCATGAAGTTGACCGGTTTCGACAGGGCCGAGCACACGGTGCGCACGGCTGCCAGATCCGGCAGGAGCGGCGCGAACAGCACGTCGGCACCGGCTTTTTCGTAGGCCTGCAGGCGCTTGATGGTGTCGTCGAGATCCGGATTGCCGCGCAGGAAATTCTCGCAGCGGGCGGTCAGCGTGAACGGGAAAGGCAGCGCGCGTGCCGTCTGAACGGCCGCGGCGACGCGCTCGGTGGCGAGGCCGATATCGTAGATCGGCTGGTTGCGGTCGCCGCTTGCGTCTTCGATCGAGCCGCCGACCAGGCCTGCCGCTGCGCCCAGGCGGATGGTTTCGCCGGCCGTCTCGGGCAGATCGCCGAATCCCTTCTCCAGATCGCCCGACAGCGGCAGGTCCGTCGCGGTGGCGATGGAACCGATCTGCGCGAGGGCTTCTTCGCGTGTCACGTTGCCGTCGAGGCGGCCGAGCGTATTGGCCGATGCGCCGCTGGAGGTTGCGAGGGCTTCGAATCCCAGCCCCGCGATGATGCGCGCCGATCCGGCGTCCCAGACGTTGGCGATGACGAAGGCGCCCGGCCGGCGGTGCAGGGATTGAAACAGTGCGGCGCGCTCACTCTGGCTCGAGTTCATGTTCAGCTCCATTCGCTTGCAAGTGTCATGGCAGGCGTTCCTGCGGTTGGTATCGAAGTCCTCACGACTTCGCCCCGGCGCCGATCGGTGTCGATGTGCGATCGGCCTGGCGCCGTCGAGGATGACGTGTTTCGGCTGGCTTGCGTTCCCCAATGAGTGCCGCGGTCGTCGAAATAGCGCGGCGGCGCATCGATCGGCTCCTGCGGCGTCACCACGTCCAGGGCGGCGAGGCCGATGCAACGGGCGTGGTCGCCGATCTCTTCGATGTATCCTTTGACGAAGATGCGGCGGCCGCCGTGGCGGCGGATTCGAAACGAACCTTGCCGCAATGGCAGCTGCCCCGGGTAGGTCGTGAGCATGAGGAGCCTCAGGTCGTGACGAGGTCGGTCTTGTATCAGCCAAGGTGGGCCGGTCCTGTCCACATTGAAGCGCTGCCTCGCAGTCCATTCATGCGCACCGCTACCTATATATGCCGCTGATCGCCCTCATCGCGGTGCTCACCGCGGCGGCCATGCATGGCAGCTGGAATCTGTACGCCAAGCGGGCGGCCGGCTCGCGGCACTTCATCTGGTTGTACTCGGTGGCGTCGGTGCTCTTTTATACGCCGGTCGTGGCCTGGGTGGTGTGGCACGAGCGGCCGCAGTTCCAGACCATCCAGTGGCTGGCGCTGCTGGCCACCGCCACGCTGCACCTGGGCTACTCGCTGATGTTGCAGGCCGGCTATCGCGCGTCCGATCTGTCGCTGGTCTATCCGCTGGCGCGCGGCTCGGGGCCGTTGCTGTCGTTCTTCGCCGCGGTGCTGCTGCTGGGCGAGCGGATCACCGCGCTGTCCGTGTTCGGGGTGGTGCTGGTGGTCGTGGGGATCGTGCTGGTGGCGGGGCTGCTGCGTGAGCCGCACAAGGCGCCGCGTGCGGGAATTTTCTTCGGACTGGGCACCGGCATATTCATCGCCGCCTATACCATCAACGACGGCTGGGCCGTGAAAGTGCTGCTCATTTCGCCGTTCATCGTCGACTACACCGGCAACTGGTTCCGCGTCGCCGTGCTGAGTCCAGCCGCTTGCATGGATCGTGCGCGCGTCGCTCGGGAAATGCGCGAGTACGCCAAGCCCGTGCTGATGGTGGGCATTCTCGCGCCGCTCGGCTACATCCTGGTGTTGTATGCGATGCGGGTTGCGCCGATCAGCCACGTAGCGCCGGTGCGTGAGCTGGCGACGCTGATCGGTACTTATTTCGGTGCGCGTCTGCTCAAAGAACGCGCGGCGCCGTCGAGAGTCATCGGCGCCTTTAGCATCGTGGCCGGCGTAGTGTGTCTGGCGCTGGCCGACACGGGGTCATGAAACGTATTCCGTCTGCGTTGCCGGAGCGACACAGGCGCGATTCCTCGAGCAGGTGCGGATGGCGCGACGCGCCGTGCGGCAAGGTGAGTTAGGATGACCGGGTCCTTCCCGAGAACCGTCCGTGCACCGGGAGACCCGGCATGAATCCGCACCCTGCGTTCGAGCTGACCGTCCCTGTCGTTCCGACCGACCACGTCCTGGGGCCGGCGCATGCGCCGGTAACCCTGGTCGAATACGGCGACTTCGAATGTCCGAGCTGCAAGCAGGCGGCACCGGCCGTCAAGCTGCTGCTGCAGCGTTTCGCTGGCCAGATTCGCTTTGCGTATCGTCATTTCCCGCTCGAAGAAGTTCATCCGCACGCACTGCACGCGGCTGAAGCCGCGGAAAGTGCCGGCGGTCAGGGCCGGTTCTGGGAGATGCACGATCTGCTGTTCGAGAACCAACGTCACCTCAAGCTCGGTCAGCTGCAGGGATATGCGCAGCAGATGCAACTGGATATGGCGCGCTACACGGCAGAGATGGACGACGAAATCTACTTGCAACGCATCCGTGAGCATCAGCGCAGTGGCCACGACAGCGGCGTACGCAGCACGCCAGCGTTCTTCGTCAATGGCGGGATCCAGGACGTGTCGTTCGGTTTGCAGTCGCTGTTCGATGTCGTCGAGGCGGCATTGCACAAATAGACGGGCGTTGCTGCTGGTCGACGCCACAAGGAGTGCCGCCGCGCGTCGGCTCCACGCGCAACTGAAATCCCATCATGCAATTGGCCGAAGTGCTTAAGGGTGGATCGTTGGGCACGGACATCGTCTGCGCAGCGCTGGGCGAACCGTTGAAATAGCAACGGTATAGTCATGGCGTGTGCCAACGCCTGTGCTGCGTTTTTGCCGTAATTTCGTGCTGCTGCGCGACTGTCGAGCGCGCTTACATTTGCGACAACTACATAAGCAGAACCTCTCTGGTTTTCATCGGCGAAAACAGTAATTTTTCTCGCCCTGCATTTGCTGGCGCCTGTCCGACGAAATCGTCTCGTACGGTTCTGATGGATATCCGCATGCACCTTCCTCTGCTCTTTGCGCAGGTTCTCAACCGGGCGTCGACTGGCGGCGCTCTTCATCGCTCCTTGCAGGAGGTCTTTATGCGTAGAACCCTCGTCGCAACCGCGATCGGCATCGCGCTGTTCGGTCAAGCCTGGGCCGGCGACATTACGCAACGCGGCGCTGCCGGCGATGACACACTGACGGCGACCAACACCGACTCGGGTGACAACCGCAACAACGACGGTCTGGCCGGCGCCGATGGTTATGGCACTGCGGCAGCGAACAACGGCTCGACGTCGACGGCGACGTTCTCCAACGCGTTCAACACCAGCACGGCCGTGGCCAGCACCGAGCTGTCGGGCAGTGTGACCGACATTGCGGTCGCGTACCTCGGCAACATCGCCAGCAACACCGGCAATGCCACCGGCGGTCGCGGTGGCCGCGGCGGCGACGGATACGGTGGTGAGGGCACGGGCGGGGAAGGACTCGGTGGCGCGGGAACGGGCGGCACCGCCGGCAACGGCGGCGACGGAGGTGCGGGTGGCAGCGGTGGCAGCGCCAACAACGGCAGTGCAACCGCAGGTGACTCCGTCATCGGCGATGCGACCAATGGCTATGCGCAAGCTGGCAATGGCGGACGCGGCGGACGTGGTGGACGCGGTGGCAGTGGGGATGGCATCAGTGGAGACGGTGGCGCAGGTGCCGGAGCGGGCGGCCATGCACTTGCGGCAAGCTTGGCGCGTGGCGGCGGTGGCAATGGCAGTGGCGGAGCCGGCAGCGCCGATGGCGACGGCTCCACCGGAACCGGCGGTGCAACTTCCAACACAGGCGGCGCAGGCACAGGTGGCGCGGCAACATCGACGGGTGGTGCAGGCAGTGGCACTGGTGGCGCAAGCGGTGCGGTGACCAGCACCGCTGGTGCAGGTGGTGCGGGTGGAGCAGGCGGAGCTGGCGGCGAAGCCACCAATGGCAGCGCGAGCAACGGCGATTCTTCCACATCGGCGACCAACGGCAGTGCGACAGCAGGCGATGGCGCCGTCGGCGCAGCGGGTGGCAACGGTGGTGAAGGCGGCGCGGGCAGCGGCGGTGTCGGTAATGGCGGGGCTGGTACCGGCGGCGTCGGCAACGGTGCGGTCGGTGGAGCCGGTGGTGCGGGCGGTACCAACACGGTGGATGCGGGTACGTTCGACATGTCCGCCAACATGACCGGTACGGCGCAGTCGGCTGCCGGCATCATGGTGGTCAGCAACAACAGCGGCATCGGCGCGCTGGTGCAGCAGGCCGTCACGGTGCAGGCGAACCTCAACGTGGGCAGCACTCCGTAACGAGCGCGGACGCAGCGAAAGCCGCGTCTTTCGCCAGCGACGCTGGAGCGCTCAATGGTTGGCGCGGCGGCGGTGTAACGGCTGCCGCCGCGCATGAATGTAGAAGGAGGCAGCTCATGCGTGCGGTTCCCGATTCCGCATTCCTGGCGCTCGTCCTTGTGTTGTCGATGTCCGCGCCGGTTCTCGCCGCGGAGCCGGCGGCTTCGCAGGCGCCTGTCGGCGATCCGGCCGAGACAGCTGCGAACGAGGCTGTTGCGCAGGTCGTTTCGTGGGGTGAAGCGTTGTCGGCGGACGAGCTCGGTGCTCAACGTGGCGGCGAAGAGACGGTGAACAGCGTCATTCGCGTCAGCGGCGAAGTTACGGACAACAGTGCGGACCACGTCATCACCGGCGCCAATTCCATCGGCGGCGGCTCGTTCGCGAACGCCAGCGGCATCAGCACCGTGATCCAGAACACCGGCGCCAATGTGCTCATCCAGAGCGCCACCATCGTCAACGTCCAGTTCAGCGATCCATGAGGCGGCTGATGTCGTGGCTACCGAGGAGCGTCCTGGGTGCGGGCTGCGTTGCTCGCGACGGCCGTTCTGCGATTGCGGCGCTGCTGGTGCTGCTGGTGCTGCCGGGTGCGGCAGCAAAGGCTGCGTCCCTTGAAGTGCGTGGTGCGCAGGACGGCAACTACTTCGTGCGCGTGACCAGCCTGAAAGAGGCGCGGTACGCCACGACGTTGCACCAGCAGTATGACTTCAGCTGTGGCTCGGCGGCGCTGGCGACTCTGCTGACCTTTCACTACGGCAGTCCGGTGAGCGAGCGTGAAGTGTTCGCACAGATGTACGCCGCCGGCGACAAGAACAAGATCCACAAGGAAGGCTTCTCGCTGCTCGACATGAAGCGCTACCTGGAGTCTCACGGCTACCGGGCCGACGGTTTTCAGCAGCCGGTCGAGAAGCTGGTCGAGGAGGCGGTGCCGGCCATCGTGCTGCTGACGGAACGCGGCTATCGACACTTCGTAGTCGTGAAAGGCTTGCGTCGCGATCGCGTGCTGGTCGGTGATCCGGCGATGGGAACACGTGCGATATCGCTGGCGCGCTTTCGCGAGCTGTGGAGCAATCGCATCTTGTTCGTCATACACAATCGTCGCGATCTGGCGCATTTCAACAACGCCGCGGACTGGCGCATCGCGCCCTCCGCGCCGCTTCAACTTGCGATCGAGCGCGAGGATCGCTTCGATACCC
>DATMEZ010000146.1:0-17038 GCA_035556415.1 Povalibacter sp.
GCCGATGCCGCCGGAGAATTTCGACAGCAGCGCGATGTCCTTGTACTTGTCGTAGATGGACTCGAGCGAGTCCTCCGGCGAGTCCAGCAGAAAGCAGCTCGACAGCTGCTCGTGACGGGTGCCCGAGTTGAACAGCGTCGGCGAGCTTGCGATGTAGTCGAGATTGGAAAACAGCTGGTACAGGTCCAGCGCGTCCTGCACCGTTGCGCTCAGCGAGACCGCGATGCGCATCCAGAACTGCTGCGGCGTTTCCGTCACCAGCCGGCGTGTCGGGTGTTTCAGCAGGTAGCGGTCGTACAGCGTGCGCAGCCCGAAGTATTCCAGCGCGTGCG
This sequence comes from Povalibacter sp., assembly GCA_035556415.1. Lineage (GTDB taxonomy): Bacteria > Pseudomonadota > Gammaproteobacteria > Steroidobacterales > Steroidobacteraceae > Steroidobacter. Next base: position 333 of record DATMEZ010000146.1, read on the forward strand.
TGCGCGAGACCTCGATCGCATCGTTCAGTTTGCGCGCATTCGCTTCGACGAAGCCGAGCACACGCTCGTTGATCAGCCCGACATCGAAACCGGTGCGGATGGATTGCGAGAACGAGTACACGCCCAGGCCCTGCACCTCCTTGTCGATGAAGGCCGCCAGCAGGCGCGCGGCGAGCTTCGAGTACTCGGGTTCCTCGACCATGAACGAGGCCGCGGTGCGGATCGACAGTTCATCCAGCTCACGCGTCGTGGCGCCGTCGTAAAGTCCGGCAATGGTCTTCAGCGCGACGCGCATTGGATCGACGGCACTCAATCCGTCGCAGCAGCGTGTGACGGCACGCACGATCTTGTTGACGTCGACCGGCTCGTGGTCGCCGCTACGTTTGCGCACGCGCATTTGCGTGCGTGCTGCGTGTGGAGCAGTGAGCTTGAAATCGGATTGGGCCGGAGCGGGCGGCAGCGAAGCGGCGGCGCGGGGTGTGTCCAGTTGCATGTGCGTCTCCCGGTCAGCGCCCGAGAGGGCGGAAGGCCGACGACGCCAATTGCGAGCAGCACCGGGGGGGAACTGCGCGCGAATCCGAGTCGTGGCCTTCCGCTCCCGCGAGCAGGAAAACGGGCCACGATGGCATGGGATGGAGGAGGCGACCGACGCCAGGACAGCGAGGATCGTTCCGCCAGCTCCGCCCACGAGAGCCCGACAGCCTTCGCCGCGCCTGATGCGATCAGTCGCGACGTCCGCGGCAGGTCTTCGGGCTTTCGGGTGGGGGACTTCACGTCCGGCCTACTCGACGCGGCTTCCCAGGGTGCTGGTGCACCTCAGTGCCGATGGCGTCTTTCGTTCCCGATTACCGCTGCGGGGCAGCTCCGGAATGGATCCTCGACGGATCGCACCGGATTCCCTCTTAGGCCCACCCCTTGGGGTAGGCACCGCTGGCAGACACAAGATATTGGGGTGTGGCGCAGGCGTCAACTGTCCGTTCGCTTGGTCGCGCGGCCGGCCGGTCCCGCATTCGTTGCAATTCAAATGAGAATGATTATCATTTTGGCGCCGGTCCGCACCGGCCAAAACATCAGCCAGCTCGTTCGTGCGACGTCTGCCGCGCACTGCGATCGCCAGCCAGCGGTTTTCTCGAAAACGATGGTGGCGCGGCCAATGAGCACATACGACATCGATTCCTTGTCCAGCGCGGAGCGTTTCGCCCTGTGGAGTCTGCGCCTGGCCTTGTCGCCGCAGATCGAATCCGACAAGGCTCATCACGCGCTCGACAGCGGCTTTCGCGCCGCTGGCGTCACGCAGGCCTTGCCCGATTTCATGGACCTGGCGCACGTGCTGACGCTGGCCTGGCATGAGGTGCAGTACGTGCCGGACATTCACTGCACCTGTTGCCGCTGCGTGGGCGACGACGAGTTGCAGCTGTTGCAGGCGATGGCGGCGTTGCAGGCGGGGCAGGTCGAGCTCGCCGTGGCGTATCTGGATGCCATGTTGCCGGCTGTCGCTGTGGGACGCGCGCTGCCGCATGCGGTTTACGTTGCAGGCGTGTTGTGCAGTGTCGGGCTGACGTTGCGGTGCTGGCAGTTCGAAGCGGCGAATGCGCCGGTCTTTGCCACGCAGCGTCGGCCATCGTTGCATTGAGTCATAGGATCTCGCGATGCGAGCTTTGACTCGGGTGCCGTTGTCCACCAAGGCGCTGCTCGGTGTTTCCGAGACGCTGCTGATTCCCCTGGTGGCCCGGGCCGATGCCCACCGTCGCTTTCCGCAACTGCGCTTCCGCGATGTCTATTCCGAGCTGATCCTGCAAGCGCTCGACGTGAACGCGGCGCGTTTTCGCAGTGACGGCGGCTCGATGCTCGGATCGTGCCTGCGCGCGTGCTGGATGGAGCGCACGGCAACCCAGTTTCTGCAAGAGCATCCCGGTGCGCTGGGCGTGTCGTTGGGAGCAGGGCTGGACACGTTGTACATGCGGCTGTGCGACGGGCCGGGCGATCTGTGCAGTCGCTGGTATGACGTCGATCTGCCGCCGGTCATCGACCTGAAGCGCGAGCTGCTGACGCAGACGCAGCGCTACCACCTGCTGGCCGCGGATCTACTCGACCCGCAGCTGCTCGAGCGGCTGACCTGGCAACCGGAGCAGCCGGCCGTGTTCGTGATCGAAGGCGTCCTGATGTATCTGCAGCCCGCGGCCGTGGAGGCACTGCTGCAGCGGGTATTCGCGGCTGCGAGCTGGCGTCGTTCGAGCATCGCCGTACTGTTCGATTTCTGCAGCCCGTTCATGGCGCGACATAGTCATCGGCATCCATCGGTCCGGCGAACCAGCGCGGCGGCGCCCGGACAGCAACCGTTTCAATGGTCGCTGGAGCATCCGCGCGAATTGCAGTGGCTGCATCCTGATCTGCAGGTGCGCAGCGTCTACGATCTCATGCGCGATTGCGGCGCCGGACCTCGTCTGGTGAGCTGGCTGCATCGCCGGCTGACCGGACGTCTTTTCTACGGTTGCGCACACGTGCAGATCGATCCGGCGTCATGAGGACGGTGTTGTCCTGACAACCGGCCGACGACAAGTCCATTCCTGTCCTGCCCGGCCCCTGCACATGGCAGGAGAGGCGGCCGCGCATGAATATGTGTGCGACGGCCACGAAAACCTGCTCGGCGCCATGAATTTTCTCTTGCGTTGCTATTGAGAATCATTATCATCTTGACGCATGAACACTCCCGCAAAGACTCCGCTTCGAACCGTGGAGATTCCGTCGCCACCGACGCAGCCCGCGCCACGGGGACCTTCAGTGGCCTGCCTGCGATCGGACGCGCTCTTCGGTAAAGCGCGGGAGATCCTGATCGAACACTGCGGCTGCTATTACCGGCTGCGCGTAACCCACAGCAACAAGCTCATTCTGACCAAGTAACCGTCTTTAGCCCGCCAGAACGGCTCGCACGGCTTATCCCCCCCAAAGCCACGAGCCGTCAGCCAGCGACTTGTCGTCCCGGCCCATCGAGCATCGATGGGCTTTTCGATGCGATGAGGTAGCGAGCTGCCATGAATGCCTGGGCGTTGATCGTCGTCGTAATAGCAAGCGCGAGCGCGTTTGCTTTTGCGTACTACGCATCTTCCTATCAACGCAGCCTGCGTCAGCCCCTTCCCGCATTTCCGGCGCACACCAGCGCCATCCTCTCGGCCATCGTTGCGCTGCGCGGCTGGGCCGAAGCGCTCGGTGCAGTTCCCGGCTTGCTGGCCTGGCTGAGCACCCTGATCGCGGCAGCGCTTGCGCTGTGGTTGACGGTGCGGACCACGGCGTCGGCACCACGATGACCCTGCTGCATTTTCACGCCTGACCGGTTTCGTTCCCTCACCAGACGCGGAGATTGTTCATGTCCAACACGTTCTCGCCGCGCTGCCTGACTCGCGTCGTCCTCGATGACGGCAGCGGGATCGAAGTAGCACAGCTGCAATCGGTGATGCAGAGAATTCAATGCATGTTGCACGACGTGCCGACAGCGCAGCGCGAGTACATCGCCAACGCATTGCTGAATCTGGCGGTGGCCCGCATGGTGAAGCAGGAGGGCAACATGCAGACGGCCAGTATTCTGGCGCGTCTGGGGGACGTGGTAGCGAGCGGCAATCAGCCGCCGCCGCAGCGGGCGATCAATCTGACGTGCATGAACGGCTGAGGATCCCGCGACGGGATCAGACTGTGGCGATGACGTGCTCGCCGCGGCCCGAGGACTCGTAGCCGCCCTTGCTGCCGTAGACCTTGGGCTGCTGAGCGCGGCCGGTGATGACGCCGAGCATTCCTTCGACTCGCTTCAGGCGGGCCGTGACCAGTGCCCCGTTGCGATCATTGAGGCTGCGGCAGCGTGCAGCGTGCTCGGCGCAGGCGGCCCAGCGGGTCTTCAGTCGATGCGTCGGATCGCACCAGGTGAGCAGCTTGTCCAGGCCGCTCGCATCCGTCGGCACGTTCATCATGCGGCACAGCGAGCGCCGCTCGTCTTCGATCGCGATCAGCGCAACGATGCAGCTCTGCCGCGCTTCGCCGGCCTGTTCGAGCCGATCGACGTCGTTGAGCCGCAGGTATTCGTGCTCCTGGTCGAGCAGTTCTTCCAGGCGCGCCAGCGTGGCGGTTTCCTCGGCGAGCAGTTTTTCCAGGTGCTCGTGGCAGATCTTGGGATCCAAGAATCGGTTCTCCGTACTTAGCGGGCGCTCAGTTCCTGTTCGGTGCGCAGCAGCTTGTCGGCGATGCGCTCCGGATCGACCTGGTAGCGGCCCTCTTCGATGGCCAGCCGGATCTGCGCCACGCGCGCCTCGTTCACGACCGGCAGGCTGTGCACCGCCTGTTCCAGCGAAGCGAGCCGGCGGGCCTGATCGGTGATGCTGACCGGGTTACCGCCGGCAGCCGCGGCGGGCGCCGATGCAGACGCTGCATCACCGGCGCGCGACACGGGCTTTTCGGCGCCGGTCTGCACGGGGCGGTTCTGGTAGTCGGCGATTTTGATGGTCACGTCCAGCACTCCTGATCACTATGAGTCCAGGTAACGGCTGCGATTCTGAGAACTTTAGCCAGCTCTTCAGATGCGGCCCGAGCAGGTCGTTAGGGCAAGCTCGCAAAGGTGCATCGGCTGGACACAGAATAGGTTAAACACCAGCGCAGGGTCCGATCGGCATTGCGGCGCCGGCAGCGGTCGATTCGTGCGCCACCGCACATTCCGGACGCTGCGACATTAGGGGTTTGTCCCCGTGCCGGTGAAATGACGCTGCCCAAACTTGTCATATAGAAACTTCGCTCAGAGGGCTACGCGGACCGTGGAAGCGTTTTCCACGACGCCTTCCACAATCTTGCCGGACGTCACGTTCTGCACGCGGATCCGCTGGTTGGCACCGCCTTCGGACAACGCCTGTCCCCGGGCGCGAATCTCGAAAGGTCCGCCGTCAGCGAGCAGCGTGACCTGCTGTCCGCGCCGCACCAGCACGTCGGCGACGAGAACGTCCGCAGTCAATGGCGTTCCCGCTGCGACCGAACGCTTCAGATGACGGCCACGCAGATCGGCGACATCGCTGATGAACTGCGATGCCGTGCCGGGCAGGCGGCGGATCTGCAGTTCCACGTCGTCGGCTGCGACCGTCGCCTGCCGGGCCAGCGCCCGTCGCAACACCAGAACCTGCGCGTCGATTTCCGTAACCACCGGGACATAGATCGTCCATCGCGTCGGTGCCGCGCAGCGCACACCCACCGTGACCTTGGCGGTCGGCGCTGAGTTGTTCGGTATGAACGCGTCGAGCGCGCCGGCGCACTGAGCGAGCCGCAATCTCGGATCGAGCCGGCTCGCGCTGACGTGATAGGTCGCCGTGCCCGGCGGCAGCAGCCCACGCACTTCTTTCTCTGCAGCGGCCTGGATCGACTCGAGCGGCTGTACCTGGGCCTGCGCCACGCCGCCTGCGACCAGCAGCATCAGCATGACCAGCGGCAAATGTGATCTATCTCTCACCACGAACCTCGTGCCGTTTCATTGACGGTCGTGAACAGAGAAGCAAATGCGATGCCAGATCGACGCCCGAGACGGTGTACCGGGGTCTTGGAAGTGCTCGACGAGCGTCACGACACTTGAAGCCTCTGCGGTTCCGGAGGGAGGTGTTTCGTTTCGGGAGCCTCGAAAACAGGATGTTTTCGTGGCAGCCCCCATGGATGGGTTCACGGCGGTCCCGAAACGAAACACCTCCCTCCGGAACCGCACGCTCTCCATCGAGAGCCACCTCTGAAGCAGCAGCCCTCATCAGACCGCACGCTGCGAATCGAAACTGCTCTTTCGCAGTCCCTTTGCAATCCACGCAGCCAACCGAAGAAACGCGAAGAGGGCGGCGCTGCCGCTTGCCGCCCGGCAACTCTTTGCCGCCGCTGCGTGACTCACGTCGCAGGATTTTCCTGCGCCAGCTCGCATTGCAGCCACTGAGGGCGGCTCTACAGCCTGAATTGCCGCTCTGGCATGGCCCTTGCTAAGTCCTGCGGCAGACAGTTTTCTGACGGAGGCAGCGATGCCGGTCAATCTGGATACGTATCTCGGAGTTCATGCCGCGGCGCTCAAGGTGCGCTCGCAGCGTACCGAGGTGCTCGCAGCCAACCTCGCCAACGCCGATACGCCGAACTACCAGGCGCGCGACATCGATTTCAAGAGCGCGCTCGCCGCAGCAAGTGGCGGCAAGACCGGCGGCGTCCATCTTGCGACCACGAGCGCCGGACACATCGGTGCTGCAACCGTTAACGGCACACCGACGGCGGATCTGAAGTATCGCGTGCCGCTCGCGCCCTCGCTCGATGGCAACACCGTGGATACGCAGCTCGAGCAAGCGGCGTTCGCCGAGAACGCCGTGCGCTATCAGGCGACGCTCACGTTCCTGAACGCCAAGTTCCGTGGGCTGCTCACTGCGATCACCGGCCAGTGATCTGAACGGGAGGCTCTCTCATGTCCTCATTCAAGATTTTCGAAGTCGCCGGCAGCGGCATGAGCGCTCAGTCGGTGCGCCTGAACACCACTGCCAGCAATCTCGCCAACGCCGACAGCGTCAGCGGCGATCCGAACCAGGTCTACAAAGCGAAGCATCCGTTGTTCGAGGCGGTACGCGCAGGACTCGGTGCGAATGCGGCGACCTCCGGCGTTTCCGTCAAGGGCATCGTCGAGAACCAGGCGCCACCCGCCGCGCGCTACGAACCCGGCAATCCGCTCGCGGACGCGAACGGCTATGTCTACACACCGAACGTCAACACGGTGGAGGAGATGGTCGACATGATCTCGGCCTCGCGCTCCTACCAGAACAACGTGGAAGTGATGAACACGGCCAAGGAAATGATGTTGGCCACGCTGCGGCTGGGCCAGTAACCAAGGAGCTTTGAGCTTTCATGTCTACCACCGATCCTCTTGCCGCTTACGCGGCGCAGACCCAGGCGGCGCTGTCCGCAGCGCAGAAGAAATCCGCCGGGAACCTCGGCATCGAGGACTTCCTGACGCTGATGACCACGCAGCTGAAGAACCAGGACCCGATGAAGCCGCTGGAAGGCACCGAGTTCGTGGCGCAGCTGGCGCAGTTCGGCGCGGTGTCCGGCATTCAGCAGATGCAGGGCTCGATCGAGACGCTGGCGACCTCGCTGCGCTCCAACCAGGCGCTCAACGGCGCCACCATGGTTGGTCGCGACGTGCTGGCCCGGGCGGACAGCTTCGTCGTGGCGCCGGGAACCGAAGTGAAGGGCGAAGTGGACGTGCCGGAAGGCGCGACCAGCCTGCAGATCCGCATCACCGATGCCAGCGGCGAAGTGGTGCGCGAGATCACTAGCGTGCCGACCACTGGCCTCAACAGTTTCTCGTGGGACGGCCTGCGTGCCGACGGGACCGCCGCCGAAGCCGGCGAATACGACATCGAAGCCATCGCGTCCAGAGGCTCGACGCACGCTTCGCTGGACGTGGTCATGGCCGGCCGCGTCGCCAGCGTCACCATCGATGCGCAAGGCACTGGTCTCACTCTCAATACTTCCGCGCTCGGCGCGGTGGCGATGGCCGACGTGCGCCGCGTGATGTAACGGCGCAGCGTACAGATCAACGAATCATTCCTGGAGTATTCAAGTCATGTCATTCGGTATCGCGCTCAGCGGACTCAATGCGGCACAGACGGACCTCAACGTCACGGCGAACAACATCGCCAACAGTTCCACCACCGGCTTCAAGCAATCGCGCTCGGAGTTCGCGGAACTGTTTGCGGTTTCGCCGCAGGGTGTGAGCAGCAACCAGTTCGGCAACGGCGTGAAAGTCGCGGCGGTCGCGCAGCAGTTCACGCAGGGCAACATCAACACCACCAACAACAGCCTGGACCTGGCGATGAGCGGTCAGGGCTTCTTCGTGCTCAGCGACGGCGGTGCGCGCGCCTACACCCGGGCGGGTGCATTCCAGGTCGACAACTCCGGTTACGTCGTGAACAGCCAGGGCCAGCGCCTGCAGGTGTATCCGCCGGCGACCACCGGCAACTTCAACACCAGCACCATGGGCGATCTGCGCCTGGTGACCAGCGAAAGCCCGCCGCAGGCGACCTCGGAAGTCGAGACCGTGTTCAACCTGCCTGCGAATGCCCAGCCGCCGACGGTGACGACGTTCGACCCGGCCGATCCGACCAGCTTCAACGAAGCGCGCTCGATCACCATCTACGATTCCCTGGGGGCGGCGCACACGACGAGCATGTACTTCGTGAAGACCGCGAACCCCAACGAGTGGCAGATGAACGTGTACGTCGACGGCAATGCCGTGGGCACCGCCCAGACGCTGCAGTACTCCAGCACGGGCGCGCTGACGGACCCGACCAACGGCCGGATCACCTTGCCGTCCTACGATTCGACCCTGGGGCTGGCGACCGGCGCGGCGCCGATCGATCTGACCTTCGACATCGCGCGCACTACCCAGTACGGCGACAAGTTCGGCATGACGTCCTCGACCCAGAACGGCTTCACCACCGGCCGGCTGATCGGCATCGATGTCGATTCCACCGGCGTGGTGCTGGCGCGCTTCACCAACGGCCGCTCCACTTCGCTCGGCCAGGTGGCGGTGGCGAATTTCTCCAACCCGCAGGGCATGCAGCAGCTCGGCAACACCAACTGGTCTGAGACCAACGCGTCCGGCCAGGCGCTGTTCGGTCAGGCGGGCGGCTCCGGTTACGGCCTGATCCAGTCCGGCGCGCTCGAAGCGAGCAACGTGGATATCACGGCACAGCTGGTCAACATGATCACCGCGCAGCGCAACTTCCAGGCCAACGCGCAAATGATCCAGACCGCCGACCAGGTGACGCAGACCATCATCAACATCAGGTAAGTGCGCCGTCGGCGTCGTGGACGTTCCACGCACGCCCGACGCACGGCACCCAGGATCGCTACATGGACCGCTTCCTCTACATCGCAATGTCCGGCGCCAAGGAAACCTTGCGCGCGCAGACCTCGAACAACCACAACCTCGCGAACGCGAGCACCACGGGTTTTCGCGCCGATCTGGATGCGTTTCAGAGTCGCGCCGTGGCCGGATCGGGATACGCATCGCGCGTGTACGCGACGAACTCCACCACAGGTTGGGATCAGACGCAGGGCGCACTGGTGTCCACCGGCCGCGATCTCGACATAGGCATCAAGGGGGCAGGCTGGATTGCAGTGCAGGGCGTCGATGGACGCGAAGCCTACACGCGCGCCGGCGATCTGCGTGTCGACCCGAACGGCATGCTGATGAACGGCGCCGGACACCCGGTGCTGGGCGACGGCGGGCCGATCAGCGTGCCGCCGAATTCGTCGATGATGATCGGCACCGACGGCACCGTCTCGGTCGTGCCGCTGGGACAGGGGCCGGAAACCACGGCGCTGGTCGGCCGCATCAAGCTGGTCAATCCAGCGCCCGAAACGCTGGTGCGCGGCGAAGACGGATTGTTCCGCACCAACGACGGCACCGACGCGCCCGCCGAAGCCAGCGTGCAGCTCGCCTCGGGCGTGCTGGAGTCGAGCAACGTCAATGTCGCCGACGCCATGGTCAACATGATCGAGCTGTCGCGTCAGTTCGATCTGCAAGTGAAGGCGATGCGCACCGCCGAAGAGAACGCCGCCACCGCGGCGCAGCTGTTGCGCACCACCTGAAGCACTGAATTCATTTAAGAGGATCGCACCATGAATCCCGCCTTGTGGGCAGCCAAAACCGGGCTCGATGCGCAGCAGACGCGCATGGCCGTGACCTCCAACAACCTGGCGAACGTGGGCACCACCGGCTTCAAGAAAGGCCGGGCGGTATTCGAAGACCTGCTCTACCAGAACGTGCGGCAGGTCGGTGCCTCGACCTCGCAGGACACCCAGGCGCCGAGCGGCTTGTCGCTGGGCACCGGTGTGCGCGTGGTCGCCACCGAAAAGACCTATACGCAGGGCAATCTGACGCAGACCGGCAACTCGCTCGATCTGGCGGTCAGCGGTCGTGGTTTCTTCCAGGTGCTGTTGCCGGATGGAACCATGGGCTACACCCGCGACGGCAGCTTCCAGGTGAGCGCGCAGGGTGAGCTCGTGACTTCGAGCGGCTACCGGGTGCAGCCCGGCATCACGATTCCCGACGGCGCGCAGAGCATCACCGTCGGCAAGGACGGCGTGGTCACCGTGCAGGTTGCAGGCCAGACCGCGCCGACGCAGGTCGGCTCGGTGCAGCTGTTCGATTTCATCAATCCGGCCGGTTTGCAGCCGCGCGGCGAGAACATGATGGTCGAATCCGCGGCCAGCGGCGCCGCGCAATCCGGCACGCCGGGCATCAACGGCTTAGGCATGGTCGAGCAGGGCTCGCTGGAAAGTTCCAACGTCAACGTGGTGGAAGAGCTGGTCACCATGATCGAGACCCAGCGCGCCTACGAGATGAATTCCAAGGCGATCTCGACCACCGACCAGATGCTCGAGTACATCACCAACCAGCTGTGATGAGCGCAGTAGCGATGAGAACGATCAAAACAGGAATCGCAGCCATGATGGCGACGGCGCTGTTCGCGCTCGCCGGCTGCGTCACGCCGCCGCCGGAACCCGATTATTCGGCGACCTTCCCGGAGCCGCCACCGTCGCCGACTGCCGGCAACGGTGCGATCTACCAGGCCGGTCACGATATCGCCTTGTTCGAGAATGCCGTGGCGCGTCGAGTGGGCGACACGCTCACCGTCCGTCTCAACGAGCGCACCAACGCTTCCAAGAGCTCCAGCACCACTACCAAGAAGTCGACCAACGCCGAGCTGACCGGCCCGACGCTCGCCGGCCGGCCGGTGACGGTGAACGGCACCCAGGTGCTCGCCGCCGGCATCGACAACAAGGCCGAGTTCGACGGCCAGGGCGACAGCCGCCAGAGCAATCAGCTGCAGGGCGACATCTCGGTCACCGTGGCGCAGCGCCTCGCCAACGGCAACCTGCTGGTGCGCGGCCAGAAATGGATCGCCATCAACCAGGGCCGCGAGTACGTGCGCATCCAGGGCATCGTGCGGCCCATCGACATCGATCCCGACAATTCCATCTCTTCGCTCAAGGTGGCCGACGCGATGATCTCCTACGGCGCCAAGGGCGCGCTGGCCGACGCCAACCGGCCGGGATTGCTGGCGCGGTTCTTCAGTCTGCCGTGGATGCCGTTCTAGCAGGACCCAACCCATGATCACTTGCAACCTCATCGATCAGGCCCTGCGGGCCGGCGCTGTTCCGGGCAAAGGTGCTGCGCAGGTCAGCGCGGTGCGGCGGATGGGCGCCGCTCTGCTGATTTCATTGACGGTGCTGGCTTGCGGCGCGGCGCGCGCGGAGCGAGTGAAGGATCTCGCTTCGGTGGCCGGCGTACGCGGCAACCAGCTCATCGGCTACGGCCTGGTCGTCGGCCTCGACGGCACGGGCGACCAGACCAGCCAGGCGCCGTTCACCATCCAGAGCATCCGCAACATGCTGGCGAAGTTCGGCGTCACCATCCCGGCGAACGTCAATCCGCAGCTCAAGAACGTGGCGGCGGTGACCGTGTACGCGGACCTGGCGGCATTCTCCAAGCCGGGCCAGACCATGGACGTCACCGTGAACTCCATCGGCAACGCGACCAGCCTGCGCGGCGGCAGCTTGTTGATGACGCCGTTGCGCGGTATCGATGGCGAGGTGTACGGCATTGCGCAGGGCAGCCTCGTGGTCAGCGGTTTCGGCGCATCTGGCCGGGACGGCTCGCGCATCGCTGTCAACGTTCCGAGCTCCGGGCGCATTCCTAACGGCGCGACGGTGGAGCGCGCGGTTGCAACCAACTTCGCAACCGAGCCGTACGTCGTGCTCAATCTGCACACACCGGATTTCACTACGGCTGCGCGCCTGACCGATGGCATCAACAATCTGCTCGGCGCCGACACCGCGCGGGCCGTCGATGCCGTGTCGGTTCGCGTGCAGGCACCGACCGATGCCAGCCAGCGCATCGCTTATCTGTCGACCCTGGAAGCGATCGAGATCGAGCCGGGCGACGCGCCGGCGCGAGTGATCGTCAATTCCCGTACCGGTACCGTGGTCATCGGTTCCGCCGTACGAGTGAAGGCGGCAGCCGTCGCGCACGGATCGCTGTCAGTGACGATCACCGAGCGCGCCGATGTCAGTCAGCCCAATGCGCTGGCGCAGGGACAGACCGTCGTCACGCCGCGCTCGGACATCCAGGTCGAGCAGCCCGAGGCCCGCATGTTCGTCTTCAACGCCGGCGTCAATCTCGACGAGATCGTTCGCGCGGTGAATCAGGTTGGCGCAGCCCCCGGCGACCTGGTGGCCATCCTCGAAGCCCTGAAGGAAGCCGGTGCATTGCGCGCCGAGCTCATTGTCATCTGACGGATAAACACAATGAATACTCCAAAACAATTCGCAGAGCCGCCGCGCAGCCAGCTGGACCGAAAACGATCCGTAGCATTGCAGGCGTTGGTGTTGCGTCGCCGCTTGCGCGCGTACGCGCGTGCCCGGTCGGCCCGATCGCAGCAGACTGTCGGCTGAGTCCACCATGTCCGCGCCTCCTGTTTCTTTCTTCGCGGATCCCAAGGCCCTCGGCGCGCTCAAGAGCGACGCGAAGGCACAGGATCCGGCTGCGCTGAAGGAAGTGGCGAGGCAGTTCGAGAGCCTGTTCACGCAGATGCTGCTGAAGAGCATGCGCGAGACCAACAAGACTTTCGGCGATTCGCTGTTCGGCAGCGACCAGACGGATTTCTACCAGGACATGTTCGACAGCCAGCTGGCCGTCCACCTGTCGCAGGGCAAGGGACTGGGGCTGGCGGACATGCTGGTGCAGCAACTGGCGGGAGTGGGGCAGAGTACCGGTGCCAATGCCGCATCGGCGCCGCCATCCGCATCCGCGAAGCATGAGCCGGTTGCGGCTTCGAAGACCGATTTCATCCGCACGATGTGGCCGCATGCACAGAAGGCTGCGCAGGAACTCGGCGTGGATCCGCATGCCCTGCTAGCGCAGGCCGCGCTGGAAACCGGCTGGGGCAAGGCCGTGCCGTGCAACGCAGCCGGCGAATGCAGCTTCAATCTGTTCGGCATCAAAGCCGGCAGTCAATGGTCCGGCGCGACGGTGAACGTGCCGACCCTGGAATTCGAGCAGGGCATTGCGGTGCGCAAGGTCGAGCGTTTCCGCTCGTACGATTCGCCGGCCGACAGCTTCAGCGATTACGCACGGCTGATCCGCAACAACCCGCGCTACGAGAATGCGCTCGGTGCAGGTACCAACATCGCATCGTTCGCCTCGGCGCTGCAGCAGGGCGGCTACGCCACTGATCCCGAGTACGCACGCAAGCTGGTCGCCGTGGCGAACGAGCTGCGACAGGTCAGTGCCGCCGCGCTCAACTTTGCGAACGCGCGGCCGTTATCCGACCAGGCAGGAGTGTGACGATGAAGCGCGCTTCTATGAATCATTCTTCTGCAGACGCGGTTCGCTCCGGGCGGCCCGCTTTCCGGAGCTCTCATGGCTGACTTTCTTTCCACCAGCATCTCGGGCCTGATGGCGTTCCAGCGTGCGCTGGACACGACCAGCCACAACATCGCCAACGCCAACACCGTTGGCTACAGCCGCCAGCTGACGGAGTTCATGACCCGCAACCCGCAGCAGGCCGGCAACGGCTGGGTGGGCAACGGCGTCGATGTCAGCACCGTCAAGCGCGCCTATGACGATTTTCTGGCAGGACAGAGCCGCACGGCCTCCAGCTCCTACGAGCAGTTCAATACCTTCGCCACGCAGGCGGGCCGGCTCAACAACCTGTTCGGCAACAGCACCACCGGACTGACGCCGTCGCTGCAGAACTTCATCAATGCCTTCCAGGCCGTGGCGGACAGTCCCACGTCCATGCCGGCGCGGCAGACGCTGCTGAGCCAGGCCCAGACGCTGATGGATCGCCTGCAGAGCTACGATTCCAGCCTGCGCAGCTTCGATGCGCAGGTGAACTCGCAGTTGAAGAGCGAGGCCGACTCGATCTCCTCGCTGGCGCGCAGCATCGCCAAGCTCAACCAGGAGATCAGCGGCGGCTACGGCCGCACCGGCCAGCCGCCCAACGACCTGATGGACCAGCGCGACCGCCTGATCGACGAGCTGGCCACGCACATCAACGTCAACGTGGTGGCGCAGGACGATCATTCGCTCAACGTGTTCGTCGGCAACGGCCAGCCGCTGGTGGTGGGCCAGACTTTCGGCCAGATCGTTGCGACGCCGGACTCGTTCGATCCGGCGCGCACCGTGCTGTCGTTCCAGACGGCCAGCTCCACCGTGGAAATCACCAACAGCCTGAGCGGCGGTTCGCTCGGCGGCATGCTCGATTTCCGCACGCAGATGCTCGATCCGGCGCGCAATGCGCTGGGCCGATTGAGTGCCGGGCTGGCTGAAGTGGTGAACGAGCAGCACAACGCCGGCGTCGATCTGAACGGCCAGCTGGGCAAGGATCTGTTCGCGACCGGGCCGGTGCGCGTCATGTCGAACACCGGCAACAACGGCAGCGGCTCGCTCACCGTGCAGCGCATCGACGGCGCGGCGGGTTCGCTCACGCTGTCGGATTACGTGATGACCAACAACGCCGGTACCTGGCAGCTGCGCCGCGCCGATACGGGCGCGGCAGTGTCGATGACAGGTTCGGGCACTGCTGCGGATCCGTTCGTTGCCGACGGGCTGTCCATCGTCGTCAATCCGGGCGCCGTCGCCGGCGACCGCTTCCTGATCAAGCCCACCGCGGATGCGGTCAGCGGCATGCAGCTGCTGATCTCGAATCCTTCGCAGATCGCCGCGGCCGCGGCGGTCGTGACCGGGGTGGCGAGCGGCAATCTCGGCAGCGGTTCGATCGACCTGGGATCGACGTTCGATCCGGCCGTCTGGGTTCCGGACAACTACCAGCTGACCTTCACTTCAGCCAATGCCTGGCAGGTCACCGACAGCGCCTCGCCGACGCCGAACGTCATCGCCAGCGGCACCTATACCCCGGGCGCACCGATCACGTTCCGGGGTGCGCAGGTCGTGGTGAGCGGCGCGCCGGCGGCCGGTGACAGCTTTACCGTGAACGCCAATGTCTCCGGCCACGGCGACAATCGCAACGCCCTGAAGCTCGCCGACGTGCTGAACCAGCCGGTGCTCAACGGCGGCACTTCTTCGCTGACGGCAGCCATCGGCGAGTTCGTCGGCGACATCGGCGTCAAGACCAACCAGGCCCAGGTCAGCCGCGATGCGCAGAAAGTGGTCTTCGACGAAAGCGCCGGTGCGCTGCAGTCCGTGTCGGGCGTGAATCTCGACGAGGAAGCGGCCAACCTGGTGCGCTACCAGCAGGCCTACATGGCGGCGGCGCAGATGATCCGGGTCGCCGACACCATCTTCCAGTCCGTGCTCGAAGCGACGCGCGGCTAAGAGGTTCCCATGCGTCTTTCCACCCAGGCGTACTACAGCAGCTCCATCGCCGCCATGCTGGATCAGCAGGCGGCGCTGTCGAAGATCCAGAATCAGGTGGCCAGCGGCAAGCGGGTCAATACGCCCGCGGACGATCCGATCGCGGCAGTGCACATCCTGGAGCTGGAACGCAGCAAGGTCGAGTCGGAGCAGTACGACAAGAACAGCGCACTGGCGCGCAGCCGCCTGAGCCTGGAGGAGCAGTCGCTGGCGGATGCCGGCACGTTGCTCACGCGCGTGCGCGAATTGGTGTTGCAGGCATCGAACATCGGCACGCTGACCGACAACGATCGCGAGTCGATCGCGACGGAGCTGGCGAGCCGCCTGGAGCAGATGCAGGACATCGCCAATCGCAAGGACGGGACTGGCGAATATCTGTTCGCCGGATTCTCCACGCTGACGCAGCCGTTCGCCGGCGCCGCCAGCGGCAGCGTCAGCTACTCGGGCGATCAGGGGGCGCGGCTGGTGCAGGTCGGTGCGACCCAGCGGGTGGCCGACAGCCATTCGGGCTTCGACGTGTTCATGAACATTCCATCCGGCAACGGCACGTTCGACACCGCGGCGAGCGCCGCCAACACCGGCAATGGATCGATCGACGTAGGTTCGGTGGTGAACTCGTCGGCGTGGCTGCCGGACGACTACACGTTGACGTTCACCTCGGCCAGCCACTGGGAAATCACCGACACCGCCACGCCGACGCCCAACGTCGTCGCCAGCGGCACCTACGCTGCGGGAGCGCCGATCGCGTTTCGTGGCGTGCAGGTCGTGGTGAGCGGCGAGCCGGCCGTCGGCGATACGTTCTCGGTCAATCGCAGCCGCAGCGAGGACATCTTCACTTCGCTCAACGACATCGTCACGGCGCTGCGACAGCCGGCCAACACTCCCGCCGCCAATGCCAAGCTGGCGACGGCGCTGAATGGTTCGCTGCAGCAGATCGACCAGGCGAGCGATCACCTGCTGGGAATCCGCGGACAGGTCGGTGCGCGACTGTCATCGCTCGATACCGCCGATGCGGTGCGTGAAGATCTGCAATTGGATCTGGCGAGCTCGCTTTCCGATCTGCGCGACCTGGACTATGCCGAGGCGCTCGCGCGCATGAACCAGCAGCTGGTGGGCCTGCAGGCGGCGCAGATGTCGTACTCGAAGATCTCACAGCTGTCGCTGTTCAACTATCTGCGGTAGGACAGGCAAGGCCGAGGCGCTGTGAATTCCGTCTCAACCGGACACATCGGCACGTGCCTATCTGCTATCCGGCCGGTTCTTTCCGTGACTGTTTCCA
>DATMEZ010000147.1:0-8179 GCA_035556415.1 Povalibacter sp.
CAACCTGGCGGGCGTGCCTTCCATCGTTTACGGCCTGCTCGCGCTCGGCCTGTTCGTCTACCAGTTCGATCTGGGGCAGAGCATCGCGGCGGCTGGTCTGACGCTGGCGCTGCTGATTCTGCCGATCGTGATCGTGGCCACGCGCGAGGCGATCCGTTCGGTGCCGAAATCGATCCGTGAGGCTGCTTACGGCCTGGGTGCGACGCGCTGGGAAGTGACCAAGGATCACGTGCTGCCTTATTCGACCGGCGGTGTGCTGACCGGCATGATTCTCGGCCTGTCGCGCGCCATCGGCGAGACCGCGCCCATCATCACCATCGGCGCGCTCAGCTTCATCGCGTTTCTGCCGCAGTCGCCCTTTACCGGCGAGTTCCCCTTCATCTCGTTCCAGTGGCTGCGCGATCCGTTCACCGTCATGCCGATCCAGATGTTCAACTGGGTGTCGCGTCCGGACCAGGCGTTCCAGGCCAATGCCGCCGCCGCCGGCGCCATCCTGCTGGCCATGACACTGGTGATGAACGGGATCGCCATCTGGATCCGTTACCGCTTCCGCAAGAAGATCAACTGGTGAGGCGGGGCGAGAGGACACAACCGATGCAAACGTCGACCGAATCCGCTGCCGCGGCCAATACCGCCAGAGCCGCAAAATCCGCGCAGGAGACTGCCTTGCCGAACGAGCCTTCAGGGCGTACCACGCCGGATGCCAAGCCGGGAACGCCGAAAATCTCGGTCACGGTGGACGACACCCGCAAGGCGCGCGCGCTCAGCGTCAAGGCGGCCGTGGACAAACTCAATTTCTATTACGGTCAGCATCGCGCGCTCAAGGATCTGACCATTCCGATCGCCGACAAGCAGGTGACGGCGCTGATCGGCCCGTCGGGCTGCGGCAAGAGCACCTTCCTGCGCTGCTTCAATCGCATGCACGACTTGCAGCCGGACACTCGTTACGAGGGCAGCATCACGCTGCATCCGGACAATCTGAACCTGGTCGGCGCGGGCGTGGATCCCATCGAAGTGCGCATGCGCATCGGCATGGTGTTCCAGAAGCCGAATCCGTTCCCCAAATCCATCTTCGAGAACGTGGCCTACGGTCTGCGGCTGCGCGGCGTGCGCAATCGCGCCACGCTGGCCGAGGAAGTGGAGAAGGCGCTGCGTGGCTCGGCGTTGTGGGACGAGGTGAAGGATCGTTTGGCGGACTCCGCGCTGGCGCTGTCGGGCGGCCAGATGCAGCGTCTGTGCATCGCGCGCGCACTGGCGACGACGCCGGAAATCCTGCTGTTCGACGAGCCCACCTCGGCGCTGGACCCGATCGCCACGGCCAAGATCGAAGAACTGATCTCCACGCTGCGCGACCAGGTCACGGTGCTGATCGTGACTCACAACATGCAGCAGGCCGCGCGCGTCTCGGACTACACCGCCTTCATGTACCTGGGCGAGCTGATCGAGTTCGACGAGGCCGCCAAGATCTTCACCAACCCGAGCAAGAAGGCCACGGAAGACTACATTACGGGCCGTTACGGCTGAGGAAACGGTGATCAGCCGTGTCCACACTCGCGCCGTCCGATCCGACTGAGGGGCATACCGCCAGAGCCTTCGACGCTGCGCTGGCCGAACTGCGCCTGCAGGTCGTGGCCATGGGCGGGCTGGCTATCGACCAGGTCTCGACCGCGATCCGCGCGCTGCTGGAAGGCGACGATGCGCTGGCGCAGACGGTGCTTTCGCGCGAGTCGCGCATCAACGAGCTGGAACGCACCGTCGACCGCGAGGCCTTTCGCGTCATCGCCCTGCATCAGCCCGTGGCCAACGATCTGCGAATGGCGAAAGCGGTCTCGCGCATCACCGTGGAGCTGGAACGGGTAGGGGATGAGGCCAAGAAGATTGCCCGTTTCGCCGGCAGGCTGGCGCAGGGCGAGCCACAAGGGCCGGTGAGGGCGGTGGCGCGCTATCTGCGCCACATGGCTGAACTCACCACGAGCATGCTGCGCGAGGCGGTGCGTGCTCTGGACGAGGCCGACCCGGAGTTGGCTCGCGGAGTAGCCAGTCGCGATTCGGAACTGGATGCGGAATTTGCCGCGGCGCTACGTCAGCTACTGACGCTGGCGATGCAGGATCAGAAGTTCTTCAGCGCCACCATCGACACCGTGTTCGCCCTCAAGGGCCTGGAGCGCATCGGCGATCACGCCAAGAACATCGCCGAGCAGGTGATGTTCGTGGCGAGCGGCGAAGACATGCGGCATCGCAAGGATGCGAAGGATTGATTGACGCAGCCGGCGGCGAATCCTTCGACGTCAACGCCAGGTTCGCCATCCCCGCGCAGGCGAGGATCCATCCGTCTGGATCCCTGCCTTTGGGCATGGCGAAAGTCGCGGACTTGAAGCCTTAGTCCCGCAGCAATTCGTTGATGCTCACCTTGGCGCGCGTCTGTGCGTCGACGCGTTTCACGATCACCGCGCAGTACAGGTTGTACTTGTCGTTTCGAGGCAGCGAGCCCGAGACGACTACCGCGCCGGCAGGCACGCGTCCGTAGGTGACCTCGTCGCGCTCGCGGTCGTAGATCGGCGTGCTGGCGCTGAGAAATACGCCCATCGAGACCACCGCGCCGGCCTCGACGATCACGCCTTCGACCACTTCGGAGCGGGCGCCGATGAAGCAGCCGTCTTCGATGATGACCGGGTTAGCCTGCAGCGGCTCGAGCACGCCGCCGATGCCGGCGCCGCCGGAGAGATGGACGTTGCGGCCGATCTGCGCACAGGAGCCGACCGTGGCCCAGGTGTCGACCATCGTGCCTTCGCCGACATAGGCGCCGATGTTGACGTACGAAGGCATCAACACCGCGTTCGGAGCGATGAAGGCGCCACGGCGGACCATCGCCGGAGGAACGACCCGCACGCCTTCGCTGCGGAAGCGGGCTTCGTCGTAATCCGCGTATTTCATCGGGACCTTGTCGAAGAACTGGGTGAAGCCGGCCTGCATCGACCGGTTGTCGTTCAGGCGGAACGACAGCAGCACCGCTTTCTTCAGCCATTCGTTCACCTGCCACGTGCCGTCGCGTTTCTCCGCCACGCGGGCCTTGCCGCTGTCCAGCAGGGTGATGGCTTGCTCCACCGCGTCGCGGACATCGGCGGGAGCATTGGCTGGCGAGAATTCGGCGCGCCGTTCGAACGCGGAATCGATCAGGGAAGCGAGATTGGCAGTCATGAGGCAAGACGCATGAGAGTTGAGGGAGACGGGCAGTCTAGCTGCTCCCGCCCACCACTTTCATCATTCCTGCGTGTCGGCGTGCGATGTGCCGGCCAACGGCTCCCGCCCCGTCATCGCGAAGGGTGGCCGCCCCTGTCATCAGGGAATGGCCGTCCTCGAAATAGCGTTGCCGTTGCGGTGGCTGCAGCCACACTCAACCGCCTCACGCGGTGCGGCTTTTCTATCGTCCCGTGAGGTAGTCGCGAATCCGCTGCGCCGCTTCGACGCACTCGGGCACATTCGCCACCAGCGATATGCGCACACGCCCACGTCCCGGATTGCCGTGCGCCGATTCGCGCGCGATGTAGCTGCCGGGCAGCACGGTGACGTGCTTGCGCTCGAACAGCTCACGCGCGAACCGCTCGTCGTCCTCGACGCGTGGCCAGAGATAGAAGCTGGCCTCGGGCGGGGCGATGTCCAGCACGTCGCGCAGGATGGGCAGCACCTGCGCGAACTTCTGCCGGTACAGCTCGCGATTGGCGACCACGTGTGCATCGTCGTTCCATGCCGGAATGCTGGCCAGCTGCGTGTGCAGCGGCATCGCGCAGCCGTGATAGGTCCGGTACAGCAGGAACGGCTTGAGGATCGCCGGATCGCCGGCGACGAACCCCGAGCGCAGGCCCGGGACGCTGGAGCGCTTCGACAGGCTATGGAAAACGACGCAACGCTCGAAGCCGGAATGACCGGCCGCCAGCGCCGCTTGCAGCAGTCCCGGCGGCGGACAGGCTTCGTCGGCATAGATCTCGCTGTAGCACTCATCCGAGGCCACGACGAAATCGTACTTCTCGGCAAGCTCCAGCGCGCGGCGCAGATAAGCGATGCTGGCCACGGCACCCGTGGGATTGCCGGGCGAGCACAGAAACAGCAGCTGACAGCGCTGCCAGATCTCGGCCGGCACGCCGTCCAGATCCGGCAGATATTCGTTGCTGCGGTCGCTACCCATGAACCACGGCTCGGCGCCGGCGAGCAACGCCGCACCCTCGTAGATCTGATAGAACGGATTGGGCATGACGATCAGCGGATCTTTCGCGCGATCCGTGATCGCCTGTGCGAACGCGAACAAGGCTTCGCGTGTGCCGTTCACCGGCAGCACCATCGTTTCCGGGTTCACCGCGTTCTGCGGCAGGCCGAATCGACGGGTCAGCCAGCCGGCGACGGCGCTGCGGAATTGCGGCAAGCCGAGCGTCGCGGGATAGCTGCTCAAGGTGTTCAGGTTCGCAGTGAGCGCATCCAGGACGAACTGCGGCGGTGTGTGTCGTGGCTCGCCGATCGACATGGAGATATGCGGCACATCGCTCGGCGGCTTGGCGCCGGCGAACAGATGGCGGAGACGCTCGAACGGATACGGCTGCAGCCGCGACAGGGAAGGGTTCATTGATGGAATGGAGCTACTGGCGGCGATCGAGGGTTTCGGTCAGTTGGGCGGCAAGCCGTTCGCGCGCTGGGGCGCTCAGCGGGCTTTCGTTGGCGTCGCTCACGTAGAACACGTCCTCGGCGCGCTCGCCGACGGTCATGATCTTGGAGGTGTGGATATCCACGCCTTCGCTCACGAACACCTTCGCCACCTGCGACAGCAGGCCGGGGCGGTCGCCAGCGATCAGCTCGATGATGGTGCGCTGGTTGAGCGGATCGTCGACGAAGGCGATCTGGGTCGGGGTGGTGAACATTCGCACCTGGCGCGGTGCGCGCCGGGTCACGGTGACGGCGGCGGCGTCTGGACGCTCCAATGCGTGAGCGAGATGTTGTTCGATATCACGGATGCGCAGCGGATCGGTGATCTCCGCGCCGGTGTCTTCGAGCACATGATAGACGTCGAGGCTGAATCCATCGGCGGTCGGCGTGATGCGCGCATCGACGATGTTCAGGCCGAGTTGGTCGAGCACGGCAGTGGTGCGTGCGAAGCTGCGCCGCGATCGCGGCGTGTACGTCGTAACAGCAGTGCCGCCGCGGCCGGATTTCTGCTGCATCGATACCAGTGAACCCGTTTCGCTGCTTTCGCGCTCGGCCAGCAGCTGCGTGTGCCACGCGATCTCGTCGGCGGTGTGGCGCATGAAATAGGTATCGGTGAAGCGATTCCAGATCTGCGCGACCTTGTCTTGGTTCAGGCCCGCGCGATTCAGCAGCTCGCGTGCGCGCGCCTGCGTTTCTGCGATGAGCTCGTCCTTGTCGATCGGGCTCTCCAGTCCGCGCCGCAGCGTCTGCTTGATGCGCTCGTAGAACTCGGCAAACAGCGAAGCCTTCCAGTTGTTCCACAGCTTCGGATTGGTGCCGCGTACGTCGGCCACGGTCAGCACGTACAGGTAATCCAGATGCGTCTGGTCGCCCACCAGCTGTGCGAACTCGTGCAGCACCGCCGGATCGGAGATGTCTTTCTTCTGTGCCGTCACCGACAGGATCAGGTGACTGCGCACCAGCCACGCCACCAGGCGGGCGTCGTAGCGCGACAAACCTTGTTCGAGGCAGAACGCTTCGGCATCGACCGAGCCCAGCTCGGAGTGATCGCCGCCGCGGCCCTTGGCGATGTCGTGGAAGATCGCTGCGAGATAGGCCAGCTCCGGCTTGGGCAGCGACTGCATGATGCGCGACAGCGTCGGGAACTCGTGATCGTACTTGGGGATGGCCAGCCGCCTGAGGTTGCTGACCACGAACAGCGTGTGCGCATCCACCGTGTACGCATGGAACAGGTCGTACTGCATGCGCCCGACGATGCGGCCGAAGGCGGGGATGTACCGGCCGAGCACGCCGTACAGGTTCATGCGACGCAATTCGTGCGTCACACCGACAGGTGCGCGCAGGATCTCGGAGAACAGCCGGTGATTGCGCGGATGCTGGCGGAACTCTTCGTCGATCAGCCACAGGTGCCGCGTCAGCTGCCGGATGGTCGAGGCGCGCACGCCGCGGATTTCCGGGTGCTGCGCAAGCACTACGAACAACTCCAGCAGGGCGGATGGGTAGCGATCGAAGGTGTCCTCGGCAGTGACTTCGACGTAGTCGTTGCGGATCTGGAAGCGTGGATTGACCGGTATGGGCGCGATCTTGGCGTCCGAAAGGATGGCTTCGCGGAACAGCTGCAGCAGCATTTCGTTCAGCAGGCTCACGTCCATCGCCGTGCGGTAGTAACGCTGCATGAACTGCTCGACGGCGAGCGTGTAGGTGGCATCCTCGTAGCCGAACATCTTGGCCAGCCGGATCTGGTGATCGAACAGCAGCCGGTCCTCGCGGCGACGGGTCAGCACGTGCAGGGCGAAGCGGATCTTCCACAGGAACGCCTGCGCGGTTTTCAGCTTGCGCAGCTCGCTGCGGGTGAGAAAGCCGTGGTCGACCAGCTGGTCGAGCGAGTCGGCATTGAAGTGCCGCTTGGCGACCCAGCCGATGGTCTGGATGTCGCGCAGGCCGCCGGGACTGGATTTGACGTTGGGCTCTAAGTTGTAGGCGGTGTCGTAATAGCGATGGTGCCGGGCGGTCTGCTCGGCCACCTTGGCTTCGAAGAAATTCTGCGTCGGCCACACCAGCTCCGGCGCGAGCGCGCGGCGCATCGCTTCGAAGAGCTGCTCCGGGCCGGTCAACAGCCGCGCTTCGATGAGTGTGGTGGCAACGCTGACATCGGCGGCGCTTTCGCGCTGGCAGTCGTCGATGGTGCGCACGCTGTGGCCAACTTCCAGGCCGATGTCCCACATGAAGGCGAGGAACTGCTCCAGGCTCGCCTGCCAGGGCGCCGCTTCGCTCTTCGGCAGCAGGATCATGATGTCGATGTCGGAGCACAGGTTGAGCTCGCCGCGGCCGTAGCCACCGACGGCGATCAGCGCAATCTCGCGTGCGTAAGCGCCGACATGCTGTGCCCAGGATGCTTTCAGGAGCGCGTCCACCAGCCGGGCGCGGTCGCGCACCAGCCGCTCCACCGGCTCATCGTCGAGAAAGCGCCGCTTGAGCTGGTCGTCGCCTTCGGTCAACGCATTGCGGAACGTTGCGACGTCCCGTGCGCCGGCCAGCGATTGCTGCAGGCTGCCCAGATAGTCCCAGGCGGGATCGCTGGCGGCCGTGGCGATCTCTTCCAGGTCTTCGGGCGTGACGACCGGCATGCCGGGGCGCGAGCGCTCAGCGCTCGGCCGCGCCGAGGGTGAGCACTTCGTAACCGGTGTCCGTGACCAGCACGGTGTGCTCCCATTGCGCCGACAGCGAGTGGTCCTTGGTGATCACCGTCCAGCCGTCCGGCAGCAGCCGCACGTGGCGCTTGCCGGCGTTCACCATCGGCTCCACCGTGAAGATCATGCCCGGCTTGAGCTCCACGCCGGTGCCGGCCTCGCCGTAGTGCAGCACCTGCGGATCCTCGTGGAAGATGCGCCCGATGCCGTGGCCGCAGTACTCGCGCACCACCGAGAAATGCTGACCTTCGACGAAGGCCTGGATGGCGGCCCCGAGATCGCCGAGGCGCGCTCCGGGGCGCACCAGCCGGATGCCCAGCCACATGGCGTCGCGCGTCACTTCCACCAGGCGCTGCACCGCCGGGTTCACCTTGCCGACGATGTACATGCGGCTGGTGTCGCCGTGCCAGCCGTCCTTGATGACGGTGACGTCGATGTTGATGATGTCGCCCTGTTTCAGGCGCTTGTCGCCCGGAATGCCGTGACACACCACGTGGTTGACCGAGGTGCAGATGGACTTGGGGAAGCCGCGATAGTTGAGCGGGGCGGGAATCGCGTGCTGCACCTCGACGATGTAATTGTGACAACGCTCGTTCAGCTCGTCGGTGGTGACGCCGGCCACCACGTGGGGCGCGATCATGTCCAGCACGTCCGCGGCCAGCCGGCCCGCCTCGCGCATCTGTGCCTGCTCGGCGGGGGTCTTGATCGTCACCTGGGCCATGCGAGGGTCGTTACCTTGTCGTGAGGAGTGGGAAGAGCCGCTGAACTCCGCGAAATTCCTGGGGAAAAATTTTTGG
>DATMEZ010000148.1:0-138623 GCA_035556415.1 Povalibacter sp.
GGATGGCGCTGCGATTTCCGGGGCCGGATCACACCGACTGCCGGAAATGCTGAAGCAGGTCTCAGTCATTCCACTTTTCATAAGTAGTATGGACAAGACTATGCAAACGCCCAGGAGCGGGTCCATGGCCAATGCTCAGCATCTGCGCCCGGCAGCGGCCGCAGGCGACGAAGTCAATCTGGAACTCGACGATGCCCAGGCCGCACGCCACCTGGAAGAGGAGGCGCACCAGCCGCCGGTGCTGGTCCTGAGCCGTGACCCTGCATTGGTCGAAACCGTACGCAAGGCCGCGCCTCGCGGCGTACCGGTGACCCATGCTCCGGATCTGGACCAGGTCGCCGGGAAGCTGCCCACCCTCAAGCCGGGCGTGCTGGTGGCGGATACGGCCAGCACCTCCGACGTGGCCGCCCTGGTGGCGCAGCTGACCCAGCACTTTCCCGAACTGGTGGTGGTCGTCGCCGGCAAGCGCGAAGACAGCGCCTCGCTCATGCAGCTCACGGCCGCCGGTCGTATTTTTCGCTTCCTGCTCACGCCGCTGACTCACGGCCAGACGCGTCTGGCGCTGGAAGCGGCAGTCACGCAGCACACCGATCTGAAAGCGGCGGGCCAACGTCACAGCCTCGGCAACACCAGCGACGGCGGCAGCAAGAATTACGTGATGACCTACGGCGCGCTCGCCGCGGGTCTGTTGATCGTGATCGGCGGCATCTGGTTCGGCGTGAAGAAATTCGCGAGCACGCCGGAAGTACCGGTCGCCGCGACACCGGCCGCGACGGCGGCGGAACAGTCCGGCGTGCCGGAAAAACCCGACCCGGTGCAGGCCGAGCTGGCGCTCGCCAAGGAAGCCTTCGACCAGGAAAAACTCCTGGAGCCGGCCGGCGAAAGCGCGCTCGATTACTACCGCAGCGCCCTGGCGCTGGATCCGAACAGCCAGGCGGCAAAAGACGGCATCCGTGCAGTCGCCGACAAGATTCTGGCCCGCGCTGAAAACGCGCTCACCGCCGAGCATCTCGAAGAGGCCATCCGCAACATCGAAACGGCGCGCGACATCGATGCCAGCCATCCGCGACTGACCTTTCTGGATACACAGATTGCCCGCGAGCGCGAGCGTCTGAAGCTCACCCAGGCGCAGGAGGTCGGCAATCGGGTTCGAGCACTCGTTGCGCAGGCAACCGGTCGCATGGAGAGCGGGCGACTGTTGACCCCGACTGGTGGCAGCGCGCGCGATGCACTGGTGGAAGCACGCCGACTCGACCCGACCGACCCGGTAGTCGCGCAGGCCATTCGTGATTTGAGCGGCGTGCTCACCGAAGAAGCTCGTAAATCGCTGGCCGCCGGCAAGCTCGATGAAGCACAGGCGTACGTGAACGGCGCACGGCAGCTCGGTTCGGCCGGCGCAGCGCTGGCCCAGGTGGATCGCCAGGTTACAGAAGCGACGCGTGCCGCAACGACGGCGACTGCAGCACGCCGCCCTGCAGCGACCTCAAGCGTCGATTCGAGTACCGACAACCTCGTCAACGATGTGCGTCAGCGCCTGAACGAAGGCAAGCTGATTGATCCGCCGGGCGGCAGTGCCAAAGACGCGCTGGCGCAGCTGCGCGCGGCGGCGCCGAGCCGGCCTGAAGTCGAAGAGCTTTCGCGTGCACTGTCCACACGCTTGGTGAACTCGGGCAAGCAGGCAATGGCAGCGAAGGCGTATGACCGTGCGGGCCAGCTGCTTACAGCTGCGCGCGAGGTCAACGCGAACGATCCGTCGATTGCAGCAGCCGAAACCGAATTGATCGCAGCGCGCGAGCAATCCAACGTCATTTCCGCGGGACTGCTCAAGCGTACCCGCATGGTCAATCCCGTGTACCCCGAATCGGCGCGCAAGCGCGGTATCGAGGGCTGGGTCGAACTGGCTTTCACGGTCATGCCCAACGGCACGGTCGAAGCGGTCGAAGTGCGCAACGCCAGCCCGGCCGAAACCTTCGACGACGCCGCGGTACGCGCGGTTCGCCAGTGGCGCTTCGAGCCGGTGGAGCGCAACGGACAGAAAATCTCACAGCGCGCACTGGTGCGCTTGCGGTTCACGCAGGCGCAATAGGCACTGCGGTCGCCGCGGCACTGATCGAATCGAGTAGACGCTTCGCCATTCCCGCTCAGCGGGAATCCATTCGGCTGGACGCCACGGCTCAGGGATGACGAGCAAGCCAGCCCGTTACCGATGGCTCATTGGTCCGGCAGCGAACGGCTGCATTCTTGCCGCGAGGCGAATCGCGGGGACAGTGGTTCGCCGCCGACATTGACATCACTCTGCGCGGCCCGCGTCTGCGTGCACGCGCCCATCACGATGCGCCCGCCTGCCTAATCGCCGTCGTTGCTGGAATTGCCGGCCCGGAAGCTGGACGCGACCGGGCAACCGCGTGTCGATCTGCGCACCATCATCATGCTGGCAGCCCGTTCGCAGCGAACAGCGCCATCCAGGCGGTGCTGAACCTGACCGACACCGGGGTCGACCGGCGGCCGCAGTTCGGGCTGGGCGCGGTCGGCGGCTGGATCGCCGCCGTCATCTCCATCTGCTCGCTCGGCGTCGCCATGTGGCTGCGCTGGCGCTCGCGGACGTGGGAAGCGATCAAGCTGCGCTGAGCAGCCGGCGGGCACCTGGGCAAGACGCACCCACGGATCACCCACATCCTTTGTGCGAAATTCCCGTGGCGGATGCGGGAGAATGCAAGAAAATTGCCGCTGCGCCGTGTCGCCGCGACATAGCTTGACGCTCGCCGTCGCGAGCTTCATAAACGCATCCCCGGCAGACGACCTGTGGAGACCTCCTTGCACAAAACCTGGACGGAACGCGACGCCGACGTCGTATGGCACGGCTTTACGCAGATGGCTTGTTATGCCGGCAACACTCCGCTGATCGTCGAGCGCGCCGAGGGCCGCGAGCTGATCGACACGGAAGGCCGCCGCTATCTGGACGCGATTTCCTCGCTCTGGGTTACGACGTTGGGGCATCGCGTGCCCGAACTCGATCAGGCGCTGCGTGAGCAGCTGGACCGCATCGCCCATTCCACGCTGCTCGGCAACGGCAACCGCATCGTCATCGAATTCGCCGAAGCGCTGGCGCGCCTGGTGCCGGTGGATCATCCGCACTTCCTGTTCGCCTCCGACGGTGCGTGCGCGGTCGAGCAGGCACTGAAGATCGCATTCCAGTACTGGACCAATCGCGACATCACGCAACGCACCGCTTATCTGGCCTTCGGCGATGCGTATCACGGCGATACCGTCGGCTCGCTGTCGCTGGGCGCCGGTGGCTTCGGTACGCAGATTTTCGATCCGCTGCGTTTTCCAGTACTGCGCGCACCGTCGTTCTCCGAACCACGCGCACTCGAAGTCGCTGCACGAATGGTTCACGAGCACCGCGACATTCTCGCTGCCGTCGTAGTGGAGCCGCGGGTGCAAGGCGCCGCAGGCATGCTGAATGCGCCGGCTGAAACGTTCGCGCAGCTGGGAGACGCATGCCGCGACACCGGCGTGCTGCTGGTTTGCGATGAAGTCGCCACCGGCTTCGGGCGTACCGGCACGCTGTTCGCATCGGAGCAGTGCGGATTGCGCCCGGATCTGCTGTGTCTGGGCAAAGGCATCACCGGCGGTTACCTGCCGATGTCGGCCACCGTGGCAAACCACAAGGTGTACGAGGCCTTCTATGGCCCCGATCTGAGCGAGCGCACGCTGTACCACGGACATTCTTACAGCGGCAATGCACTGGCGGCTGCGGTCGGGCTGCGTCATCTGCAACTGATGCAGTCGACCGACGTTCTGCGTAACGTGCGCGCACGATCTGCACAGCTGCGCGACGCTTTGTCGCAGCTGCATCGTTTCCCGATCGTGCGCGAGATCCGTCTGGTCGGGCTCATGGGGGCTGTGGAACTCGAAGTCACAGATGATCCGCTGCTGCCGCGCCGCGTCGCGGCGGCGATGGTGCGGCGCGGTGTGCTGAGCCGGTCGATGGGGTCGGCCATCACACTGGTGCCGATCCTGACCAGCACCGCGCAAGAGATCGACCGCATCGTCGATACGTTGGTGGCTGCGCTAGAAGAGGTGAGCGTCTAATGTGGTCGAACTGGGCCGAAGGTGAGCTGGCCGCCATTCGCCAGGCGGATCGTTGGCGGAGCCTGGTTGCGTTCGATGCATCCGGCCCCGCCGGTGCGCTGCGCGGCCGCGATGTCATCGCATTCTCATCGAATGATTACCTGGGGTTGAGCCAGCACCCGCAGGTGTGCGCAGCGGCGAGAGACGCTATCGATCGGTTCGGTACCGGCGCTACCGCTTCGCGGCTGATCGTCGGCACTCGCAGCCTGCACGTGGAGCTGGAGGAATCGCTGGCGCGCGCCAAGCGCATGGAACGCGCGCTGATTTTCCCGAACGGCTTTTCCGCCAACCTTGGCGTGCTCAGCGTGTTCGGCGCTGCTGACGTGACCATCTTCAGCGATGAGCTCAACCACGCCTCCATCATCGACGGCTGCCGTCTGGCCAAGGCCAAGGTGATAGTCTATCGGCACTGCGATCTGGACCACCTGGCGACGCTGATGCAGTCGACGCCGGGCCGCAAGATCGTCGCTACCGACTCGGTATTCTCGATGGATGGCGATACCGCGCCGCTCACCGAGCTGGGCAAGCTCTGCGGGGAACACGCAGCGCTGCTGGTCATCGACGAAGCTCACGCAGTACTGGGGCCGGAGCCAGACATCGGCGCATGCGAGCTGCTGCGCGTGGGCACGCTGTCGAAAACGCTCGGATCCCTCGGCGGCTGGGTTGCCGGATCGCGCGCGCTCATCGATCTGCTGATCAATCGCGCACGCTCTTTCATCTTCACGACCGGCCTGTCCCCAGCTGACACGGCCGCTGCGCTGGCCGCGCTACGAATCTGCTACAGCGATGAAGGCGATGCATTGCGTGCGCATCTGCGCGCGCTGATCGACATGCTGGCGCCGAATCATCCTTCTCCGGTGGTGCCAGTCGTGCTGGGCGAAGATCGTGCAGCGCTGGCGGCAGCAGAGCATCTGTTGACGCACGGCATCTACGTTCCAGCGATTCGCCCTCCGACCGTGGCGCGAGGCACTGCGCGGCTACGCATCGCGTTGTCAGCAGCACATACGTCGGCAATGGTGGAAAAGCTGAGAGCAGCGCTGCAGTCGCTGCCGCAGCCCGACCATCAACCGCAATGAACTCACGCCCCAAGCAACTGATCGGCGTCCTCGGCACTCAAACCGAGATCGGCAAAACCTGGGTGTCGGCACAGCTGCTGTCGCAGGCCCGAGCGAAAGGGTTGCGCGTTGCCGCGCGCAAGCCAGCGCAATCGTTCGAGCCGGGACAGGCCCCGACCGACGCGGAACAGCTCGCGGCGGCCACGGGCGAGCAGCCCGACGACGTTTGTCCGAAGCACCGCAACTACCCGCTGGCGCTGGCGCCGCCGATGGCTGCCGACTTGCTGCAGCGGCCGCGCATCACGCTCGACGAGCTCATCGGTGAAATTCGCTGGCCCGACGACATCGACATCGGCCTGGTCGAGACCGTCGGCGGTCCACGCTCACCGCTGAGCCACGATGCTGACAGCGTCGATCTCATCCAGCGGCTGCGGCCGGATCGGATCCTGCTGGTCGCCGACGCCGGCCTCGGCACGCTCAATGCCGTGCGAGTCTCGCTTGCCAGCATCGAGCCGTTGCTGGCGACAGTGCTGCTGAACAGGTTCGATGCGAGCAACGAGCTGCATCGACTGAACCGCGAATGGCTGGTGCAGCGCTATCGTGTACAGGTAGCGACGGAAATCGCAGAGCTGCTGTAGGCCGCGCGTGGCGCGGCTGCGAGAAACTGCGCAAAAGAGCGAGAAATTCCCGCCCTGAGCCGTTGCGTCGGCCCCAGTATCGGACGGGTCCGAGCCCCAAGGAGGAGGCCATATGCGTCCAGGACGTTTTGACGCCATGACGTTAAGTAGCTATAGTGCCGGTGCCGCTTTCCCGGAGGTGAGCACCATGAGCGAACAGACGTCCAAGCGCGCCACCATCTATTTCGAGCCGGATCTGCACCAGGCCGTGCGCCTGAAGGCGGCGCATACGCAGCGCTCCGTATCCGACATCGTCAACGATGCCGTGCGGATGGCCCTGCGCGAGGACCAGGAAGACCTGGCGGCTTTCGAGGAACGTGCTGCGGAGCCGGCGATCTCCTACGAAGCCCTGCTCGAGGACCTGAAGGCGCATGGCAAGCTATGAGCTGGCCTTCAAGAAGTCCGTCGCCAAGGACCTGCACGCCGTTCCCAAGGAGGAAGTAAAGCGCATCCTGCAACGGATCCGTTCTCTTGCGGACGATCCGCGCCCCGCAGGTTGCGAAAAATTATCGGGCCGCGAACGCTATCGCGTCCGACAGGGCGCCTATCGGATCATCTACGGAATCCAAGATCGCGAGCTGCTGGTGCTGGTCGTCAAGGTCGGCCATCGGCGCGACGTCTATCGCAGCGGCTGAGCACACCGACATTTACTTCCAGACGTTCGCACTGCTCTCGAACCCGGCGCGCTGCGGCCTGACGATGCAGAAGCGCTGACCGGTCGGCGCTTCCATCACCCACCAGCGCGGAAACCGCTGCACGCGCCTGGCGCCGAGCGCTTCGAGCCGATTGGCTTCCGCCTCGATGTCATCGGTTTCGATGTCCAGGTGCAGGCGGCTGTCGTGCTCCACCTTCTGCACCTCCAGGTGCAGTCCGTCCGGACCGGTCAGCAGCTGGCGGTACTTGTCCGGCGCCGATTCGTCGGCGGGCGCAACCAGCGGATAGCCGAGCGCGGCACTCCAGAACTCGGCAGCTTTCTCCAGGTCTTCGGTCCTGCAGTCGATGATGAATCCGGCAAGTTGACTCTTGTGCATGGTGGCTCCTGCTCTCCGGGCCCCTTGGCGAATCAGTCTCTAGCTATTTGGATTCTCGCCGCGCCGCGCGCGGTCGACGGCATCGAGGACATCGCGGACGTCCGCACGCGCGAGCATCTCCAGCGTATCCACGGCGACTTTGCGCTGCCAATTGGCATGCTCGCGATCGGTGCCGGGAACGTTGACCGGATCCGGCATGCCGATCAGATCCTCGATCTGGATCATGACGATCTTCGAGTTCGACAGCCCCAGATAGGCCTGGATCGCACGCGCCAACGCTGGCGAGTACGGAGGCAAGCCGTCCGCCGGCTGCCAATGCCACAGGCCCTGCGCGACCAGAGCACGCATCATCGCCGGGAGTTCCTCGCCGCGTGTCCGATGCACTTCGTCGTGAACTTCCCGGCTCGGATACAGATCGAGCTGATCGCGCAGCGCGATGTCATGACTCTCCCACCAGCCGCGCAGCGTCGGAAGATCGTGCGTCGTCACGGTCGCAAGCGCATTACGTGCATACTTCGAAGGCGGCTTGAAAGCGCCATCGAACTCCTTCTCGAACAGCAGCACCTTGTAGTGGCTGAGCTCGTACTGCTGCATCGCCACGCCCATCTCTTCGGGCACGGTTCCCAGGTCCTCGCCGATCACGATGCAATGATGGCGCACGCTTTCCAATGCCAGGATCGCGATCAGATCCTCCAACGGATAGTGGACGTACGCGCCATCGGCAGAGATCAGGCCGCGCGGTACCCACCACAGCCGGAACAGCGACATCACGTGATCCAGGCGCAGGGCCGCCACCGGCCGCATGTTGTTGCGGATCATGACGATGAATGGCTGGTATTCCTGGCCGCGCAGCTCGAACGGGTTCTGCGGCGGAATTCCCCAGTCCTGACCTTTCAGCGCCAGCGCATCGGGCGGCGCGCCGATGGATGCGTCGTGCACGTACAGATGCCGGTTGGCCCAGGTTTCCGAACCGCCCGGATTGGCGCCGACTGCAACATCGCCATACAAGCCGATGGACATGCCGCTGTCGCGCGCGAGTTGCTGCGCTGAGCAGAGCTGCTCTTCGGCAAGCCATTGGAGATACAGGTAGTACTCGACATCCCGCACGCGTTCACGCGCGAAGCGATTCACCGCTGCGGACGTCGGATCGCGATACTCCTCCGGCCAGCTCGGCCAGCCCCAGTACTGCGGACCCTGCAAGCGCAGATGCGCATCGAGAGCATCGAAGACTGCGTGCAGCCGCAACGGCTCGCCGCGCTCTTCCACGTACTGCCTGAATGCAACGGCACGTGGCGTCGAAGCAGACAAGTGAACCTCGCGGAAATGCTGATACAGCAGCCGCAGCACTTCGAACTTCGCGGCAGCGACGCCCGCGTAGTCCACCAGATTCGTCGCACGCAGTTGCGCCAGGCGCGACTGGAAAACGGCGCTGCCCACCAGCTCCTGCGTCGATGCGGACTGCTGGAACTCGGGCACATCGGCAATCGAGATGTACAGCACGTTCAGGAATTGCCGGCTCGATGGACTGTACGGACTGATGTGCTGCGGATTCGCCGGCAGCAGCGCATGCAGCGGATTCAGTCCGATCAGGCCGCAGCCCAATGGCGCCGCCGCGGCAATCAGTGCGCGAAGATCGCCGAAATCGCCCATCCCCCAGTTACTTGCAGAGCGCAGCGAGTACAGCTGCACCGCTATGCCCCACGCACGTCCGCCCGCCTCCAGTGCATGCGATTCGTGGCAACGCGTAGGCGGAACGATCAGGCTCGCCTGGCCGGTGAGCCCGGTGTCGAGCCCGATCTCGATGCGGTGATAGCCCAGCGGCAGATCCAGTGGCGGCGACAGCTGACAACGCATGAAGGCACGCCCGTCGACCTCACCATGCTCGATGGCTTCGAGTTCCGACAGCGCCGCGACGCCGGTGCGGCGTTCGCCATTCTCCAGCGTGATCGTCCAGTTCAGTTCAGTCGCAGCGAGATCCAGCGGAATGGCAATCGGCACGGCGGGCGAATGCTCATGCAGCACGATGGCCGCCGGCAGCATGCGCATCCAGCGCACTGTTTCGAATGTATGAATGGCGGTTTCCAGCGCACGCTCGTCGCTGGCATCCAGGCCCATCGCGGCAAGAATTGCAGCGCGGCTCTCACGCGTCACCTGCTTCGGCCGGCCGCGGTAATCGAAATAGGACTCGCCTATGCCGTACAGCTCAGCCAGGTAATCGATGGGTGCCTTCATGGCCGGGCTTGCAGCATCACTCTCTTACATCTCCCGTGCGAAGCCGCTGCGAACGTGCAGCGGCGCATCGCCGTCGGCGAGCAGCACGCAGGAATGTGGCGCAACCACACAACTCTCGCCGGCCGCGATGCGGTTGCCGAGATCGTTGGCGCGCCAGCGCGCGGTGTCGAACACGATTTGCCACACCGCATTGGTGACGGGCGCGGGCAATTTGAAGTCCACTTGACCGTCGCTGGCATTGCACAGAAACAGCAGATGGCCGTTCGGTGTTCCATGCGGATCGGTGAAAGCCTGGCCGATCAGCACTCCCAGCGCGCGCGCATTGGCATCGTGCCAGTCCGCAGCAGTCAGCTCGTGCCCGAGCGGATGCCGCCAACTCACGTCCTTGTGCTCGCGATCGACCTGTCGCGCGCCCTTGAGGAAGGTATCGCGACGCAGGCCGGGCGCCTGTCGCCGCAGTGTCAGCAATTGCCGCACGAAGGTGACCAGCCAGTTGCGACGCTCGGCCAGGCCCCAGTCGACCCAGCTGATCTCGTTGTCCTGACTGTACGCATTGTTGTTGCCACGCTGTGTGCGGCCGAACTCGTCGCCCGCCTGCAGCATCGGTACGCCCTGCGACAGCAACACCGTCGCCAGCAGGTTGCGAGCCTGGCGCTCGCGCAGCTCGATCACGCCGGCATCCTCGGTGGGCCCTTCCGCGCCGAAGTTCCAGCTCAGGTTGTGATTGTGGCCGTCGCGGTTGTCCTCGAGGTTCGCCTCGTTGTGCTTGTCGTTGTACGCGGTGACGTCGTAGAGCGTGAACCCGTCGTGACAGGCGACATAGTTGATGCTGGACGTGGGCCGACGGCCGGTCGAGCGGAACAGGTCGCTGGAGCCGGCGAAGCGCTCGGCGAAGTCGCCGAGAATTCCGGGATTGCCGCGCCAGAAGCTGCGCATGGTGTCGCGGTAGAGATCGTTCCACTCGGCCCAGGCCGCAGGGAAATGGCCGAGCTGATAGCCCTCCGACCCCACGTCCCAAGGCTCTGCGATCAGCTTCACGTAACGCAGCGACGGCTCGGCTGCGATCGCCTTGAACAGGCCGGCGTCGGTACGGAAGCGGCCGTTCTCGCGGCCGAGCACTGCCGCCAGGTCGAAGCGGAAACCGTCGACGTGCATTTCCTCGACCCAGTAACGCAGGCAATCCACGATGAGCTGGCGCACTGCTGCGTGCCCCACGGAAACCGTGTTGCCGGTGCCGGTGCGATTCACGTAGTGACGCAAGTTGCCCTGCTCGAGCTTGTAATACGAGGTGTTGTCCAGGCCGCGTAGGCTCAGCGTGGGCCCCAGCTCGCTGCCTTCCACCGTGTGGTTGAACACCACGTCGAGAATGACTTCGATGCCGGCGGCATGCAGCGCCTTCACCATCGCCTTGAATTCGGCCACCGGATCGGCGTTGGCGTACTCCGGCGCGGGCGCGAACCAGGCCAGGGAGCTGTAGCCCCAGTAATTGACCAGCCCTTTGCTCGAGAGAAACCGCTCCGGTGCGAACGCCTGCACCGGCAGCAACTCCACTGCCGTCACGCCGAGGTGCTTCAGGTACTCGACGACTCCCGGATGGGCGAGCCCCAGGTACTTGCCGCGATGCTCTTCCGGCACGCGCGGATGCAACTTGGTGAAGCCTTTGACGTGCAACTCGTAAACGACGGTGTCGCGCCATGGCGTTGCCGGCGGACGATCCTCGCCCCAGTCGAATGCGCCGTCGATGACACGCGCCTTGTAGTTGAACGGCGCGCTGTCAGCCATGTTGGGCTGCTCGTCGATGCCTTTCGAAGGCTCCTGTGCGATCGGACTCTCGGGCACGACAGACCCCAGCAGCGCATCGTTCCAGTCGAACTTTCCCGCCAGCGCACGAGCGTAGGGATCGATCAGCAGCTTGGCGCCGTTGTAACGCAGTCCGTAGGCAGGATCGAAAGGCCCATGAGCACGTAAACCGTACACGAGCCCCGCGGCGCCGAGCGGCGCGGGCAGAAATCCGTGCCACACGTTCTCCGTGTGCTCCGGCAGAGCCAGACGCGCCAACTCATGTTCGCCGGTGGGATCGAACAGGCACAGCTCCACCTTCACCGCCCCGCTGGAATACACGGCGAAGTTGACGCCTTCCTCGGTCAGCGTCGCACCCAGCGGCTGCGGCGCTCCGGGTTGCAGAGTGAGATTGGCGTAATCGACAGACATCGGCTTGAACGGCTCGAACAGCTCTCAAGGTCGTGCATGGTGCAGCAAGGGGCGCGGGCTGAGAAGTAGGGAAGCTCTGCGCAGGCGGCGCCGGCCGAGGTTTTTCAGGTTTTGCGCTGGTGGCTCTCGGGTTTGCTCGTCACTGCCGCGCAAGCGGGTGTGCACACTGTCGCCTCGGATGGATTTCCGCTTACGCGGGCATGACAAGAACGGTAAACCAGACCTTCCCTGACGAACGCCGGCAAGGCCGTGCTACTCGCGTCGCCAGACCATCATGGCCAGCGGCGGCAGATCGAGCTGCAGGCGCACCGGAAATTCGCGCCATCCCTGCGCCTGCGTTTCGAGCTGCGACTGCCGCGAATAGCCGGAGCCGCCAAAGGCCGGGGCATCGCTGTCGAGGATCTTGCGGTAGCGCCCGGCTTCCGGAAGTCCGAGGATGTAGCCGTCGCGTGGCACCGGCGTGGCGTTGAACACGATGATGAGCTGCGTGCCGCCCTCGCCTGCCAGGCGCTGACGCTGGAATGCGAACACGCTCTCGTCGCGATTGTCGACCTCCAGCCAGCGGAAACCCTGCCAATCGTGCTCGCTCGCGTGCAGCTCCGGATACTCTCGATACAGACGGTTGAGCGCGCGGTTCCAATCCTGCAACTGGCGGTGGTGTGCATATTCCAGTGCGCTCCAGGCCAGATCTTCGTAATCGCGCCACTCGTGCCACTGGCCGAACTCGCCGCCCATGAACATCAGCTTCTTGCCCGGATGCGCCGTCATGTAGCCGAGCATCAGGCGATAGTTGGCGCATTTGCGCCACTCGTCGCCCGGCATCTTGTCCAGCAGCGAGCGCTTGCCGTGCACCACCTCGTCGTGCGACAGCGGCAGGATGAAATGCTCGGAGAAAGCGTAGGTGAAGGAGAACGTGATCAGGTGGTGTTCATGCCGCCGATGCACCGGATCGAGCGCCATGTAGCGCAACGTATCGTTCATCCAGCCCATGTTCCATTTGAAATGGAAACCCAGGCCACCCAGGTGCACCGGAAGGGTCACGCCGGGAAACGCCGTGGACTCTTCGGCCATGGTCAGCGCACCGGGGAAGTAATGACCCACCACGCGGTTGAGCTGCTTCAGGAAATCGATCGCTTCGAGATTCTCGCGGCCGCCATGCTGGTTCGGCAGCCACTCGCCGGGATTGCGCGCGTAGTCGAGATAGAGCATCGATGCGACCGCGTCCACGCGCAGGCCGTCGATGTGGAACTCCTCCAGCCAGTACACGGCATTGGATACCAGGAAGTTGCGGACCTCGTGGCGTCCGTAGTTGAAAATCTTCGTGCCCCATTCGACGTGCTCGCCGCGCCGCGCGTCCTGATGCTCGTACAGATGCGTGCCGTCGAATTCCGCCAGCCCGTGTGCATCCTTGGGAAAGTGTGCCGGCACCCAGTCCATGAACACGCCGAGGCCCGCGCGATGGCAGCGATCGATGAAGCGTTTGAAGTCCTGCGGTGAACCGTGGCGCGCCGTCGGCGCGAAATGCCCGAGCACCTGGTAGCCCCAGGAACCGTCGAACGGATGCTCGGCCACACCGATCAGCTCGATATGCGTGTAACCCAGGTCGAGCACGTACGGAATCAGCTGGTCCGCCAGCTCATCCCAGGTGAGGAACGCCGGCTTGCGATGCCATGAGCGTCGCCACGAGCCGGGATGCACCTCGTAGATCGAAATCGGCGCGCGCAACGGATTCCACGACTGGCGCTGCGCCATCCACTCGGCATCCCCCCATTGGAAACCGACCAGGCCGGTCACGATCGAGGCATTGTCCGGCCGCAGCTGCATCTGCAAGCCGTAAGGATCGGCCTTCAGCACTCGATGCCGGCGCCGCGTCAGGATCTCGTATTTATAGAGAGTGCCCGCGCCCACTCCGGGAACGAACAGTTGCCACACGCCGGACGTGCCGATGGTGTGCATGGGATGACCTGAGCCATCCCAGCCATTGAAATCACCTACGACACTGACGCCGCGCGCATTGGGTGCCCACACCGCGAACTGCGTTCCCGCAACGCCGTCGCGTGTGTCGGGATGCGCGCCGAGCTTCTGATAGATGTGGTGGTGATTGCCTTCGCCGAACAGGTGAAGATCCAGAGCGGAAAGGACGGGTGAGGGCATGGCGGCTCCTCAGATCACCGGCTTGATGCCCCAGATGTTGTCCGCGTACTCGCGAATGCTGCGGTCGCTGGAGAACGGCCCCATGCTCAGTGCATTGACGACAGCCTTGCGGGTCCATTCATCCGGGTTGCGGAACAAAGCGTCGACCCGATCCTGCGCCTGCGCGTAGGCATCGAAGTCGGCCAGCACCAGGAAGTGCTCGCCGTCGCTCAGCAGGCGATCGGTCACTACGCTGGAATCGGCAATGTTGTCGGGCGTGAACAGGCCCGAATCGATGGTTTCGACGGCGCGCTTGAGCTCGGCATTGCCTTCGAGCACACGGGCGGGCTGATAGCCCTGCGCACGGCGCGCGAGGACTTCCTCAGCGGTCATGCCAAAGATGAAAATATTCTCTTCGCCCACCGCGTCGCGGATCTCGATGTTGGCGCCGTCGAGCGTGCCGATGGTGAGCGCGCCGTTGAGCGACAACTTCATGTTGCCGGTGCCCGAGGCCTCCATGCCGGCGGTGGAAATCTGCTCCGACAGGTCGGCGGCCGGCATGATCTCCTGCGCCAATGACACGTCGTAGTCCGGCAGGAAACACAGCTTGAGCTTGTCGCCGACGCGCGCATCGGAGTTGATCACGCGCGCCACGTTGTTGATGAGCTTGATGACGGCCTTGGCCACGAAGTAGCCCGGCGCTGCTTTGCCGGCGATGATGACGACGCGTGGCACGATGTCGGCCAACGCCGCCTCGCCACCCTGCTCGTGCCGGTCGAGGATGCGCAGGTAACGCACCACCACGTACAGCAGGTTCAGCAGCTGGCGCTTGTATTCGTGAATGCGCTTGACCTGCACGTCGAACAAGGCGTCGGCGCTCACCTGCTGGCCGATCAGCTGCTCGATGGTCTTCGCCAGCCGCTCCTTGTTCTGACGCTTGATGGCGCGGAAGCGCTGGCGGAAATCCGCATCGTCGACCGCCCACTTCAGGCGCTCCAGATCTTCCAGGTCGTTTTCCCAGGCCGAGCCCAGCTTCTCGGTGATGAGCTGCGCCAGGCCGGGATTGGCCTGCTTCAGCCAGCGCCGCACCGCAATGCCGTTGGTCACGTTGGTGAAGCGATCGGGCCACAGCTGCGCGAAATCCGCGAAGATGGTCTCGCGCATCAGGTGTGAATGCAGCTTGGCGACACCATTGACCTTGTGGCTGCCGACCACGGACAGGTACGCCATGCGCACGCGCCGGTCGCCATCCTCACCGATCAGCGACATGCGTCGGCGGCGATCCATGTCGTTCGGATAGCGCGCGCTCACCGCCTCCAGGAAATCGCGATTGATCTGGTAGACGATCTGCAGGTGCCGCGGCAGGAGCCGCTCGAACATCGACACCGGCCAGGTTTCCAGCGCTTCCGGCAGCAGCGTGTGATTGGTGTAGCTGCAGATGCGGCGGGTGATCTGCCAGGCGCTGGTCCAGCCGATCTGGTGCTCGTCCACCAGCAGCCGCATCAGCTCGACCACGGTCAGCGCCGGATGCGTGTCGTTCAGCTGGATGGCGACGGCGGTATCGAGCTCCTCCAGCGGCCGGCCCTCGGCCTTGTGCTGCGCCAGGATGTCCTGCAGCGAGGCGCTGACACAGAAATACTGCTGGCGGAAGCGCAGCTCCTTGCCCTGCGGCGTGGAATCGTCCGGATACAGCACGCGCGACAGGTTCTTCGCATCGATCTGTTCCGCCACCGCCGCGGCATAGTTGCCCGCATTGAAGTCTTCGATCCGAAACGGCGTCACGGCCCGGCCGGACCACAAGCGCAGATGATTGACCGTCGGGCTGCGATTGCCGGGGATCAGCAGGTCGTAGGCGGCCGCCCAGACATCACGCGTATCCACCCATTCGTTGCACACTCGCCCCTGGGCGTCGCGGCTCGCCCGGCAGTGCCCGCCGAAGCGCACGCGATAGCGGATGCCGCCGCGGCCGCTCTCCCAGAAGTTGTGCCTGCGCAGCCAGGAGCTGGCGACTTCGCGCTGGCTGCCGTCGGCGGCGATGACCTGGGTGAAAATGCCATAGTCGTAGCGGATGCCGTAGCCGGTGGCGGCATAGCCCAGCGTGGCCAGCGAGTCGAGAAAGCAGGCCGCCAGGCGACCCAGGCCGCCGTTGCCCAGCCCTGGATCTTCTTCTTCCGCGGCGATGTCTTCGAGATTGTGGCCGAAGGCCTGCAGGGTCTCGCGCACCTCGTCGATCAGGCCGTCGTCGAAGGAGGACAGCGCATTGACCAGGCTGCGGCCCAGCAGGAACTCCATCGAGAGATAGCAGACGCGCTTGACGTGCGCATGTGCGACTCGCGTGCGCGTGGCGATCCACCGCTCGGCCAGCTCTTCGCGAACCGCAATGGCCAGCGCATCGTAGAAATCCCGACACGTTGCGCCCGCGACGGATTTGCCCAGCGCACGCTCCAGCCGATCGACGA
Source organism: Povalibacter sp. (assembly GCA_035556415.1). Taxonomy (GTDB): domain Bacteria; phylum Pseudomonadota; class Gammaproteobacteria; order Steroidobacterales; family Steroidobacteraceae; genus Steroidobacter. The sequence continues at coordinate 15,933 of DATMEZ010000148.1, forward strand.
TCGCGTCACGCACTGCGCCGTGGCGCAGCGGAATGGAACCGGTGACGACGGAAGAAGCCATTAGCCGGGACGAGCCTCGCCGCTCACTTCACCTCCGACACCTTCTCCGCCACGATGCGCCAGGAACCGGCTTCGCGAACCAGCACCAGCTCCTTGCGCAGCGAGTTCGTGCCGAATTTCTGCACGAAAGTGGCGATGCGGCGGTCGGCGCCGTCCGGCTCGACGCGCAATCCCTCGATCATGGAATCCGGCACCGGACCGGTGGCGACCTGTTCGCGGCGTTGTTCGAGCCAGGCGGCGCTGCCGGCCGAATCGGTGGGTGCCACGAAGCTGGACGAATACAGTGCGATCACGGCGTCCGCCTCGCGCGCCGCCCAGGCCTGCGACCAGCTTGCGACCACTTCCTCCGGCGAACGCGCCACGGTGCCGGCGGAACGGAAATACGACGGCGGATCGGCCAGACAGCCGCTGCCGGAACGATTCGTACTGCTCGCCTCGGGAATGGTCAGCGCGGCCGAACGATCCGGCTGGGTCAGGCCTTCCGGTGTCTTCAGCGGCGCGTTATTGCGCGCGGCCAGATAGGGCTCACCCGGATCCACGCAGGTGCGGGACTTGCCGCCACAGGCGGCCAGGGCCGGCAGCACGGCCGCGGCCAGAACGAGCAATGCGAGGCGTCGGTTGCACACGGACATCGGGAATTTACTCAAAACGCACTGAAAAGCCTGGAAACCGGTGGATATTGCGGCCGTGAAGGCTCGAATGGGGGCTATCGCGCCGGTGGCCGCTACCGTACCCAAGAAGCGGCTGGCTGGCAAACGAGCTTTGGCGCCACGCGGTTCCGCAGATTGCCTATTGGCGTGCCGACCGCATCAGCGGCGCGGCTCGCACCGCACCTCACTCTTCACGGAGGTGGCGATGAAGCACTCCTCGTGCGCCTGGTGATGCAGGGCGTCCAGTTCCTCGTCGGTCGGCTGCTTGCCCACGAACACCGCCTGCGGCCGCAAGGTCACGACCGACATGGCGAACTTGCCCTGCTCGTTCCTGGCCAGAACGCCGACCGCCTGATCCTCGTAGCTGTCCACCACGAAGCCGTGCTTGGCGGCGATGGAGAGAAACCACAACATGTGACAGCTCGACAGCGAGGCTACGAACGCCTCTTCCGGATCCACGGCGGCAGCATCGGACAACGGCACGCGCACCGAATGCGGTGAGCTGGAGCCCGGCACGACAGCGCCGCCATCGAATTTCCATTGGTGGGCTCGGTTGTACCGATTGTCGGTGAAGGTGGCGCCATCGCGCTGCCAGAGAATCGTCGCAGTGTGCTCGCTCATTTGCGCTCTCCATGGGGCCGCCCGCGGCCCGCCACATTTTTAGCAGGGTTTCGGCACAATTGTCGGCCATGATACGGCCGAAATCGGCCAGCAGGACGCGCGCATGTCTGCCACGAAAACCATCGGTGAACGATTCCGCCAGGCGCTGCGCGCCCTCATCGGCGAGGTCACCTGGACGCAGCCTCGGTGGCTGGCCGCCTTTTCCGGCGCCGTCAAACGCAGCAACGCCGCCCTGACCCACCTCGTTCGTACCAATCCGCGCCGTGCCGCGACTATCGGCATCGCGGCACTGGCCGTCGTCGCCGGCGGCCTGTGGCTGTGGCGCTGGTATGAAAGCCAGCCAAAGCCGGTGCTGGTCGCCTTCAACGTCACCGCACCCGCAGTCACCTGTTATGCCTGTGAGCCGCCGGGCAAGCCGAATCCGCTGATCGTCCAGTTCGCCGCCTCCACCGCGCCGCTGGATCGCGCCGGTCACGCCGTCGACGCCCGGCAGGCGGGCATCGAGATGAGTCCGCCGCTGGCCGGCCAATGGAACTGGGACGACGACAAGACCCTGCGCTTCCAGCCCCAGTCCGACTGGCCGGTGGGCACGAAATTCAGCGTGCAGCTGGATCGCAGGCGGTTTGCAGCTGCATCGGTGCGCTTGCAGCGCCAGCAGTTCGAGTTCCAGGCGCCGCCGTTCACGGCAAAGATCGCGGCCACCGAGTTCCACCAGGATCCCGTGGTCGCAGGCAACAAGAAAGTGGTCGCCACCGTGAGCTTCTCGCACCCGGTCGACCCGGAGAATTTCGAGAAGCGGGTGCGCCTGCGCATGTTCGACCGCGTATCGGACAAGATCGAGAAGGAACTGAACGCGCCTGCCTACACGGTGATCTACGACAAGCTGAAACTGAACGCCTACGTGCATTCGGCCCAGCTCGAAGTGCCGCCGAAGGCCGGCCGCCTGCAACTCACCATCGCACCCGGCGTGCAGTCCGCACACGGCGGCAACGCCACCGAGGCGGAGTTGCAGAGCAGCGTGGAAATTCCCGGGCTCAACAGCCTGAAGATTTCCGAAGTCAGCCTCGACATCGCGCGCGACGAGCGCAACGAGCCGAACCAGGTGCTGCTGGTCAACACGTCCTTCTCGGTGCTGGAGCGCGAGCTGCCCAGGAAACTCACTGCCTGGCTGCTGCCTCTGACGCATCCCGATCCGAAGCTGCAGACCCAGTTCGAGCGCAGCAACCGGGGCAAGCCATTCCGGTGGACCGAATCCAACTTTCGTCCGGAGGTGCTGACCGACGCCAACAAGCTGCAACTGACGCAGATTCCCGGCGAGCGCGAACACTACGAGCTGCACAGCTTTCGCTACGACGCCGATCCCGGCCGGCAGCTTTACGTGCGCATCGACTCGGGCCTGAAGTCTTTCGGCGGCTACGTGCTCGGCGATGCCGTCGAACGCATCCTGCAGGTGCCGGAATTCCCGCGTGAGCTGAGCATCCTGAGCAAGGGCTCGCTGCTTTCGCTGTCCGGTGAAAAGACCCTTTCGCTGTTCGCGCGCAACGTGCCTGCAATGCGCATCGAGGTGGGCCGCCTGCTGCCACGCCAGCTGCAACACCTGGCGAGCCAGACCAGCGGCAGTTTCGAAACGCCGGTGTTCAACAACTGGGCGTTCGACAGCGCCAACATCACCGAGCGCTTCGTGAAGACCATCGCACTGCCCAAGGCCGCGCCGGGCAAGGCGCAATACGAGGCGCTCGATCTCGGCGAATACCTGGATCAACAGGCCGGCGATCGGCGCGGCATTTTCCTGCTGCGCGTGCAGGGCTGGGATACCAGTTCCAACCGTCCGCTCGAATACACGGGAGACAACTGGAACGACGCGCGCCACGGTTCGCTGTCGGACGCACGATTGATCGTCGTCACCGATCTCGGCCTCGTGGTCAAGCGCGCGGTCGACGGCACCCAGGACGTCTTCGTGCAATCCATCAGCGATGGCAAACCGGTATCGGGCGCTGCCGTCGACATCATCGGCCGCAACGGCTTGCCGGTGCTGACCGAAACCACCGATGCCGAAGGTCACGTCCGCTTTCCGGAGCTGAAGAGTTTCCAGCGCGAGCGTCAGCCGGTGTTGTACCTGGCACGGCTCGGCGGCGACAGTTCGTTCCTGCCGTTCGAGGAGCGCGGCCGCTCGCTCGATCTGTCGCGATTCGAGGTCGGCGGCGTGGAAAGCAACGCCGACCGCGGCGCCCTCTCCGCTTATCTGTTCTCCGACCGCGGCATCTATCGGCCCGGCGAAGAGATCCGCGCCGCTGCGATCGTTCGCAGCCAGGACTGGAGCCGCAAGTTCGAAGGCGTGCCGCTGCGACTGGAGATCACCGATCCGCGCGGCACGCTGATTCGCCGCGAGACCTTCGTACCGGGCGCCGCCGGCTTCGGCGAGATTCGTCATCAAACCCAGGAGACCGCGCCCACCGGCACTTACACCCTGGGCATCTCCGTCGTACGCGATCGCAATTACAGCGACCTGATCGGCTCGGTCACGGTGCAAGTCCGCGATTTCCAGCCCGACCGTCTGCGCATGAGCGCCAGCTTCTCGGCGCAATCGGTGGACGGCTGGGTGTCACCCGACGATCTCGAAGCCCGGGTGCAGCTGCAGAACCTGTTCGGTACGCCGGCGGAAAACCGCCGCATCACCGCGCAGATGACCTTGAGCCCCACCTTCCCGTCGTTCCGGAATTTTCCCGACTATCAGTTCTACGATCCGCAGTTCGCGCGCGAGGGCTTCAGCGAGCAGCTGGCCGAAACTGCGACGGACCCGCAAGGCAATGCGACGCTGGCGCTGAACCTGCAGCGTTTCGCGCGCGCCACCTATCGCCTGCACTTGGTGATCCAGGGCTTCGAGGCGGACGGCGGAAGAGGTGTCACCTCCGAGGCTGCGCAGCTGGTCTCGAACATGAAGTACCTGGTCGGCTACAAGCCGGATGGCGCGCTGGACTATCTGAAGCGCGGCAGCCAACGCCGCGTCAGCCTGATCGCCATCGATCCGCAAGCGCAGCGCACGGCCGTCGACGGATTGAAGCTGGTGCGACTGGAAACGCGCTATGTCTCGGTGCTGATGCGTCAGCCGAACGGCACTTATAAATACGAGTCGCGCCGCAAGGAATCGACCTTGGATGAAACCTCGCTGGCGATCGCCCAGGGCGGCCATACGCTCGAGCTCGCAACCGACGTGCCCGGCAATTTTGCTTACCTGGTGCGGGATGCAGATGGCCAGCAGCTGGCGCGTTTCGACTACCAGGTGGCCGGCGAAGGCAACGTGACCCGGGCGCTGGAGAAGAACGCGGAGCTGGAACTGGCGCTGGCCAAGAAAGACTACGCACCAGGCGAGGAAGTCGAGATCTCGATGCGTGCTCCGTATGAAGGCGCGGGCCTCATCACCATCGAACGCGAACGCGTGTACGCATGGCGCTGGTTCAAGACCACGACGACCAGCTCGGTACAGCGAATCCAGCTGCCGGCGGGGTTGGAAGGCAACGCCTATGTTTCGGTGACGTTCGTCCGCGATCCGGGCTCATCCGAGATCTACACCAGTCCGCTTTCGTATGGCGTGCAGTCGTTCTCCATCGATGTCGATGCGCGGCGCAATCCGGTGACTGTCGAAGCGCCATCACTGGTGAAGCCTGGCGAGACGCTGAAACTGCGTTACAGCACGGCGCGCCCGGCGCGCATCGTGCTGTTTGCCGTCGACGAAGGCATTCTGCAGGTCGCCGCGTACCCGACGCCCGATCCGCTCGGCCATTTCTTCCAGAAGCGCGCGCTGCAGGTTTCGACGACCCAGATCCTGGATCTGATCCTGCCGGAATTCCGGCACCTCGCCTTGTCGGCCGCGCCGGGTGGCGATGCAGAGGGTCTGCTCGGCAAGCATCTGAATCCGTTCCGTCGCAAGGGTGAGAAGCCGGTCGCGTACTGGTCCGGCATCCTCGATGCGGATTCGACGACGCGCGAAGTGCAGTACACCGTGCCGGACTATTTCAACGGCACGTTGCGAGTGATGGCGGTCGCCGTCGCCGACGATCGCGTCGGCGTACATGACAGCCGCACGCTGGTACGCGGCGACTTCGTGCTCTCGCCCAACGCGCCCACGACCGTCACGCCGGGTGATGAGTTCGACGTCAGCGTCGGCATCGCCAACAACGTCGAAGGTTCCGGCCCCAATGCGCAGGTCTCGGTATCGCTGGAAACAGACCGCGGCCTGGAGATCGTGGGAAACGCGCGACAGCAGATCTCCATCGCCGAAGGACGGGAAAGCTCAGCCCGCTTCCGCCTGCGCGCACGCGATGAGCTCGGCCCGAGCGTGCTGAAGTTCGCGACCGCGATACAGGGTGGTTCGACGAACGGCACCGGCCGACGCCAGATCGACTTGAGCATTCGCCCGGCAACACCGTTCATGACGCAACTGACTGCCGGCGTGCTGGAGAAAGGCGAGCGCGGCGTGCCGGTGACCCGCACGCTCTATCCGCAACATCGCAAGCTCGAAACCGGCATCTCGGTGCTGCCGCTGCAGTTCGCGCACGGCTTCGTCACCTACCTGGCGAACTACCCATACGCCTGCACCGAGCAGATCGTCAGCCAGGCGATGCCGGCGGTGCTGCTCGCCTCGCGTCCGGAGTTCGGCTACGTGAAGGCCGAGCCGGGTGCGGATCTGGCCGACCTGATCGGTGAACTGCGCGCTCGTCAGAACGATGCGGGTGCTTATCGGTTGTGGCCCGGCAGCGATCAGGTAGTCGAGTTCGTATCGCTGTACACCCAGCACCTGCTGCTCGAAGCCGCAGACCGCGGCGAAGCGGTGCCGGGCGACCTGCTGGAGAAGGGCAACGACTATCTGCGCAGCGTTGCCACTCGCGACGGCAACAATCTCACCGACGAACGGCAAAGCGCCTACGCCATCTATTTGCTGACCCGGCAGGGGCAGCGCATGTCGGCGGAGATCGCCGCACAGCGCAAGCGCCTGACCGAACGCCATCGCGGCAGCTGGGAGCAGGACCTGACTGCCGCCTGGCTGGCGGCAGCGCTGGACCTGATGAAGCAGGATCGCGATGCCGAGCAACTGATCGGTGCCATCAAGTTCAACACGGACACGGGCGGCGAGGTCTACTACGACCCGATGACGCGCGATGCGTTGCTGATGTTCGTCATCGCACGTCACTTCCCGGAACGGCTGCGCAATCTGCCCACGCAGGTCATGGAAACGCTCGCCAAGCGAGTGACGGACGGCTATTACCATTCGCTGTCGTCAGGCACGACGTTGCTGGCATTGGATGCGTATGCCAAGGCGACGCAAGGCGCTGCCCGCAACTTGTCCATTGCCGAAGTGCTCGAGGACAAGCGCATCCATGCGCTGAGCTTGCCGCAGACACTGTTCCCGCAGGTCGCGTTCAGCGACCAGGCGAGCGCGCTGCGATTCGGCAACAACAGCGGCCTGAACGCCTATTACATGACGACCCAGTCGGGCTTCGACCGCAAGCCGCCCAGCGCAGCGATCAAGCAAGGCCTGGAGGTGTTGCGCGAATACACGGATGCGAACGGCAAGCCACTGACCTCCATCACGATGGGTCAGCAGGTCGACGTGCACCTCAAGTTCCGCGGCTTGAAGACGGACTACGTCGGCAATATCGCGCTGGTCGATCTGCTGCCGGGTGGGTTCGAGCTCGTCGTGCCCACGCAGCCAGCCGCAACGACCTTCGCCGAAGCCGCGCCGGAAATGGATGCCGGTGGCGGCAATGCCGGCGGCTACACCGGTTGGCAGTGCCAGATCTGCATCGGCACGTCGCAAGCCATGCTGGACTACGCCGACATGCGCGAAGACCGCGTAGTGTTCTATGTCAGTGCGAATCGCGACGTGCAGGAGATCGTGTATCGCATCAAGGCGACCAACGTCGGCAGCTACAACGTACCGCCGGCTTACGGTGAGGCGATGTACGACCGCAGCGTCGTCGCCCGCTCGACGGCGGGAAGGCTGGTAGTGGAGCGGCCTTGAGAACGGACATGCCATGGCGACAAGGCGGGAGCTGCTGCGACCGGATAGCCTGCACGGGAAGTCGAGGCGGCTGGCCCGCCTGATCCAGCCCGCCGCCATGCTACCGCGCCCGTTGATTTCGAGTTCCTTCATCCGGTGTCTCGCGACGCTTGTGCTATTGGTCGCGCTGACCATCGCTACTCTCGCCGCCATCCGGTTCTGGCCGCGCGAGCCATTGTCGACGCGCATCGCCTCTTCCACCGCGGTCTTCGATCGTCAGGGCCGACTGCTGCGCCTGACCCTGGCGGACGATCAGCAGTATCGACTGTGGACGCCGCTGGAGCAGGTCTCGCCCGAGTTCATCGAGGCGCTGCTGCTGCACGAGGATCAATACTTCTATCGGCATTTCGGCCTGAATCCCGCAGCGCTCGTGCGTGCGGCGGTCTCGACCTACTCCGGCGGCACACGCGTCGGCGGTTCGACCATCACGATGCAGCTCGCCCGGCTCATGTACGACCTGAATACCCGCAGCGTCGGCGGCAAGCTCGTCCAGATCGCGCGCGCCATCCAGCTCGAACTGTGTTACTCCAAGCACGACCTGCTGGAGGCCCACGTCAATCTCATGCCTTACGGCGGCAACGTCCAGGGTGTGGGTACTGCGAGCCTGATTTATTTCGGCAAGTCGGCGCAGCGTATCGGCCTGGCGGAAGCATTGACGCTGGTGCTGATCCCGCAGTCGCCTGCGAGACGCACTCCAAACGGCGATGAACCTGCCGATCTACGCGCGGCACGCGAGCGGCTGTTTGCGCGTTGGGGCGAATCGCATCCGAAGACGGCACATCAATATGTATCCGTCCCCCTGCGTTATGGGCGATTGGGCGACCTGCCATTCGCAGCACCACACTTTACGGATCGCGTGCTGGCGGATGCAGCCAGCGGTGCAAGGCAGGCTCACGTCGCTGCGCAATCCGATGCGCCTCCGTTTCGCTCCCCAGAAGGAACGAGCAACGATGCTGCCGCGAGAAAGTCCCGCGCTCTCCTCGGCTCGATGGGAGAACGCAGCACAGCAACGCGCCAAGCCCCGATCCTCGAGACGACGCTCGACCTTCCGCTGCAACGCCTCATCGAACGCGTGCTCGCGGGCTATGTGCGCGAGCAGAACAAGATCGGCATTCACAACGCCGCGGCACTGCTGGTCGACTATCGCGACCTGTCGGTGCGCGCCATGGTCGGCTCGGCCGACTTTCATTCCGCCGCGATCTCCGGCCAGGTGAACGGCACGCTCGCCAAGCGTTCGCCGGGCTCGGCGCTGAAACCCTTCATCTACGCACTCGCCATCGACCAGGGCCTGATCCATCCGCTCACCGTTCTGAAAGATGCTCCGACCGCCTTCGGTCCTTTCAGCCCGGAAAATTTCGATGGCCGCTTCATCGGCCCGATTACCGCAACCGACGCGCTGATCCGCTCCCGCAACGTGCCGGCAGTGGCACTCTCCGCACAGCTGGCGCAGCCGAACCTGTATCAGTTCCTGCACAGCGCCGGCATCTCGCAAATGGCGAGCGAACGACACTATGGACTCGCGCTCGCTCTCGGCGGCGGCGAAGTGACGATGGAAGAGACGGCCATGCTGTACGCGATGCTGGCGAATCGCGGGCAACTGTCGCAGCTGCGCCATTTCGCCGACGAGCCGCTGACGACGGGCCCGCGCCTGCTCTCGGAAGAGGCGAGCTTCATGACGCTGGAGATGCTGAAAAGCGCTCCACGGCCGGACGATCCGTTCACGCGCAAGCAGGATCGCCTGCGTGTGGCCTGGAAGACGGGCACTTCGTGGGGATTCCGTGACGCCTGGACGGCCGGCGTGTTCGGTCCCTACGTACTGGTCGTCTGGGTCGGCAACTTCGACGGCCATGGCAATCCGGCCTTCGTCGGCGTACGGGCCGCGGCACCGCTGTTCTTTCGCCTGGTCGATGCCATCGCGATCAACGACCCGAAGCTGGTCGAACCGATCTTTCGCCAACCGCCACGACTGGAGCGAGTGGAAGTGTGCAGCGCCTCGGGCGACCTGCCGAATGCCGAGTGCCCGCAGACGGCCAGCACCTGGTACATCCCCGGCGTCTCGCCGATACGTATCAGCCAGGTACACCGCCGCGTCTGGATCGACACTCGCACCGGCAAGCAGGCCTGCCCGCCCTACGATCCGGCAACCACGCGCAGCGAGGTTTACGAATTCTGGCCGACCGACCTGCTGCAACTGTTCGCCCAAGCCGGCATGCCGCGACGCCGGCCGCCCGCTCCCGCAGCGTGCCAACGTGACGGCTCCAGCGGCACTCCGCCACGAATCACGTCGCCCGTGACTTCGGCGACTTACACCGTGCGCGCAACGCGCATCGGCAGCGAATCCATCCCACTCTCGGCCAACGCCGACAGCGAAGTCCGCAAGCTGCACTGGTTCGTCGACGAAACCTACATCGGCAGCGGCGCTCCCGGCATCGCCATCGGCTGGACGCCGCAACGCTCCGGGCGGTACATCGTTCGGGCCGTGGACGATCGCGGCAGAGCGGACAGCCGGGAGTTGAACGTGGCGCTGGTGAGATGAGAGCGAGGACGATCCCGCCCGGCGACCTGCTCTCCCCGGCCGGAACGCGCTTCCAGCACAGCGAAGTCAGGCTTCGATAGAAAAGAGCCGTTGTACGGCGCCTGCAAATCCAGTAATCATCATCAGTCTGGCGCCGGATCCCGGCGCACCCCCGACTTCTCGAGACTGGTCGATGCCTCACGAGACGAAACTGATCGCCCTGATTGCCGCCGGCTTCGTGCTGGCCATGGGGCTTGGGTTCGTGGCGGCGCGGCTGCGACTGCCGCCGTTGCTGGGTTACCTGCTGGCGGGCGTGGCGATCGGGCCGTTCACGCCAGGATTCGTTGCGGATGCGGAGCTGGCGTCGGAGCTGGCCGAGATCGGCGTGATCCTGTTGATGTTTGGCGTGGGACTGCACTTCTCGGTTGATTCTCTGTTGCGCGTGCGAGATATCGCCTTGCCCGGCGCCGTCGCGCAGATCGCGGTGGCAACCACCATCGGTACGGCGCTGGCGATGTGGTGGGGCTGGAATCTACCGGCCGGCGTGGTGTTCGGGCTCGCGATGTCGGTGGCGAGCACCGTCGTGCTGCTGCGCGCTCTGGAGCAGCGCAACGAGCTCGATACCGAGAACGGCCGCATCGCCGTTGGCTGGCTGGTGGTCGAGGATCTGGCGATGGTACTGGCGCTGGTGTTCCTGCCGGCGCTGGCCGCGACGACCCAGGGCCATGAACTCGACTCGGCGATGATCGCCAAGAGCCTGCTGACGACCACGCTCAAGGTCGCGCTGTTCGTCGTGGTAATGCTGGCCGGCGGACGACGCATCGTGCCCTGGATTCTCGGTCAGGTTGCGAACACGGGCTCGCGCGAGCTGTTCACGCTGGCGGTGCTGGCGATCGCGCTCGGGATCGCCTACGGCTCGGCGGTGTTGTTCGACGTGTCCTTCGCGCTGGGAGCGTTCTTCGCGGGTGTGGTGCTCGCAGAAAGCGACCTGAGTCATCAGGCGGCCGAGAACTCGTTGCCGTTGCAGGATGCGTTCGCGGTGCTGTTCTTCGTCTCGGTGGGCATGTTGTTCAACCCGACCGTAGTGATCGAGCGGCCAGGCGCGTTGCTCGGCGTGATGTTCGTCATCCTCGTAGGCAAGACGCTGGCGGCATTCGCGATCGTAATCGCCTTCGGCTACGCGGTGCGCACTGCCCTCACCATTTCTGCCAGCCTGGCGCAGATCGGCGAGTTCTCGTTCATTCTGGTCGGCCTGGGCGTCGGCCTCGGCCTGCTGCCGCCCGAGGGGCGCGATCTGATCCTGGCCGGCGCGCTGCTGTCCATTACGCTCAATCCGTTCGCGTTCTCCACCGTGGTGCCGCTGACGCGCTGGTTCAACGATCGCCCCAAGGCGCTCCGCTTCCTGGCTCGCGGCCGCCAACGTATCGATCCGCTGCCGCCCGGTGCCCACATGGCCCATTTGCACCAGCATGCGGTCATCGTCGGCTACGGCCGCGTCGGCAGCGTCGTCGGCAGAGCGCTTACGGCACAGGGACTGGAGTTCGTCGTCGTCGAAATGAATCACCGGCTGGTCGAGCAGCTGCGCAACCAGAACGTACCCGCCATTTACGGCAACGCGGCGGCACATGGCGTACTGGACGCGGCGCGTATCGGCCAGGCCCGCCTGCTGGTCATCGCTTCGCCGGATGGATTTCATGCACGGCGCATCCTGGAACTGGCGCGCGCCAGGAACCGGAACATTGCGGTCATCGTGCGCACGCACAGCGCAGCCGAACTGGCTTATCTGATCCGGCAGGGCGTCGACCGCGCCGTCATGGGCGAGCTCGAGCTGGCACTGGAAATGTCGGATTACGCGCTGCGCAGTCTCGGGGTGTCGGAGGAGCGCTGCAAGCTGATGGTGCAATGGCTGCGCACCGAAGGCAGCGCGCGGGCACCGGGCGAGAGCGAAAGAACGGGCGAGCAGGCGAAAGCGGCCAACTCAGGCAGATCCAGCAACGCCGGCAGCCCGCCGTAGTCGCGGAAAAATACGATCGACGCCGGCCACGCACCAACCGTTCGGCATGGGTGACACCTCGTTGGGAATCTAGGCGGTGTGCTCGCCCTTTTTGTACGCTTCCACGCGTCGGACGAGTGACTCTGCCAATTCGATTGAGCTGCTCGCAACGCTCGAACTGCCAGCGCGCCTTTGACTCGGTATCGACACTCCGTGAGCCTGCAGCCGGCCGACATGCTGCCGCAGACGCTCGCGGAAATCCGCATCGATGGGCGCAATGGCTATGACAGTCAAACCGGCATCAGGGGTCTGATGACCGGATGCGAAGGAGGGCGCATCGATGGACCACGATGCTTTCGACAAGCCGGCCGACATGACCTCCACCAGCAAAGCGATGTTGGCGCCCTTGTAACCGCCGAACGGCAGCAACGCCCCCATGATGGCTGCTTGCGCATCGGTGGTGGGCTGGCCGGATGCGTCAATGGCCCACTCCGGCGGAATGCAAGCGTGTTCTGCGGCCGCTTTCCTGACATTGAGGAACGCAGTCACGCTGGAAGCCTGATCGATGACCAGCGGAGCGTTCGCGGCCGGCATGGGGCAACCGAAGGCCATGGGGTTCGTGCAGTAAACCGGACGCTTTGCTCCTGAAACAGCCATCAGGGCAGGTCCATTGGCAACGGCCAGCGAGACCACCCCGGCCAGAGCGAGCTTGCGCACGTAATAGCCCAGTTCCCCGGCGGTAAAACTGTTTCTCTGCACGAACATCGCAATGCCCAGAGTTTGCGCACGACTGCACAGATCTGGGAACGCCTGATCGAAGCCCAGCTGGGCGATTCCTCCCGCGGCATCGGACTCGATCACCCCGGGCAACGGGCTGGTGATGCGAGGTTCGGCATCTGCCTTGATGCGGCCACCATCGAGGGCCGCCAGGTAGTCCAGCAGATGCGGGAAGCCCATCTCGGGGCGCCCGAACTGCACCGCGGAGAGCGTCGCGTCTACCAACGAGCGCGCCATGGCCGGATTCGCACCGGCGCCAAGACAGGCCCCGAGCGCCAGTTCGCGAGCCTGTTCTACCGTCAGTCGAACGGTCGCGTCCGTCATCGGCCGCTCCTATGGAGAAAGAATACGGACCTGCAAAATGGCAGGCACCTACGCTCAGATATCCTTGACCAGTCGCAGCGCATCGTAAATCGCGGCGTGTGTATTGCGTGCCGAAACAGCATCCCCGATTCGGAAGAGCTTGAAGCGAGCCTGCGGACGGACCACCATCGTTTGGGGACGTCCGGACAGCAGTTCTTCGTAGTCGACGATACCGTCGTTGCTCGACTGTGGCGCGAGCTCGAAGTACAGATCGTCTAACGGAATCGTTCCGTGGTTGACGATCACCTGATCGACGCGTCGCTCCTGAAGCGGTGTGCCGTAGTCGCTGCCAACGACGGCCCTCAGTGAGTCACCTGCCCGCTCGACCTTCTGCAACCGAAAGGTCACCGTGAAGATCACGTTCGGCCGCTGCAGATTGCGCATGTACGGCACCAAGTTCATCCCCATGACTTCAGGAGCGAAGGAACGATCGGGGGTCATGATTTCCAACCGCGCGCCGGTGGCCGCAATGCACTCAGCGGCTTGTAGGGCGGTATGGTCCCCGGCATCGTCAAACAGCAGGACATTGGAGCTGGGCCTGACGCTGCCGGACAGGATATCCCAGGCAGAAACCACCAGGTCGTTGCCGGACTCGAGCACCTCGGTATGCGGCAGGCCGCCGGTGGCCACGATCACCACGTCCGGATCCTTCGCGAGAACATCCTGAGCTTCCGCCAACGTGTCGAAGTGGAACTCGACTCCGCGGGCGCTGCATTGAGCCATGCGCCATTCGATCAAGCCGAGCATCTCGCGACGCCTGGGACTTTGCGCCGTGAGACGCACCTGCCCGCCGGGTTGGCTCGCAGCTTCGAAGACCACGACCTTGTGACCGCGCTCTGCCGCCACTCGCGCCGCCTCCAGACCGCCCGGCCCCGCGCCCACGATGACAACCTTTCGTTTCTCGCTCGCTGGCGCAAGCTGGTGCGGCATCGTGAGCTCGCGGCCTGTAGCCGCGTTATGGATGCAATAAGCCGAGCCTCCCTGATAAATGCGGTCGAGGCAGTAGTTGGCTCCCACGCAGGGACGGATGTCGCTCTCCCGACCCTCGATGATCTTGCGGACGATGTGCGGATCCGCCATGTGCGCACGGGTCAGGCCCACCATGTCGAGCTTGCCCGATGCGATCGAGTGACGAGCGGTGGCGACGTCCTGGATGCGGGCGGCATGGAAGGTCGGAAAGTTCGTCATTGCACGGATTTCACCTGCGAAGTCCAGATGGGCGGCACTGCGCATGCCCTGAATGGGAATGACGTCGGTCAGGCCCGCATCCGTGTCGATGTGCCCGCGTATCACGTTCAGGAAATCGACGAGGCCGCTGGATTTCAGTCGCATGGAGATCTCGACTCCATCGGCCCGCGATAACCCGCCTTCCAATACCTCATCGGCCGTATATCGAACTCCCAGCAGGAATTTGGAGCCTACGCGTGCGCGAATGTCGGAGAGAACTTCGAAGGTGAACCGCAGCCGATTGTCGAGACTGCCACCGTAGGCGTTATCGAGCGTATTGGTGAGCGGCGACCAGAGCTGGTCCATGAAATGTCCATAGGCCTGCAGCTCCAGGCCGTCGAAGCCTGCTGCATGAACCCGTTCCGCCGCGTCGACATAGTCCTTTTTGATGCGCTGCAGGTCCCACGCTTCGACCTTCTTTGGAAAGGCGCGATGCGCCGCCTCGCGACGATGCGAGGCTGAAACCACCGGCAGCCAGCCAGCCTTGTCCCAACGCGTGCGCCGCCCCAGGTGCGTGAGCTGGATCATGATTGCAGCGCCCTCGCAGTGCACGGCGTCCGCGAGCTCCTGCATCCAACGCACCGCCTCGTCCTTGTAGAGCAGGATGTTGTTGAAAACGGGCGGACTGTCCCGTGAGACGGCGGCAGAGCCGGCTGTCATCGTGAGCGCGATGCCGGCTCGGGCACGCTCCACGTGATACGCACGATAGCGAGCCTTCGGCATGCCATCTTCCGCGTACGCCGGCTCGTGGGCGGTCGTGATGATCCGATTGCGAAAGGTCAGATGCTTCAGCTGAAAAGGCTGGAGAAGCGGATCTGTGGTCACGGCACGCACCTGTGAGTTTGCCCGGGATCGATCCTAGGATTACCTGTACAGATGTGTCAATTTACTTGACTACCAAGAACACGTAGTCGTCGCCCAGACTCAGGCCAACATGGTATAGTTTTGCGCAATGGATTGATCTGGGACGATTTTTTGGCCACCAACAGCAACGATTCCTGGGTGCGCGGCTCACCCGCCGTATGGCTCGATGCTGCCTATCAAACGCTGATCGAGAACGGCGTGGATTCGGTGCGAATCGCAACGCTGTCGCAGCGGCTGCGCTTGTCCCGCACCAGCTTCTACTGGTTTTTCGAGGATCGCGAGGCGCTCCTCAAGGCCGTTCGCGAGCGCTGGAAGGAAAAGAACACCAATAACCTGATCCAGCGATCACAGGCCTACGCGCAGTCGATCACCGAGGCCATCCTCAACGTGTTCGACTGCTGGCTCGATTCCCAGCTCTTCGATTCCAGGTTCGAGTTCGCCATGCGCAACTGGGCGCAGCAGGCGAGCGACGTTGCGGACGAAATCGCCGCCGCGGATGCAGCCCGAATCGATGCCCTGAAAGCCATGTTCATCCGCTTCGAGTACGAGCCATTGGCGGCGGACGTGCGCGCCAGAACCATCTATCTCACGCAAATCGGCTACATCTCGATGCGGACCGTGGATTCGCTGGCGACGCGAATGGCGCGCATCCCGGATTACGTCGAGATATTCACTGCCGTACGCCCGACCCAGCAGGAGCTCGAGCGTTTTTTTGCCCGCCACGGATACGCTCCTGCGACATCTCGCACATCCAGACGCAGCAAGCGTACACGCTGATTCGTCGAGCGCCTGCTCGCCCCGTTGCAGCCTTGCTGTACACGAGCCGTGAAGGCTTGCGGGCCCAATACGTGACCTGCATGCCTGGCTGATCCCTTTCGATCGAGAAGGCCGCAACAGCGCGCCGATTGCACCCGGCATTTCCGTGCATTACTGTATGTGCAGTGTACAGATGCGTCGAGGGAGCAATGTATTCCAACGAGATATCCCTCCCCTGCGAGCCCGCACCGAACGTCAAGCAAACGGCTACGCAGTCAGTGGCGTACGACGCGGCTCCCGCTACGCGATTCCATCTGCTGGTGGCCATTGCGGCCGCCGGCGGTCAATTCGCCGATGGCTACGTTCTGGGCACGATCGGCATTGCGCTCAGCCTGGCCACGGATTCGCTTCATCTAGGCGCTGCGTGGCTGGGCGCATTGGGCGGAGCTTCTCTGGCGGGCATCTTCATCGGCAGCCTATTCCTGGCGCCTCTAGCCGACCGATTCGGTCGCAGGCCGCTGATGATACCGACGATGGCCGTGTTCGCCGTCATCTCGGTCGCACAATTCTTCGTGACCGCACCGTGGCAGCTGTTCGTTTTGCGTCTGCTGCTTGGTCTGGCATTGGGAATCGATTACGTGGTGTGCTGCACGGTGGTCGCAGAGTTCTCTCCGACCCGATCGCGTGGCCGGCTGTTGACTCTGCTCGTTTTCACCTGGACTGTCGGCTACACCATTGCGTTTATTCTAGGCACGCTGCTCGCATCGAATATTGCAGATGCCTGGCGCTGGATTCTCATCAGCAGTGCGGTACCGTCAGCGATCGTTTTCCTGTTCCGCCTGGCCATCCCGGAGTCGCCCACCTGGCTGATGCAGCGTGGGCGCACTGCCGATGCGCGCCGCATCGTAACTCGGCATTTCGGCGAACGAGTGGACCTCCCAGCAGTCTTATCGACACCCTCGCAAAGCACCAGAGCCTCTTGGGCGGAGCTCTTCAGCACTCGCTACCGGCGCAGAACCCTAGTTGGCGCGGTCTTCTATACCGCACAGGTGATCCCTTATTTCGCCGTAAGCACGTTCATTCCGATCGTCCTGAGTGCCCTCGGCATCAGCAGCGCCTACTTGGGTGGCGTCGTCTTCAACACTTTCATGCTGATCGGAGCGGGCTTCGGCTTGTGGGTCATTGACAAGATAACGCGCCGGCAATTCCTCCTGACCGGATTCTATTTCACGGGAGCGATCCTGCTGTTCATCGCTTTCGTACGGTTGGAGCCGCTACCGACCGTGATAGCGGTAGCGATGTTCGCTTTCGTGATGGCTGCCTCCACCAGTCTGATATACACCTATCTGCCAGAACTCTTCCCAACGCGATTGCGGGCTTCGGGAGTCGGCGTTGGAACGGCAATCAGTCGCGTCGGGGCTGCAATGAGTACCTTCTTGCTGCCGGCCTGCATGGAGTTGTGGGGTATTCGAGCCACCCTGTTGGTGTGCGCAGGGGTACTTTTGATCGGTGGTGTCGCCTGCCAGGCGTTTGCTCCTGAGACCCGAGGCCGCTCGATCGAGGACGTGTGAGCGAATCGAAGGTGCTACAGGCGTGCGCCAATTCTACGACCCGTTGAGCAGGCCACTTCGAGTCAGGAGCACAGCGCACTCCGGTCGAGCCGGTTTCGGGCTCTGCGCATTTGGCAGCGCCGCCAGGTCAGCGCGGCTTCTGACGGCGCTGCGATACCGCAGCACCTTCGAGTTGCTCCACGAACGATTCCAATCGCGGCAGCAACGGACCGAGCCGCTCCTGCAGGAAATCGCGAATGGTATCGACGGTCACCTGGGTGCTGCGCTCGATCTCCATGTTGATGCCGGCGCCGCGGTCCTTGATGCCGAACGTGGTCAGCCGCAGCGTCTCCGGAATGAACCATACCGTGAACGTCGAAGCCTGCTTGTCGACTGCCGCCACCGTCAGGCTGGCGCCGTTCAGACCGATGTAGCCCTTGGCGAACACATAACGGATCCACGGCTGCGGCACTTCGAACGTCACCGCGCGGTTGTTCTCCGGGCTTTGCACGTCGACGACGCGGGCGACGCAATCGACATGGCCGGACAAGGGATGGCCGCCGATTTCCGCGCCATCACGCGCTGCACGCTCGATGTTCACGGCGTCGCCCTGCTTGAGATCGCCCAGCGTCGTTCGCGTGAGCGTCTCCTGCATGACATCGAACGTGGCGCGCCGCGCGGCCACGGATGTTGCGGTGAGACAGACGCCGTCCACTGACACACTGGCGCCGACTTCCAGATCCTTCTCCGCACCTCGCGGCAGCAGGATGTCGAACGAGACCAGGCCGGGCAGGCGGTTGAGTGCTTCGATACGGCCGAGGCCTTTGACGATGCCAGTGAACATGGAAACCCGAGACGCTGAACCAGGAAGGCGGCAAGATTGACTCACGGTTCGCCGCGAAAGCAATCTTTTTGGCCGGCCCTACGATTCACTCCAGCCGAACGAGCGTGTCACCGCCTTCTTCCAGGACTGATACAGCCTGCCGCGCTGCTGCTTCGACATGGCCGGCACCCAGGTCTTGTCGACACCCCAGTTGTTTCGCAGGTCGTCCAGGCTGCGCCAGTAGCCGGTGGCCAGGCCAGCGGCGTAGGCCGCGCCCAGCGCGGTGGTTTCCGTCACCTTGGGCCGAACCACCTCGACGTCCAGGATGTCGGACTGGAACTGCATCAGGATCTCGTTCACCACCATGCCGCCGTCGACGCGCAGCTCGCTCAGACGGATGCCGGAATCCTGCTCCATAGCAGCGAGGACGTCGCGAGTCTGGTAAGCGGTCGCTTCGAGCGCAGCACGCGCAATGTGACCTTTGTTTGCGTAGCGAGTCAGGCCAGCAATCACGCCTCGCGCGTGATCCTTCCAGTAAGGCGCATAGAGACCAGAAAAGGCAGGCACGACGTAAACATCGCCGTTGTCAGCGACCGTCGCCGCCAGTGCTTCGATTTCCGCACTGGTTCGGATCAGGCCGAGGTTGTCGCGCAGCCATTGCACCAGCGCGCCCGAGATGGCAATGGAGCCTTCCAACGCATAGCAGGCCGGAGAGTTGCCGAGCTGGTACGCCACCGTCGTGACCAGGCCGGCCGCCGAGGACACGGCTTTGGTGCCTGTGTTCATCAGCAGGAAACATCCGGTGCCGTAAGTATTCTTCGCCTCGCCCGGCGCAAAGCAGGCCTGCCCCACGAGCGCGGCCTGCTGATCGCCCAGGATGCCGGCGATCGGCACGCCTTTGAGCGGACCGTGCGTCACTTCGCCGTAGATCTCGCTGGACGAGACGATGCGCGGCAAGACGCCTGGCGGAATGTCGAAGGTGCGACACAGCTCTTCGTCCCATTGCAGCGTCTGCAGGTTCATCAGCTGCGTGCGGCTGGCGTTGGTCACGTCGGTGAGATGCTTGCCTTGCGTCAAATGCCACAGCAGCCAGCTGTCGATGGTGCCGAACAGCAGATCGCCCGCAGCAGCCTTGTTGCGCGCGCCGGGGATCTGATCGAGCAGCCAACGCAATTTCAATCCGCTGAAATAGCTGGCAAGCGGCAGACCGGTGCGCGCACGAAACCGATCCTTGCCGCCTTGGGCTGAGAAATAGGCAACCAGCGGATCGACACGCGTGTCCTGCCAGACCAGTGCGTTATGCAGCGGCTCGCCGCTGTGACGATCCCATACGATCGTCGTCTCGCGCTGATTGGTGATGCCGATAGCTTGAATGTCGTGAGCTGTCAGATTCGCGCTCGCCAACGCTGCAGCGATGACCTCATCCGTATTGCGCAGGATTTCGCCGGGAGAATGCTCCACCCATCCAGGCTGCGGATAAATCTGCGCGTGTTCTTTCTGTGCGCACGCAACAACACTGCCGGCTTGATCGAATACGATGCAGCGCGTGCTGGTGGTTCCCTGGTCGATGGCGCCGATGAAGCGTGTCATGGCATGAACTCATACCCATTGCGACATTGATGCAGCATACTGACCCGCGCAGGATACATACACCCCACTTCCTGCCTTCCGCACGACTCTCCGGAGCTTCTCGATGTCATCAGGCACCCTCATCAATCGTCGCTTCGTTCTGGCGCAGCGACCCGTCGGTATGCCGACCGCTGCGAACTTCCGTCTCGAGCAGATCGAAGTTGCACCGCTGCGCAGCGGCGAGATATTGCTGCGTACCGTCTATCTATCGCTGGATCCGTACATGCGCGGCCGCATGAGCGATGCGCCTTCGTACTTGCCGCCGCTGGAAGTTGGCGCCGTCATGGTCGGCGGCACCGTCTCGCGTGTGATCGAATCGAAGCATCCGAATTTCAAAGTGGGCGATCTGGTGCAGGCCGCCGCCGGCTGGCAGGACTACGCGATCTCCAACGGCGCCGGCGTGATGAAGCTCGATCCGAACATGCCGCGCCCCTCGTACGCGGTCGGCGTATTGGGCATGCCAGGATTCACTGCCTACATGGGACTTCTCGACATCGGCGCGCCGAAGCCGGGAGAAACCGTCGTAGTGGCTGCAGCGACAGGTGCAGTCGGCTCTGTCGTCGGCCAGATCGCGAAGATCAGGGGCGCACGCGTGATCGGGATTGCCGGCGGTCCAGAGAAATGCGCGTATGCCGTGCGTGAACTCGGCTTCGAGCAATGCGTCGATCACAAAGATCCGGATCTGCCCAAACTGCTGGCGCAAGCCTGCCCGAACGGTATCGACATCTATTTCGAGAACGTGGGCGGCGCCGTGTTCGATGCGGTGTGGCCGCTGTTGAACAAATTCGCACGCGTTCCAGTATGCGGCCTGATTGCGCGTTACAACGAGAGCTCGCTGCCGCCCGGTCCGGATCGTTTGCCGCTGCTGCAATGGACGCTGTTGTACAAGCGTATCCGCATGCAGGGTTTCATCATCCTGGATTACTACGAGCGCTTCGGCGAGTTCCAGCACGACATGACGCAATGGCTCAAGGAAGGTCGCGTGAAGACACGCGAGGACATCGTCGAAGGATTGGAGAACGCACCGCAGGCGTTCCTGGGTCTACTGGAAGGCAGGAATTTCGGCAAGCTGGCGATCAAGGTGAGCGATTGACGGTCGCGCGGCGCGCCCGGGTATAGTTGGAACCGCGGCACATGGAGGGGCCATTTCGGGGGATCTACCGGAGCCGACACAGGTCGATCTCACTCGGTTGTTCGACTTGTAGACCGACGCAGCTTAAGGCGCTGGTTTCGGGCAAACCGGCGGCCACGCCTCGTCGCCGGCGATGTGCCAGACGAAGAATTCGCCGCTGCGCGCGCCCTTGGTATCGCGAGCGAACATCAGCGAGCGACCGCTCGGCGAGAACAACGCAGCAAGCTCGGTCCCAGTGGCATTGACCTCGGGTCCGAGCTTGATCTTCGTTGACCAGCCAGTGTCATTGCCGGTCGCGCTGCCCGTGCGATGGCTTTCATAGAGCCCGTCGGCGCCCATGACGATCAGCGTCTGGCCATCCGGTGAGGAAAGCGGCTCGTACTCGTCGTCCACCGTATTGATGGCAGGCCCAAGGTTCTCGACCTGCCAGTGGCCGGCGGAAGCGGCACGCGCGCGCCAGATATCGGTCTTGCCGAGCCCACCGGGACGATCGGAGCCGAAGTACAGCCAGCCATCGGGTGCGGGCCTGGGAAACCATTCGTTGCCCGCCGAGTTGATCGGCTGCGGCAGACGCTGCGGTACACCCCAGCGGCCAGTGGCGTCGCGTTCGACCTGCCAGATGTCCAGATCCTTGCGCTTGATGCCATCGGTCGAGCGGGTCGAGATGAAGTACAGCGTGTTGCCGCCTGCTGCGAAATACGGGTCGGCCTCGACGCCGTCGCCTGCGAACGCAGGCGGCTGCGGCAACGTCCAGCCCTGCGAGCCACAGCGGCTGGTGAAAATGCGCCAGCCTTCGAAGCTCGGTGAACTGCGAACGAAGTAGAGATCGCCATTGCGCGGATCGAAAGCGGCGTGTGATTCGTACTGCGGACTCGAAATACCAGCAGGCGCCCAGGGCACTACACGCAAGGCTGGACGATCAGCTGCCATTGCAGCCACCGCAACCAGTGCCGCGAACGCCAGCAGAACAGCAGGAAGGATTTGACGCATCATTCGCGGTCCCTGCGCCGGGAGGATGCCGCTTTATTCAATATCCTGCGCGGTCGCGCAAGAGTGTAAGGACTTCAGTGCTCAAGACGCCGACGAGTAAGCGGGGCGAGCGTCATCGTGGACGAACATTGTCCGCGCGAAATCGCCAACCGGTAGCGGCGTCGCGAAGTAGTAACCCTGCAACTCGTCGCAATGATTGCTGCGCAGGAACTCGAGCTGTTGCTCGGTCTCCACGCCCTCGGCGACCACCTTCAGGCCCAGATTATGGCCGAGGGCAATGATGGTGCGCACGATGGTCGCGTCGTCCACGTCGGTGGCAATGTCCTGTACGAAGGAGCGGTCCACCTTGAGCCGATCCACCGGCAGACGCTTCAGATAGCTCAGGGACGAGTACCCGGTGCCGAAGTCGTCCAGCGAGATCTGTACGCCCAGATCGTTCAGCTCGCCGAGCATGGCGATGAACTGCTCGGCATCGTGCATCACCGCGCTCTCGGTGAGCTCGATCTCGAGATAGCGCGCTTCCAGGCCGGTCGCCGCAAGCACGTCGGCGACGATCTGCACGAAGTTCTCCTGCCGGAACTGGCGCGCCGATACGTTCACCGAGATCACGAATGGCGCAAACCCGGCATCCTGCCACGCCTTGTTCTGTTCGCAGGCGGTGCGCAGCACCCACTTGCCGATGGGCGCGATCAGCCCGATCTCCTCCGCCACCGGAATGAAGCGCGAAGGCGGCACGATCTCTAGTTCCGACACTTGCCAGCGGATCAACGCCTCGGCACCGACGATGCGGCGCGTCTGCAAATCCACGCGCGGCTGATAGTGCAGCGTGAACTGCTGACGCTCCAATGCGCGGCGCAGCTTGTTCTCCAGCTCCAGCCGCTCGGTGATGAGTGCGTTGAGCTCGGCGGTGAAGAACTGGAAATTGTTGCGCCCTTTCTCCTTGGCGCGATACATCGCCGAGTCGGCGTGCTTGAGCAGGGTTTCGGCGGTATCACCATCATCCGGGTAGAGCGCCACCCCGATACTGCACGTGGTGTTGAAGTCGCCCTGCGCGATGGTCCAGGGTTGCGAGATTTCCAGCAGCATCCGCTCCAGCACCACCGCCACCGACTCCGGATCGCCGTGACCGTTGATGAGCAGGACGAACTCGTCGCCGCCCAGGCGCGCCACCGTGTCGCTCTCGCGTACGCTGCCCTTGAGGCGCTCGGCCATCGCCCGCAGCAGCTCGTCGCCAACGTGGTGACCGAGACTGTCGTTGATGAACTTGAACCGGTCGAGGTCGACGAACACGACGGCCAGCCGCGTGCCATAGCTCGCGGCCGCAAGGATCGCCTGCTGCAACCGATCGTGTAGCAACGAACGGTTCGCCAGACCAGTCAGCGTGTCGTAGCTCGCCTGCTGTTCGATCCGCGCCTGGTAGAGCTTGCGTTCGGTGATGTCCTCGACCGTGCCTTCGTAGCACACCAGTACGCCGGTGCGGCTGATCACTCGCGCGTTCTCGGAAATCCAGATGATCTCACCGTTCTTGCGGTAGACCTCGGACTCGAAACCGGCAACCACGCCATCGGCATCGATCAGCCGGATGAATTCGTCGCGGCGCGACGGATCGACGTAGAGCTGGTTGCGGATGTCGCGCAGCTGCCCCATCAGCTCGGCGGGCGACTCGAAGCCGTAGATGCGCGCCAGCGCTGGATTGGCATCCAGATACCGGCCGTCCGGCGTGGTGCGGAAGATGCCTTCGAGGGCATTCTCGAACAGATCGTAGTAGCGCTGCTCGGCCTCGTGCAGCGCCTGCGTGGAATGCTTGCGCTCGCTGATGTCCTGAATGAGGCCTTCGATGGCCACCAGGTCGCCCCGCGCCCCGTAGATGCCGGCGCCACGCTCCCACACCCAGCGGATGCTGCCGTCGGCGTGGACGATGCGGTATTCCGTGTCGAAGCGCTGGCCCGAGGCCAGGCCGGCATGAATTTCCTCGCGCACGCGCCGGCGGTCGTCAGGGTGCGTGATCGATTCGTAGCTCAGGCGGTTGTTGAGCAGCAGGTCGCCCGCGTCATACCCCGTCAGCCGGTGGCAGCCCTCGCTGATGAACTCCATGGTCCAGTCCTGGTCGTCGCGACAGCGATAGACCATGCCGTCGAGATTGCCCAGCAGCGTCTTGAACATGCGCGCGGTGTCGACACTGATCACGGTGGTGTCGAAAGCCGGGAGCGCGGCATGACTTTCCGGCCGCAGCGCCATCGCAGCACCTTCGCCGGTGGGCGAGAGCTCGTGCTCGAGCGGCGGCGGTCGCGCCGGCAATGGTTCCCTGGGCCAGGCCGAAGATGTCATGCGTATCGGATCCGTTGCGAGGGCGCACTTGATAGCAGCTGCCGGCGCCTCGTCGCCAGTTTTTTTTCACAGAATGAAGCGAAGTTGCGGTGCCAGGACCGGCGGCCCGCATCTGGCCGCGCGGCGTCATGGATTCGGATCACGACAGCGGCGCACGGCCGAAGCGTCGCTGGCCGACAATCCAACGCCACGTGCGTCGCTACCAGGCGATTCCGTAGTCCTCGCCGTGATAAGCCGCTGCGCCCCACATCGAGCCGTGCTGGCGATCGAGGTAGATGGCGGTGATCGGACCGGAGTTGTTGTCCGTGAACTCGAGCTTGTAGCCCTTGCGCCCCAGCTCGTTGCGCACCCAGGCGGGAATGGAATGGGTCAGCGTCAGCCGGCCCGGAAACGACTCATGCGCCCCGAAGGAATCGCGCATCTGGTAACTGGTGATGTTGGCCGCCTCGGCCGCCTCCTGCACGTTCATGCCGAACTCCACCACGTTCAGGAAGAACTGCAGCAGGTTCTGATCCTGGGTATCGCCACCCTGGACCGCGAACGCCAGGAACGGCTTGCCATCTTTCATCGCCAGCGACGGGGTGAGCGTGGCGCGCGGTCGCTTGCCGGGCGCGACGACGTTGAATGGATTGTCGTTGGCATCCAGCACGAAGCTCTGCATGCGCTGGCTCATGCCGATGCCGGTCCGACCGGCGATCACCGCCGGAATCCAGCCGCCGCTGGGCGTGACGGAGACGACCCAGCCTTCCTTGTCCGCCGCCTCGACGCTGGTGGTGCCGAGGCGGAAGTGTCGGTCGAACTCGGCCATCGCGGTCGGATTGGTCGGGCTCCACTGTGCCGGCGGCGTCTTGCCCGGTACCGTCTTGACCGTGTGCCATTGCGCCAGCACGTCCTTGAATGGATTGGTGCCCTTCTGGAACGGATACGGATCGCCGGGGCGGATGTCGGGATCGTTGCGATCTTCGCGGATGAGCTTCGCCCGCTCGCGCGCATAGTCTTTCGACAGCAGGCCTTGAATCGGCTCCTCCGGCGGGAACCGTGAATCGCCGTAATAGAAGTCACGATCCGCGAACGCGAGATTCATGGATTGATACAGCGTGTGAATGTAGCGCGCGCTGTTGTAGCCCATGGATTGCAGATCGAAGTTCTCCAGGATGTTCAGCGCCTGCAGCATCACCGGGCCTTGCACCCAGTGCGTCAGCTTGTAGACCTCGATGCCCTTGTAGTTGGTGCTGACCGGCTCCTCCAGGTAGACGCGCCAGTTCGCGAGATCTTCCGGCGTGTGCAGTCCGCCGAGCTCGCGCGAGCCGCGCGAAAATTCCTGGGCGATATCGCCTTTGTAGAAACGATCGTAGGCGGCCATGATCGCCTGCTTGCGATTCTTGCCCGCCTTCAATGCCTGCGCCTCGGTCTCGACCAGCTTGCGCAAGGTGGCCGCAAGATCGGGCTGGCGGAAGATCTCGCCGGCTTCCGGCGCTGCGCGACCCTTGAATTCCGGCTGGTTCTCATGAACCAGGAAAGTGCGACGCGACTGCGGCCACTTGCGCAGTTCGTCCTTCCAACGCTCGATGGTGTCGGCCGCCTGCGCTTCGATGGGGTAGCCGTCCGCCATCTCGATGGCCGGCGCGAGCACTTCCGCCAGGCTCAGTTTTCCGTACTCGGCCAGCATGGTCATGATGCCGCCGGGTGTGCCCGGTGTAACCGCAGCCAACGGTCCGAACTCCGGCGGGTACTCGTAGCCTTGGCTCTTGAAGAATTCCGGCGTTGCACCGGTCGGTGCGGCACCCAGCGCGTTCACGCCGATGACCTTGCCGGTGTGCGGGTTGTAGATGAGCGCCTGTGTCTCGCCGCCCCAGCTGAGCGTGTCCCACATGGTCGCGGTCGCGGCGATCATGGCGCAGGCAGCGTCCACGGCATTGCCGCCTTCGAGGAATATCTTCGCGCCAGCGGTTGCCGCCAGCGGCTTGCCGGTCACCGCGACCCAGTTCTGGCCGTGCAGGACGGGCTTGACGGTTCTGGCGTTCACGATTCCTCCCATACCGCAGGTCAGCGCAACCACGACGACGAAGGCGGTGTGTCTGAAACGGCTTCCCATAAGCACTCCAACGAGCGGAAGGGATGACGGCGTTGAGTTTAGTCGCTCACGGCACCTTGAACGCAAGCCCGTTCTTGATCACGACGGCAACGTTCTGCCGAACCGAGATGTCCTGCAGCGATGGCCCTGGACCGCAATCACGTCGCCGGATTTGCCGAGCTGATCTTCTCGGCCGGCCGCTCAGATGGCCGGCACCAGCCGGATACGCGTGATCTCCGAAGGCGCACCGAAGCGCTTGGGCGGTCCCCAATAGCCGGTGCCGCGGCTGGTATACACCCATAGACGATTCAGGCGATGCAGTCCTGCAACGAAGGGCTGCTGGAAACGCACGAACAGGTTCCAGGGCCAGAACTGGCCACCGTGCGTATGGCCGGAGAGCTGCAGATCGAAGCCCGCCGCGGCCGCAGCCGGGGCCGAGCGCGGCTGGTGAGCAAGCAGTATTCGTGCGCCCGCCTCCGGCGGGGCACCTTTCAATGCTGCGGAAGGATCACTGCGCTGTCGCGGATCGAACTGATGCGCGCTGAAATCGGTTACACCGGCCACGACCAGCTTCGCGCCATCATGCGTCAGCACCACGTGCTCGTTCTCCAACACCCTCATTCCCAAGTGCCGCAACGCCGCACTCCATTCACGCTCGCCGGAGTAGTACTCGTGGTTGCCGTTGACGAAGTACGCGCCATGCCGGGCTTTCAATCTACTCAACGGAGCAACGTGCGAAGCGAGCTGCCGCACGCTGCCGTCGACCAGATCTCCGGTCACCGCAATCAGATCGGCGTCCAGGACGTTGACGGCATCGACGATGGCGTCCACGTAGCCGCGCTTGATCGTCGGCCCGACATGCACGTCGCTGATCTGCACGATGGAGAAGCCGTGCAGCGGCGCCGGCAGGTTGCTCAACGGAATTTCGACTTCGACGACACGTGCTCGACGCCGCGCATTGGCGAAACCAATCAACGTCACCAGGAGCGCAACACCCACCACCAACATGGCAGAGGCTGGCACGACGGCTGCTACTACTTCGGCCGGCGCCAGCAGTGTCGTCGGCAGCAGCACGATGTCCCGCAACAGGGTCAGGACCAGCAGCGACGAGAAAAAGCCCATCATCACCAGCCCCGCCCAGGCGATGCGATCCGCCCAGGGCTGAACCATGCCGCGCGTCATCATGGAGAGCGGCATCGTTATCCAGGAAAACGTCAGTATCGATACGCCTGCGATCCAGCCGCCGGCGCCGATAGGCAGTCCAGGCAGCAGGCGCACGCCGATATACAGGTGCAGCAACGCGAGAATGGCGACGGCGATGACGAAGGAGCGACTGAGCCGCACGACAGGAATTCCGCAGTAAGTCAGGGACGGGGATGGAGCTGGATCGGCAAGTGCATCGACCGAAGCCCCGAAGGTATGGGGCCGCCGGCAGCCCGGTTCAATCGCCGGCGCGAAGATTGGACGAATGACATGGCCGGACCGCATGAAAAAAGGCTCCGGCCGCGAACGACCGGAGCCTTGTGCTCACGCACGGTGCGAATCTGGGCCGCTACTCTTTGACGCCCGCCGCCGCTAGCGCCTGCTTGCGCGCTTCCTCGAACTCGTCGCCCGGCACCCAGGTGGGCATGGCATCGGCGTTGGCAATGTCCAGCCCGGCCCAGAAGCCCAGCTCCGAGTCCTGGATCATGCCGTCGTAATTCCAGCTGTCGTTGATCTCGTCCGAGGGCTGGTGATAGTTCTTGGCCTCGTAGTTCTCGCGCTGCTCCTTGCCCCAGCCTTCCGGACGGCCCACGTAGTCGGTGCCGCCACCCACGTACAGCGCCGGCACGCCGATCTTGGCGAAGTTGAACTGGTCGGAACGATAGAAGCTGCCGCGATCCGGGAATTCGTCGCCCTTCACCACGCGATCCTGCGTCGCCGCCACCGCCTCGACCACCGCGTCCAGCGAGGACTTGCCCTTGCCGATGTAGGTCACGTCGCGGGTCTTGCCCCAGATGTTGCCGCTGTCGAAGTTGATGTTGGCGGCGATCTTGCCGGCGGGCATGCTCGGATGGGTCGCGAAATACTGCGAGCCCAGCAGACCCTGCTCTTCAGCCGCCACGAACAGCAGCATGATCGAACGCCGCGGCGGCGTGGGCATTGCCTTGAACGCCTTGCCCATTGCCAGCAGCATCGCGACGCCGGAGGCATTGTCCATCGCGCCATTGTAGATCTTGTCGCCAGTGGCGTCCGGCGCGCCGATGCCGAGATGATCGTGGTGCGCACTGTAGATCACGTACTCGTCCGCCAATTGCGGATCCGAGCCACGCAGCACGCCGTACACATTGGCGGTAGTGGAGCGCTTGATCTTGTTGGTGAAGTTCAGCGAGGTGCTGACGCCCAGCGGCACCGGCTTGAACTCCTTGGAGTGGGCCGACTCGATCAGTTTGTCCAGGTCGTTGCCCGACAGCTTCACCAGGTCGCGCGCCGCACTCTCGGTGAGCCAGCCCTTCACCTGTATGCGCGGCTCGTTCTCCGCCGGCAGCTCCACCTGCTCGCCGCTCCAGGAAGTCTGCACGACCTGGAACGGGTAGCCCGCCGATGGCGTGGTGTGAATGATGATCGCGCCAACGGCCCCTTGCCGTGCCGCGCTTTCATACTTGTAAGTCCAGCGGCCGTAGTACAGCCGCGTGTCGCCGGCGAACAGATTCGGATCCCAGTCCGGATCGTTGTTCAGCATCAGCAGCACCTTGCCCTTGACGTCCTGGCCCTTGAAATCGTCCCAGCCGTACTCGGGCGCCTGGATGCCGTAGCCGACGAAGACCACTTCGGCATTCTTGATGGAGGCCTTCTCGCTTTGCACGCCGCTGCCGGCGATGTACTGGTCCCACCATTTGAAGTCGACGCTCTTGCCGCCCTTGCTGAACTTCCAGGTCTTGGGCATGTGCGCCTCGACCCCGACCACGTCGAAGCTCTGCTGCCATGAACCGTCATCCCCGCCCGGCTCGAAGCCGATCTGCTTGAGCTGTTCGACCAGGTAGTCGCGCGTCTTGGTGTCGGCCGGCGTGGCCGGGCCGCGGCCTTCGAAATCGTCTGCGGAGAGGGTCGTGATCTGCGTGCGCAGATAATCCGCGGTGATCTGCTCAGCCGCTTTCTTCGCCTCGGCGCTGACCACGGGCGGCGGTTCGGCTTTCGGCGCCGGAGTCGGCTCCTGGCGTTTGCACGCGGCGAAGGAAACGGAGACGCTGAGCAGCGCGGCAACCAATGCCCCACGCCGCAGAGTCGAATGAGCAGCTGTATACATGGAAGCTCCGATCTCGCTGATTTCAGCGGAAAATTGCGAGGCGCAGCACTCTACCACCGCACGCTGACCGCGCAACCCTGCGGCATTTTTCATGAGGGGGATTTAATCTTCTCGTCACTGCACCCGATTGGAAGTGACGGATTTTCCGCAGTTTTGCTGCGATCGGCCCGAGCCGGCGCTACACGCGCATAGGAGCCTGCAGCGCTACGCACGCCCTTCGTCGTATTCGACGTTCGCAATCCAGTTACGCTGGCGTCGTGCGAGCCGAGCCTCTTCGCTTTCGTTGTCGAACGATGCAGAGGCTCGCTGCAGCAGCACAGGATCGACTCCCTCGAACGCGTTGACGTTGACGACGGCGTACAGGTGCCCGTCGATGCGACTGGTCACCACCGGCGCAACACCGCATTTCGAGCAGACATGGAAATCCGCAGTCTTCGTACCGAAGGTGTACCTCGATACGAACGCAGGCTCGATGACACTGACCTTGAGCGAACCCGTGGGACAGGCCGTCCAGACTCCGCCGTGCTTCACGCAGAACGAACACGAGCAGGCGCGAGCCGGAATCTGTGCGGGCTGCGGTTGCCAATCGAGTTCGAAGGAAATGTTGCCGCAGTGACATCGGCCTCGGATCAGCATGGGAACTCCTGAAGCGCCCAGAGATGTGCGTGCCGATTATGGAAGGGACCGCGCTCGCTTGCGAGCGTCTTCGGCTAACAGCCTGGCCTCATGCGCCGATGCACACGCCGCGGATCTCTTGCGAGATGCACGGCCGCAACCACGATGACCGCGTCGGATCGGACAACAAAGAATATGGCGCATGGAAAGCGATGAACCAACGCACGACGTAACGAGCGGAATGCTGCGGGGAAGCGCAGCGGCGCTGAATGAACCGCCTCGATGGTGACAGAAATCTCTTTCAGAAATTCTGCACCGGGCCCCGCCCGCCGCCGTTCGTACCAGTCATGCGCTGGCGCGATATCGGCTTCCGCATCCGTGCGGATAATGAGTCGCAACTCAACTCCTTTTGATAATTCTCGCTTCTACCTCTGCCCAGGAAGATCCGGCATCCGGGTGCTTCTCGTAATCCGCCAACCGCCGGTCCAGCTCGGCTCGCTGGGCTTCGGTCAGCTCCTGCGCCGACTCGGCGATGCGGTCTGCGATCACTTCGCTCATCTTAGAGACGCCTCCACTGGCAGCTCCCGCACATCGGACAGACGAGTGGGCTTTCATGGGGCGAATCTAGCACTGCAAGCGAGGATGGCAAGCCGCTTTTCCCGGCGTCCGCTCCCGTAACTGACACATCCGAGCGCGCATTTCGCGCGCGGTCCGAGCGCGTTTGTCCGCGTCAGCGTGGCTCAAACAGTGACGCAGTCGACGTGGCCTGACCGCCGGCATCGGACAAACTCGCAGCGTCCGCCGGATCGGGCCGGTTTCGTCGAAATTTCAGGCATCGGTCACCTCGTTTTACGGCGGCAGCGGCCGATAACTGCAAAGCAATGGACACGACTTACACCCTGCTTGCCGACCTGCCCCGCCTGGTGGCCCTGGCCATCTCGGTCACGGCGGCATTGGTTGCGCTCGGCGCCTACCTGCGTCGGCGCCCTTCGGAATTTGCCACCGTGCAGCGCCGGCCGGTGCCGCCGGTCGAAGGGATCATCTATCGCGATGCCCCGACAGTGCGAGTGGTCGACTCGCAGCGGGTCGACCGGCTGCGCAAGGTGGTGCGACTGGCGCCCGGCAGCCACGTCGACATCCTGGAAAGCCGGATCGGAATGACGCCGCGTTTCCGTGTCACGCTCAAGCGCATCGTGCGCATGGAGGAAGCCACGGTGGCGCACATCGCGGTCGACTTCGGCGGCACTACCGTCAGCTGCGGACCGCTGGTCGAGGAAATCGCTTTCAACGAGTTCGTGCTGCCACGAGCTTCACGCGACGAGCCGCGAAACTGCGTATTTCACTATCAGGAAAGCGGTGACGCACTGGACTTCATGCGCATCAAGCTGCGCGGCATCGATGCGGACGCCGACATCGCCGAACTCGATGTGTTGCAGGTCTCTGGGCACTGGCCGGCCAGCTGAACGCTCCAACCCGGACACGGCGGGCATAATCCCCGCATGTCCGACCGCAAACTCCCTCGCTCCTTCTACGCCCGCGAAGCGCTCGTCGTCGCCCGTGAACTGATTGGCCTGCATTTGGTGCATGTGAATGCGCACGGCCGACAAGTCGGTCGCATCGTCGAGACCGAGGGGTACAAGGGTCCGACGGATCTCGCGGCACACTCGTCCCGCGGCCGGACCAAGCGCACCGAGGTGATGTTCGGCCCGGCCGGTCATGCGTACGTCTACCTTATATATGGCTTCTGGGACTGCCTGAACGTGGTCTGCGCCACCGAAGGCGTGCCACACGCGGTCCTGATCCGTGCAGTGGAACCGGTAGAAGGTGTGACCAATACCACCCACGGACCCGGACTGTTGTGCCGGGCATTGCACGTCGATCGCAGCCTGAATGGCACCGATGTGACCGGCGAGATGCTCTGGATCGAGCGACCTGACGATTACCGCAAACCGCGCATCGAGCGCAGCCCTCGCATCGGTGTGGACTACGCGGGCGTGTGGGCGGCAAAGCCCTGGCGATTCTTCGACGCGAACTCGGCCTACGTTTCGACGGTGACAGCGGCCCGGCGACGCAGGATGATCCACGACGACGACGCAACCCAGCCGTCCCGGACAAAGGTGGGCAGTACAGCGAAATCGGCGCGGAAACGCCTGCCAAAGAAGTAACCGCAGCATGTCCGGGAACGCGGGTAACCAGGAACCGTTCGAGAGGTGTGTCCGCTTCGGTGTCGGCCTCACCGCGGCCGGATGAGCGTATTCATGGCGAGCGTTTGCCACATGTGCGGCTGTAGGGCATTGTCGCCGCCGGCTTTGAGCTTTTGACCAGGCGCCCGCGGCGCTACTATTCGCCCCCTTTCTTCCGCCCGCCCGGACCCGAGCCGGCCGCTTCGAGTGACCGTTGCCATGCTTCCCGCCCGCGACCTGTTCTCCTACCGCAAATACTGGGCTGCCCGCTTCGGCACGGCCCCGTTCCTGCCCATGTCGCGGCCGGAGATGGAGGCGCTCGGCTGGGACAGCTGCGACATCATCATCGTGACCGGCGACGCCTACGTCGATCACCCCAGCTTCGGCATGGCCATCATCGGCCGGGTCCTGGAGGCGCAGGGCTTCCGGGTCGGCCTGATCGCGCAGCCCGACTGGCGCTCCAAGGCGGATTTCGAGCGGCTGGGCCGGCCCAACCTGTTCTTCGGCATCACCGGCGGCAACATGGATTCGATGGTGAACCGCTACACCTCGGACCGCCGCGTCCGCAGCGACGATGCCTACACGGCGGGCGGCCAGGGCGGGGCCCGACCGGATCGCTCGGTGATCGTCTACTCGCAGCGGGTGCGCGAAGCCTTTGCCGACGTGCCGGTCGTCATCGGCGGGATCGAAGCCAGCCTGCGGCGCATCGCACATTTCGATTACTGGTCGGAGAAGGTGCGCCGTTCGCTGCTGCTGGACTCCAAGGCCGACGTGCTGGTGTACGGCAACGGCGAGCGCCAGATCGTCGAGATTGCGCATCGGCTCGCCAAGGGCGAGAAGATCGGGAACATCACCGATCTGCGCGGCACCGCATTCATCCGCAACTGCTTGCCGGAGGGCTGGACCGAGATCGACTCGACCAGCATCGATGAGCCTGGCCGGCTCAATCCGCCGCAGAATCCTTATCTCGACACGACCAAGCACAATCAGCCGGGTGCGCAACCGGCCACCGGCAATCAGAACTCCGGCGCGCCGCCGCAGGATTCAGCATCGGGCGGTGCTTCGGATACGGTAGCAGCGTCGGCTGCGTCGCAGCCAGGCGCCCCGACAGCGCAAGCTGACTTGGCGAATCACGCATCTGCCGCCAAATCTGCGCCCGCTGCCTGCAACGCAGCGCAAGCAACGACTCGCGTGGTCAAGTTCTATCGCCAGGTTCCGAGCTCCGAGCGGGCTCAGTCCGTCATCCGCATGCCGGCGTTCGAGCAGGTCGCCAACGATGCGGTGTTGTACGCACATGCCTCGCGCATCCTGCACATGGAAGCAAATCCGGGTAACGCGCGCGCGCTGGTGCAGCGTCATGGCAACGTGGACGTGTGGCTGAATCCGCCGCCGCTGCCGCTCACCATGAAAGAAATGGATGCGATCTACGAGCTGCCGTATCGACGCGTGCCGCATCCGTTCTACGGCAAAGACAAGATCCCCGCGTACGAGATGATCCGTTTCTCGATCTCGATCCAGCGCGGCTGCTTCGGCGGTTGCACCTTCTGCTCGATCACCGAGCACGAGGGTCGCGTCATCCAGAACCGCTCGGAAAATTCCATCATTCGCGAGATCGAGACCATCCGCGACAGCGTGCCGGGCTTCACCGGCGTGGTTTCGGATCTGGGCGGACCGACCGCCAACATGTACCGGCTGGCCTGCAAGTCGCCCAAGATCGAGTCGGCCTGCCGCCGGCCGTCGTGCGTGTATCCGGCCATCTGCCCGAACCTCAACACCGATCACACGCCGTTGATCAAGCTGTACCAGCGCGCCCGCGCGCTGCCGGGCATCAAGAAGATCCTGATCGGCTCCGGCGTGCGCTACGACCTGGCGGTGGAATCTCCGGAGTACGTGAAGGAGCTGGTGCAGCACCACGTCGGCGGTTACCTGAAGATTGCGCCGGAGGCGATCGGCGAAGGGCCGCTGTCGAAAATGATGAAGCCCGGCGTCGGCACCTACTATCGTTTCAAGGAGCTGTTCGACAAGTACTCCAAGGAAGCCGGCAAGGAGCAGTACCTGATTCCTTACTTCATCGCCGCGCACCCAGGCACCACCGAGGAGGACATGCTGGAGCTGGCGCTGTGGCTGAAGAAGAATGGCTTCCGCGCCGACCAGGTGCAGGCGTTCCTGCCTTCGCCGATGGCGACGGCCACTGCCATGTGGCACTCGGGCAAGAACCCGCTCAAGAAAGTCACGCACGCGAGCGAGAACGTGGCGATCCCGAAAGGACTCAAGATCCGGCGCCTGCACAAGGCGTTCCTGCGCTATCACGATGCCAACAACTGGCCCATCCTGCGCGATGCGCTGCGTCGCATGGGGCGCGCCGATCTGATCGGCGCCGGCAAGCATCACCTGGTGCCGATCTGGCAGCCCAAGGGTACCGGCGATGCGCCGGAAGGCCGGCGTTCTGCGGCCTACGCGAAGCGCACGCCATCCTCGCCCACCACTTCGAAACCGGACACCGCGAAGAAACCGATGCGCTTTCGGACCCAACACACGGGCCTGAAAGGCGTGAAGATGCCGAAGGGAAGATAGAGTCGGCTCTCACCGCCCAGGACATCAATCCTCGTCCAGGGCCTTGAATCGATCCGCGAGAAAATCGAGCAGTGCCCTGACTGACGGCAGCAGCCCGCGGCGTGATGCGAAGACAGCGTGAATGATCTCGCGCCGCGGCACCCATTCCGGCACCACACGCACCAACTCGCCGCGGGCGAACTGTTCGACGATCATCATGGTGGGCAGCTGCACGATGCCCGCCCCGGCAACCGCTGCAGAGCGCAAGGCCGGCATGCTGTGTGTGATCAAGCGTGGGCGATGATGAATCAATGCCTGCGCGCCGTCGGGACCGTGCAGGTTCCAGACATGCTCATCCTGTGGGGTTCCCAGGTCGAGACTGGGCAGGCGCGCAAGGTCCGCCGGAGCCTGCGGCGTGCCGAACTGCTGCAATAGTGCGGGGCTCGCAGCCAGGCACTGTCCACGATCGGCCAGCACGCGCATCACCAGGTCGGTGTCCTGCAAAGGCGGCGGCCGAACACGAATCGCGATATCGATGCCTTCGCCCACGACATCGACTCGGCGATCGGTGGCTTCCAGATGCACCTCGACGCGCGAATTCTCCACCATGAACTGCGCCAGCATCTCGCCGATGCGCGTATCGAGCAGGGCGACCGGACAGGTCATGCGAACGATGCCGCGCGGCTCGCTGCGGGTGACGTCGATGGCTTCCTGCGCGGCTTCGGCTTCGACCAGCACGGCCTTGCAATGGGCGTAGTACGTCTGGCCGATCTCGGTGACGGAGAAACGCCGGGTGGAACGCTGGATCAATCTCACACCCAGCCGTTCTTCGAGCGCCGCGATGCGCCGGCTCAGCTTGGATTTCGGCATTCCCAGCGCCCTTCCCGCTGGCGCGAAGCCGCCGTGGTCCACCACCTCGGCGAAATAGTAAAGATCGTTCAGATCCTGCATGGTGCGGCGTTCTTCGAATAGGACGCCGAGCATAAATCCCGGCGTCCACTGATGTCATCGTTGCTGGTCTAGCGTCATCGCCGGCTTTCCTCAGGCACTTGTCCGCTCCTCTGCCACGCCCTGCCCGACGCCGACGCCAAAAAAAAGCCCGCCTTGCGGCGGGCAGATCGGGGGTCGAGGATCAGCGAAATCAAAAACTGTGCGTCAGTTGCACGGCGCCCCAGACCGAGTCGCGCGACGCGTCGCCGTCGCGAATCTCCGCAGTCTGGTAGTTCACCGTGTAACTCAGCTGGGTCTGCTCGAAGAGCTGGGTGACGAAGCCCGCCCACAGCTCGAGCACCATCGGCTCGAGGTCCGAAGCCGAGTACTCCACCGGGCTGTCGCGGAACTGGCCCTGCAGAAAGGCGTTGTAGGCGCGCGCTTTGACCCGGGCGCCGGTAAAGAAATAGATCTCCGGCCGACCATGCGAGCGTGCGGCCACGGGCAGCGGCGCACCGATGTAGTCGGTCAGCTCCGGCGCAAAGCCCCACCAGGGAGAATCGAACCGTCCCACCCGCATCGAGATCGACGCGCTGGCTTCGGTCAGATAACCGACGCTGCCCTGCACCGTCGTCTTCACGTCGAGCGTGCCGTTCGGATTTGCGACCAGCAGGTGATGACGCGCCAGCGTGTAACGGGCGGTCGGTTCGCCGCCGGCAGAGATCTGGTTGTCGTAGCCGCGCGGCTGGTCTGAGCCGGTCAGCTTGTGGACCTCCGAATGGATGCGCCCCGACAGAGTCAAGCCGAGCACACCCACGGTCAGGTTGCTGGACCAGGCGTTGCGGCCGTCGACATCGACGCTGACCCGGCCGTTGGCGAGGAACAGCAGACTGGCATAAGGCCGGTCGTCCTGCAGCGCCTCGGCCGACTCGATGTCGGCCGGCGTGAACGCCATCAATCCGGCCTGGCGTGCATGATGCACTTCAGCGCGAGCCGACTCGGGCACGAGCCAGCCGTCGATCTTGCCGAGCACGGGATCGAGCGAGGCGAAGCCGTCGCGCGCCTCACGTCCGGAGATGGTGATCGCCATGCCGCCGGTGTAGTCGCGATCGCGCTCACCGCCGCCGGCGAACAGATCGTTGTCGACCTGGATGCGCACGCCGCTGAGGTCCCGCGAATCGTCAGCGGAAGACACCGTTTGTGCCTGCACGGAGGACGCCAGCAAAGACATGACCGCCAGCAGTATTGAAATCTTCTTTGTTCGAGCTTGATTCGCCATGACAGCGTTCCCAATCGCGCGTTGGCTGTGTCGCGCGTCTCAAGTCATCGCCTTTCACTTGTGCGCTACTTTCGCCAACTCGCCCGCGCAGATAAACGAGGGCTCGGGAATGACATTCATGAATGGCGCAGCGGGAATGTCCTGGGGGATTACCAGCCTTCGCCGAACACGGATGCATGCAACGCGTCCGGCGATGAGAGGCCTGCCATGCAGCGCTGGCGTGCAAACCGTACAAAAGCCGTATCAGCGGGTGGGCACCGGCGGCGGGCCGGAGGCTGCGGCTTGCTGTCTGGGCCGGACCGTATAGGATTCTGCGGCGCGCAACGGCTTAAGGAAGACATAAAAATGGACAAATTCACATGCATGCAGGCGCTGGTGCGGGTGGTCGAATCCGGCAGCTTTGCCGAGGCGGCGCGCCGCATGGGGGTCTCCGCCCCGATGGTGACCAAGTACATCAGCCACCTGGAACATTCGCTGGGTTCACGACTGTTGAACCGCTCCACGCATTCGCTGAGCCTGACGGATCCGGGTCACGCTTATTACCAGCGTTGCGTACAGTTGCTGGAAGACCTGGACGAGGCCGAGGCCATCGCCGGCGCGCAGAGCAGCAGCCCGCGCGGTTCGCTGCGCATGAGCGTGTCGACCGATTTCGGCGTGGATCACCTGGGACCGGTGTTACTGGAATATTCCCGGCACTACCCGGACGTGCGCATCGAAGTGTCGGTGAGCAATCACCTGGTCGACCTGATCGAGGAAGGCTTCGACCTGGCCGTGCGCATCACCGACCAGCTGCGTACCAACCTGGTCGCGCGCAAGCTCGCCACTGCGAAGCTGGTGGCGTGCGCGGCACCGGCCTATCTGGAACAACATGGCCTACCGCAGATTCCCGAGAACCTGGCGCACCACAACTGCCTGTCCTTCAGCGACGTCAGCCTCTCGGCCGAGCAGTGGCGCTTCACGCGCGAGGGCCGCACTTCCGTGGTCAAAGCCGTCGGAACGCTGCGTGCCAGCAGCAACGAGCTGCTGAAACTGGCGGCATTGCAGGGCCAGGGAGTGGTGCTGCAGCCAAGCTTCAACGTCAGCACCGAGCTGCGCAGCAAGCGCCTGGTGCCGCTGCTGACCGACTACGATGCCGGGGCCCTGGGGATTTACATCGTGTATCCGCATCGCAAGCATCAGACTGCCAAGGTCCGCAGCTTCATCGATACGCTCACCGGCCGCTGGGGCGACGATTCCGACCGCGATCCGTTCTGGCGCGGCGACGGCAGCGCTGCCGGCTAGGCCCAGGCTCGTTCGAGCTCCCACTGCGCAAAGGGAACACCGCGACGGACATGCACGCCGAATCCGACGTGATGGAAATATCGCGACAGCCGCGTGCGATACCAGTCCGCATCTCTCAGGTGAATGTCGCCATCGCTGCATGAACGATCGGCGTTACCGCGCCAGTCCTCGCGCGTAGGGGCATGAAAGTACAACGCGCCCCGGCATAACCTGCCCAGGTTCACCAGCGCGCGGGCCGCATCCCGGTCTGTCAGGTATTGCAACACGTCGTAACAGAGGACGAGGTCGAAGCGGGTGCGCGGCCGATACGTCGCCAGCGACGCCTGCGTCCAGCCGTAGCGCTTGCAAAGGTGTTCACTGACCTCAATACCTGTGTAGTTCGCTCCGGCGAACGCCTTGAGCGTTGCGGCCCGCATCAAGCCGAGCCCGCAGCCGGCGTCCAGGATTCGTCGCACCGGTAGCTCGAGTTGCTTCACCAACGCCGCCACTGCGCCGGCGCGTCTCGTCATCTCTTCCCGCGTGGTCACCCGGGTACGCGGATTCACATAGAACCGTTGGTAGAAAGCAGCATCGAATTGGTTATCGGGCATGTGAGACAACGGTGCTCGGGCGCGTGGCGAATGGGAGCGTAGCGGACCAGATCCGGAGCCCGAGTTCAACAACCCGGGCTTCGCCGCAACCAGTGCGGCTGCGTAGCGTGCGGGTACCGTCGACACCGGGTCGGATGATCGTATTTGGCTGCATCAGGATCGGGCCCGCTCCAGGACCGCGTGCCTGCGCCGATCGACGGCCATTTCGCCATTCGCGAGGTTCGCATCGGGCCGGTCGTGCTTCCTCGATCCCAGCCGCAAGCCCGGTGCTGGCCGCAGGCCTGGTACCAGCCTCAGGACTCGTGCCGGCCGCAGGCCCCCTTGATTGGGTGGGGGGCGTCCCAAACTAGCTTGCATGTCGTTCACAGGTTCCAGACATGGCTATCCGTAATCCGCGTTCATGGATGTGGGCTGAAGCCTGCGAAATGCTGGAACAGGCGCAGCGGCTGCAACGGCAGTTCTTCCGGTTCGGTCATGCCATCGAGGCGCAGCCGCGCTGGGAGCCGCCGGTCGACATCGTTGCGGACGATCGCAGCGTGGAGATCATGGTGGCCTTGCCCGGCGTCGCGCCGGAGCACGTCCAGGTGCAGATCGATCACGGAGCCTTGAGCGTCACCGCGCGCCGTGCGGTGCCGATGACCGAATACACCACGGCGGTCCATCGGCTGGAAATTCCCTATGGACGCTTCGAGAGGCGCATCGCGCTGCCGGCCGGCCGCTACGAGCTGGCGGAACAGGCCTGTGTCAACGGCTGTTTGGTAATACGACTTGCACGACGCTGAGCGGGAGCTGACATGACCGACCCGAATCGACAGAACGCTTCGACCGTGACGGATGACATGCTGATCATCCTGCCGGTGCGCAATCTGGTGCTGTTCCCCGGCACCGTGTTGCCCGTCGCGATCAGCCGCGAGCGCTCGCTGGCGGCCGCACAGGAAGCGGTGCGCGCGCACGGCAAGATCGGCTTCCTGCTGCAGCACGATCCGGAAACCCAGAATCCCGGCCCCGGCGACCTGCATCGCATCGGCACGGTGGCGAGCATCGTTCGCTACGTGACCGGACAGGACGGCACGCATCACCTGGTCGTGCAGGGCGAGAGGCGCTTCCGCGTGCTCGATTTCCAGGAAGGCATGCCCTTCATGATGGCACGGGTGGAGTACATCACGGATGCCGCGACGACCTCCAATGAGGTGGAGGCGCGCGCCCTGAACCTGAAGCGGCTCGCCTCCGAGGCGGTCACGCTGCTGCCGCAGGCGCCGGCCGAACTGGCCAATGCCATTCAGGCGGTGGAATCGCCTTCGGCGCTGGTCGACCTGGTCGCCAGCTTCATGGACGTCAAGGCGCTGGAGAAGCAGCAGCTGCTGGAGACGCTGAACCTCCAGAGCCGCCTCGACCGCGTCGCCGAGCTGATGCAGAAGCGCATCGAGGTGCTGCGTCTGCAGCGTCAGCTCGAGGAGCAGACGCGCGAAGCCATCGACGAGCGCCAGAAGGAAGTGCTGCTGCGTGAGCAGATGCGCCAGATCCGCAAGGAGCTGGGCGAGGACGGCGAGTCGGGCGAGGAGATCAAGGAGCTGCGCGAGGCCGTCGAAAAGGCCGGCATGTCCGAGGAAGCGCTCGAGCAGGCCCGCAAGGAGCTCAAGCGCCTGGAGAAAATGCCGGATGCCAGCGCCGAGTACTCGATGCTGCGCACCTGGATCGATCTGATGATCGGCCTGCCCTGGTCCAAGCTCGACAATGAGTCCATCGACATCGAGCACGCCCGCCGCGTGCTGGACGAGGATCACTACGGCCTGGACAAGATCAAGCGCAGGATCATCGAATACCTGGCGGTGCGTAAGCTCAATCCGCAGGGCCGTAGCCCGATCCTGTGCTTCGTCGGTCCGCCCGGCGTGGGCAAGACCTCGCTGGGTCAGAGCATCGCGCGCGCCGTGGGCATCAAGTTCGCGCGCGTGAGTCTCGGCGGCGTGCATGACGAAGCCGAGATCCGCGGCCACCGGCGTACATATATAGGAGCGCTGCCGGGCAACATCGTGCAGGCCATTCGCAAGGCCGGCACCCGCAACCCGGTGCTGATGCTGGACGAGATCGACAAGCTCGGCGCCGGCATCCAGGGCGATCCCTCCTCGGCGTTGCTGGAGGTGCTGGATCCGGAACAGAACAATACGTTCCGGGACAACTACCTGGGCCTGCCCTTCGACCTGTCGAAGGTCATGTTCATCGCCACCGCCAACATGCTCGACACCATTCCGGGGCCGTTGCGCGATCGCATGGAGATCATTGAGCTGACCGGCTACACGGAGGAAGAGAAGATCGAGATCGCCAAGCGTTATCTGGTCAAGCGACAGCTGGAGCTGAACGGTCTCAAGCCCGAGCAGGCGAAGATTACGGATGTCGCCCTGCATAAGATCGCGCGCGATTACACGCGCG
The DNA here is from genome assembly GCA_035556415.1 of Povalibacter sp. GTDB lineage: Bacteria > Pseudomonadota > Gammaproteobacteria > Steroidobacterales > Steroidobacteraceae > Steroidobacter. The sequence continues at coordinate 57,487 of DATMEZ010000148.1, forward strand.
AGGCTGGCGTGCGTAACCTGGAGCGGACGATCGGTGGCGTGCTGCGCCACGTGGCGGTCCGTATTGCCGAAGGCAGCATCACGGAACAGACCGTCGACGTGGACGACATCCAGCCCATCCTCGGCGCGCAGCGCTTCGAAAGCGAAGTGGCGATGCGCACCAGCGTGCCGGGTGTGGCGACGGGGCTGGCGTGGACGCCGGTGGGCGGTGACATCCTGTTCATCGAAGCCACCCGCATCCCCGGCAATGGGCATCTGATCCTCACCGGTCAGCTCGGCGACGTGATGAAGGAGAGCGCGCAAGCGGCGCTGTCGCTGGTGAAGTCGCAGGCCGAGCGCCTCGGCGTCGATCCGGCGACGTTCAAGCACAGCGACGTGCACATTCACGTGCCGGCCGGAGCCATCCCCAAGGACGGTCCGAGCGCGGGCGTGGCGATGTTCACGGCGCTGGTGTCGCTGCTCACCGGCAAGACGGTGGGCAACGATCTGGCGATGACCGGCGAGATCAGCCTGCGCGGCCTGGTGCTGCCGATCGGCGGCGTCAAGGAAAAGACCGTGGCGGCGCATCGCGCGGGCATCCGCAAGGTGCTGTTGCCGGCGCGAAACCGCAAGGATCTGGAAGACGTACCGCAGAGCGTGCGCGACGACATGAAGTTCGTATTCTGCGAACGTGTCGACGACGTGATCCGCGAGGCGCTCGGCATCGGCTTCGACCCCAATCCAATCACGGCCGCGGCCTGATCGTCCAAGCGGGGGAAGCGCTTGCTTCCCCCGTGGGCTGACTAGACAAGACGGATCTCAATCCGCCATTCGCGGCGCACGCCGCGAAGCCGCGCAGATCATTACCCACTCACGGCACGATGTGAGTTGAATCACAGACAGTTGTGCCCGTCACGCGCTGAATCAGCACTGAACATGCGCGCACTCGTTCACGAGGATATGCAACGATGCGCACACATCGAGATGACGTGTGCCATGCAACACACTCAGCAATGATCGCATTGCAAGATCGATGAGAAGAGAGTAATCAAGAACTATGTTTCGCAGGCACATTCGCGGCATGCGCAACGTTGCGCGATCCAGCTCCGAGCGTCGGGAGTCGCGATCACCCTCTTACACTGCAAATCCCTGTCAGCCGCGGCTCGTTCCACTTGCAGTGCAAGCGACTCGACGACCGGCGCATCGCGCAGGCAGCATGACTCATGGAACCTGTGCCCCGATGGATCAGTCTTGCTTATTGAGTTGAGGATTTCTCAGACGTTTGGAGGGCGGTTCGATGTCAGACAGCCCGATGGCGAACTCGCAGCGCGGCGCAAGCTCGCAACGCGGAGAGAACTTCGTCGAGTCCCTGAGCGCCTATAGCCGGTTCCATCGCGCGCAGCACTGGTCCGGCACTTTCGGCGAGTTCCTTCGCACCGTCGTCCCCGGCAACGCCAAGCAATTGGCCCGCACCAGCCACGAGTATCTGTGGGACATGCTCAACTGGTACGGCCGGGAAGGCGGCAACGGCAACTCCGGCGGCAACGGGACCGAGAGCGCAGGCAGCAAGGAGCTGTTCAAGCGCGAACTTTTTGGCATAGACGAGGCGCTGGGTCGTATCGTCGACTACTTCAAGGCCGCCGCTGCCGGTTCCGATGTCGGCCGCCGGCTGCTACTGCTGCTGGGCCCGCCGTCCGGCGGCAAGTCCACCATGGCCATCCTGCTGAAGCGCGGGCTGGAGGAATACAGCCTGACCGACGAGGGCGCGATGTACGCGTTGCAGGGCTCGCCCATGCACGAATCGCCCCTCAATCTCGTTCCGGCGAGCCTGCGCGGCGAGTTCCGCGAGACCTATGGCGTGGAGATTCGCGGCGAACTCAGCCCCTGGGCCCGCGACCGGCTGGAACGCGACTTCGAAGGCGACTTCCTGCGCATGCCGGTGGAGCGCGTCTTCCTGTCAGAAGCCTCGCGGGTGGGCGTTGGCACCTATGCGCCGCACGATCCCACCACCGCAGACCTGGCAGACTTGGTCGGCTCGGTTGACCTGTCCAAGGTGGCGCAGTTCGGCGACGAAGGCGACCCGCGCGCCTGGTCATGGTCCGGCGCGGTCTATGCGGCCAGCCGCGGCGTGCTGGAGATGATCGAAATCCTCAAGGTCAAGCGCGAGTTCCTGTACCTGCTCCTGACCCTGACCCAGGAGAAGAACGTCAAGGTCTCGCGCTTCCCGCTGATCTACCTGGACGAGACCATCCTGGCGCACACCAACCTGGCGGAGTTCCACAAATTCCTGCAGGAGAAGGAGAACGAGGCGCTGCTGGACCGCATGGTCATCGTGAAAGTGCCGTATACGCTGTCGTACAACGAGGAAGCCCGCATCTACACCAAGCTGGTGTCAGCCGCGCCAGCCTTCCGCGACGTGCACCTGGACCCGCACGCGCTGCGGCTCGCGTCGGTGTTTGCAGTTCTTACAAGGCTGTTCAAGCCCGAACGCGAAGGCCTGGACCTGTCGAAGAAAGTCCGTCTCTATGCGGGCGAGAGCGTCGAAGGCTTTCCTGAGACCGAGCTCTCGCGGCTGCGCGCCGAAGCGCCCGAGGAAGGATTGACCGGCGTTAGCCCTCGCTTCATCGTCAACTCGATCTCGAACGCCATCACGCGCAGCGACAAGAAGAGCCTGACCAGCATGGAGGTGCTGCTCGCGCTCAAGGACTCGATCGAGACCGATGCGCGCATGGACGCGAAGTCCAAGAAACTGTGGATCGATTATCTGGTGCTGGCGCGCAAGGACTTCTACAACCGCTGGGTGAAGGAGGACGTGCACCGCGCCCTGTTCGCTTCGTTCGAGGACGAGGCGCAGCAGCTGCTGGACAAGTATCTGGACGAAGTGGAGGCCTCGCTCGATCACCGCGAGGTCACCGACCCGATCACCGGCGAATCGCGTCCGGCCGACGAGCGCTTCCTGCGCTCGGTGGAGGACAAGATCAAGGTATCGGACTCGGGCAAGCTCACCTTCCGCCAGGAAGTGGTGCGCAAGGCCATGGTGGCCTACAAGGTGGGCGAGAAATTCACGCTCAACAGTCATTCGCGCATGCGTGAAGCCATCGAGCAATACCTGTTCGAGGAGCGGCGCGACGTGCTGCGGCTGGTGACTTCGGCGGCGCGGCCCGACGACGAGGCCCGCAAGAAGATTTCCGCAGTTCAGGAACGATTGACGAGCGAGTACGGTTATGACGAACACAGCGCCAAGGAGGCCTTGAGTTACGTGACCACGCTGCTGGCGCAGGAGTAGTGGCCGACACAGACCCGGGGGTGTCCAAAGCGACATGAGCGACCCCACATCGATCAACGATGGTGGTGCGGAAGAAACAGGACCGAATGCTGGCGAAGCAGGCTGGTACGACCTGTTCTCGCGCGGTGCGCGCGACTGGTTGCGTCACAACGAAAAGGTCCGCGACGCGGTCCGGCAACACTTGCCGCAGATCGTCGCGGGCGCGGATGTGCTGGGCGGCGGCGCGAGCACCGTGCGCGTGCCGGTCCGGATGCTCGAGCATTATCGTTTCAAGCTGCGTCCACCCAACGAACAGCAGGGCGTGGGCCAGGGACAGGCCAAACCGGGCGACCGCATCGGCCAGCCACAGCAGGAGGGCGACGAGCGCGGCCAGGGCGGCAACGAGGAAGGCGGCATCCAATACACGCTGGAGTTCCGCATCGACGACATCGTCGACTGGCTCTGGGAAGAAATGCAGCTGCCCAATCTCGAGGCCAAAGCCGGCAAGTCACGCGAGGACGACTGGACGCGCGAAGGCTGGGACCGCCGCGGCGCACGTTCGCGCCTTGACCGGCGCCGTTCCATGAAGGAATCCATCAAGCGCCGCGGCGTACAAAGTGCCAGCGGCGCGGACTCACCTTCCTTCACCGACGAGGATCTGCGCTTCCGCCAGCTGGCCAAGCGCGAGCAGCCGGCCATGCAGGCGGTGGTGATGCTGCTGCTGGATGTCTCCGGCAGCATGGGCGAGCGCGAGCGGCAGATCTCGAAGACGTTCTTCTTCTGGGCCATCCAGGGCCTGCGGCGCCAATACCGGCACCTGGAGCTGGTGTTCGTGGCGCACACCTCCGAAGCCTGGGAATTTCAGGAAGAAGAATTCTTCCGCGTCAGCGGCACCGGCGGCACGGTCGCCTCCGCGGGTCTGAAGAAGGTGCGCGAGATCATCGACGAACGCTTCAGCCCGGCGCAGTACAACGTGTATCTGTTCTACGCCTCGGACGGCGAGAACTTCCCCTCCGACCAGCCGCAGGCACAGCAGGCCCTGGAGGATCTGGCGCTGGACTGCAACTACGCAGGCTTCCTGGAAGTCGCCCCGCTGGCCGGCAGCGTGCCCGACAGCGAAATCGGCAAACTGTTCGTCGAGCTGGCCGATGAAGAATCCAACGTCGGCGCCTACCGCGTGAACAGCACCGACGACATCTGGGACGCCGTACGCCACTTCTTCGGTCAGCAGGCGGGGGCATGATGGAAGACTGGCGGCAGCAAATCGCGAACATCGAGCAGCTGGCCCGCAGCCAGGGCCTGATCTACAAGCCGGTCGAGTTCGAGGTCGTTCCCGAGAGTTTCATGACCGAGATCGCCATCTACGGTCTGCCGGTGCGCATGCCGCACTGGTCCTTCGGCGTGCGCTACATCTACCAGCTGATCCAGCATCGCATGGGTCTGTCGCGCCTGTTCGAAGTGGTGTTCCCCGGCAATCCGGGTCGCGCGTACCTGGCGCAGTCCAACAGCGCAGCGGAGAACGTACTGGTGACGGCGCACGTGCTCGGTCACGCGGATTTCTCGACCAACAACATGCTGTTCCGCCGCAGCCAGGACCAGATCGGCGAGCACATCGTCGAGCAGGCCGCGGCCCACGCACGACAGATCGGCATGGCGATCCAGGAACATGGACTGGAGCGGGTGGAGTCGGTGCTCGATGCGGCCCTGTCGCTGGAGCAGCACATCGACATCGATCAGGGCGTACGCCGGGAGCCGTATCCGGAACTGTTGGCGGAACCGACGCAGCCGCCGGACACGGAGTTTGCGCGCCGCTTCGCCGCGCTCGGCCCTGATACCGCCCGGCCGAAGCCCATTGGAACACCCAAGCGTGCGCCGATTCCGCCGCACCCTGAGAAGGATCTGCTCTGGTTCATCGCGCACTACGCACCGGAGCTGGAGCCTTGGGAGCGTGACATCTTCCTCGCAGTGCGCGAAGAGTCCTTCTATTTCTATCCCGTGTTCGCCTGCCAGATCATGAACGAAGGCTGGGCCTCGTACTGGCATGCGCGACTGCTGCGCGAGGCGGACTTCTTGCCGCAGTCCGCCTACGTCGACGCCATCAAGTGTCATTCGGATGTGGTACGCCCGACCGCCAGCGGCGAGAACGTGGCGCTGTCGACCAATCCCTACCACCTCGGGTTCTCGATCTGGGAGAGCATCATCGCGGCGCAGGGGCTGGAGCAGGCTCGCAAGATCATGTGCGAGGACGACGATTTCGCCTTCGTGCGCAATCATCTGACCCTGGATCTGGCCAAGGAGCTGCAGCTGTTCCAATACAAGGGTCCGGCCAACGGCACGCTGACGGTGCAGGAGATCGACCTGCCGGCGCTGCATGACTCGCTGCTGGCACCGAAATATGGCTTTGGCGCACCCACCGTGAGCGCGGCGCGCGTATACGTCGATGGCAAGCTGGAGCTGATTCACGACCACGTGACCGACGGCCGCGGGCTGGACACGGAGCGTGGCCGCAAAGTGCTGGAATACATTGCGCGCGTATGGCGCCGGCCGGTGGTCCTCAATACCGTCGACAACGACAAGCGCCCGATCGAGATCTCGGTCTCGCCGCCGCCGGTCAACTAGCCGGTCACGAGATCTTCCTGCGGTTTACCGCAGGCGCCTCCTGCCCGTCGCAGGATTGACGTTTTCTGGTCGAATCGGATTGGCAACAGCGCATCCCGCGCGGAAACAGCGCGTAGCCGCAGTCAGGCGGAAAAACCAGAATCGGGAACGAAGATCGGCTGCGATGCGGTTCGTCGGTGACCGCGAATGTCGAGCGGGGCAGCCGTGCGAGGCTCAGGTGAAGGCGGCGCGGTGATCGCGGATGAAATCGTCGAAGGTGCGGGGTTCGCGGCCGGTGACTTCCTTGACCACCTGGGTCGGGGCCACGTTGATCAGGTTCGAAGCACAGGCATCCCACAGTTCCAGGGTTGCCTCGATCATCACCGGCGCGGCTCCCGCCGCTTGCAGGCGGCCGCGGGCTTCGTTGGCGGTGATATCCATGTAGCGGACCGGTTTGTCGAGCACGCGGCTCAGGCGTGCGGCGACTTCGGAATAACTGATCGATTCGCTGCCGGTGACCGTGTACGTATAACCAGCATGCGCGGGGTTCATCAGCGCCACCGCGCCGACAGCGCCGACATCGCGCGCATCCACGAAGGTCCATTTGCCGGAGCGGAACGGCCCGGCAATCACGTTCTGCTGTGCCACCGCCGGAGCAAACTGCAGCAGGTTCTGCATGAAGAAGGTCGGCCGCAGATGCGTGACCTGCAGGCCGCTGCCCTGCGAGCTGCCCTCGATCTGGCCCAGCCAGCGCAGGGCCCGGGCGCAGCACAGGCCGGAGTTCGCACCTACGCCGGAGAGTTGTACGATCCGGCGCACGCCGGCTTTCTTCGCCGCCCCGACGAAACGGGCGTGCAATTCGGCCATTCTGGGAGAAAATGCCGAGGCCAGGAACGCGGCTTCCACCCCGGCGAGCGCCGACTGCAGACTGCTGTCGTCGGCCAGATCGCCGCGCACGACTTCGATATTGGACGCGGAAACACGCAGCTTGGCGGGGTCGCGAACGAAGGCGCGAACGGCGACGGGCTGATCCGCAAGGCCGGCGAGCACCGCCTGGCCTACATTTCCCGTCGCACCGGTCACAAGAAGCATCGTTTCTCCGTCAAGCCGTTTAAGGGACAGTTGTGTCCCACCCGTGGTTGGGCGATACATTAAGGGCGCGGATTGTCCGGGTAAACCGGGACCTAAGCAAAGAGTCTGATGCACACTGGTCATGAATCCCCCGCCTACAATGCGCCTGCAACAAACGAACCCTGGAAGATTGGGGAACTGGCTGATTGAATAATTTCAGCGATATCGTCGCGTACGTGCGCGTGGTCGAGGCACATAGCTTCGTCGCAGCCGCGCAAACACTGGGAATGTCGCCCTCGGCGATCAGCAAGGCGGTCAGCCGCCTGGAGGAGCGCCTGGGCGCCCGGCTGCTCAATCGCACCACCCGCTCGTTGAGCCTCACGGACGTGGGCAGCAGCTTTTATGAACGCTGCCGGGATGCGTTAGGTCAACTGGATCACGCGGAAAGCGAGGTGTCTGAGTCCCGCGGTGTTCCGCGCGGGCGGCTGCGCGTGGATGTTCCTGTATCGCTGGGCCGTCGTCTCATCGTGCCCGCCCTGCCGCGCTTCATCGCGCAGTATCCGGAAATCAGCGTGCAGATGAGCATGAACGATCGCGTCGTAGACCTGGTCCAGGAAGGCATCGACGCCGCTTTGCGCGTCGGGAACCTCAGCGACTCAAGCCTCATCGCGCGACGCATAGCTCAGTTACGCGGAGTGACCTGCGCCTCGCCGGAGTTCATCGAGCGCTATGGCGAACCGCGCGATCCAACCGAGCTGAAGCCTGAACACTGCATCACCATGTTCAAGCTCGGAAACAACCAGACACGCGACTGGCTGTTCCGCAAAGGCGCGGTGGAGCATCAAGTCACGCCAGCGGCGCGCCTTTCCTTCAGCGATCCAGAATCCGCAGTGCAAGCCGCGGTGAGCGGCGCAGGATTCGTCCGCGCGCTGGATTTCACGGTCGAGGCACAAGTCGCCGCGGGCCTGTTACGCCCGGTGCTGCAGGACTGGAACGATGGCGCCTGGTGGCCCATCTCGGTGGTGTATCCCCAGCATCGTCAGCCCACGGCGAAAATCCGCGCCTTCATCGACTTCGTGTCGGGCCTGTTCCCGCAGATCAACGGCGCGAACGGCCCGTAACCGGGCGCCGCTCTTATCCTCCTCCCCCAACGGGAGAGGAGGATCGTTCTGGATACCCACCTCAGCCTGATCTCGGGCGCCACCTCGCGTTGAGCACGGCCCTCAGCCAGTCGCGCTGCGGCTCGGCGCGACGTTGGCGTTCAGCCGGAACAGATTGGTCGGGTCGTACTTGTCCTTGAGCGCGACCAGGCGTCCGAGATTCGAGCCATAGTTGTCCACCACGCGCTGCTGCGTGAGATCGCCGCTGACGTTGGCGTAGAAACCCTTGGTGAAGGGCTCTACTTCTTTCCAGATCGAACGCACGCGTTGCGCATGTTCATCGATCTGCGTCCGATCGTTCCAGACCGTCATGACGATCAATCCGTGACGGGCCTCGCGCTGCAAGTACGCGGTTGCATCCGGCCGGACACGGCCGATGGCGCCGCCACAATGAAAGATCATCGCGATGGCCGGCACCGGGTTCGGCTCCTGCGTGCGTTCGATCAGCGTTTCCAGCAAGGCCGGCTCCAGCCGCTTCACGAAGCCGGTGCGGGTGTAGTAGCACTGGCCGCGCCGTTCGGCCTCGTCGCTGGCCTGTTGCAACATGACGTAAGGCGTGGGACGAACCGCGTCCACCAGCGGCTTCTGGAACTGCCGCAGCGGCTCGAGCAGCCGTTGACCGGTTTCGATCGGACCGCAGTAGCAGATGTCGAACAGCAGCAGTCGCTTGCCGTCCGGCGCCGGCCGCAGCGCGACCGCCATGTAGAGCTCATCCGGGGCGTCGGCGACATAGCCGGCAAAGAACTCCAGCATCCTGCGCGCCTGCTCGCCCGGATAGACGAGATGGCCGCCGAGCAGGATCGGACTGACGCCGTGGAGTTCGAACTCGAACGAGGTGGCCACGCCAAAATTCCCGCCACCGCCGCGCAGTCCCCAGAACAGGTCGGGATTGCGGTCGGCACCGGCCTGGATGAATCGGCCGTTGGCCGTGATCAAGTCCACGCCGCGCAGATTGTCGCAGGCCAAGCCGTACTTGCGACCGATGCGACCGAAGCCGCCGCCGAGCGTCAGGCCCGCAACACCCGTGTGCGATACCGTACCGGCCGTCGTGGCGAGGCCGAATGCCTGCGACTCTCGATCCAGCGATCCGAGCAAGGCGCCCGCTTCCACACGCGCCGTTCGAGTTATCGGATCGACGCGCACGCCATTCATCGGCGACAGATCGATCATCAACCCGCCATCACATACCGATTGTCCCGACAGACTGTGTCCGCCGCCACGCACCGCCACGAGCAGATCGTTGGAGCGTGCGAACTGCACGGCCTGCCTGACATCGGCGGGACCGGTACAACGAGCGATCAATGCCGGCCTGCGGTCGAACGCTCCATTCCAGATCTGGCGCGCCTGATCGTAGCCGTCATTGCTGGCAAGCAGCAGATCGCCGCGCAGTGCAGCACGAAATTCGCCAACTTGTGCGCCGGTGAGCACGATCTGTTTACCGGAGCCTGAAATCGCCGGCAGATCCTCCGCGGTGACCAGGGTGTCCGCCAGGGTCCGTCCGGCATTTGTTGACGCAGCAACCAGAGTGGCCAGCGCAGAGCCGCAGAATTCTCTTCGCTTCATGGCAAGCCCTCCCCAAAGATTGGCGATTGTCACGAGGCGGGCCGTGAAAACAATACGGCGAAGGTGTAATGGCTGGCGACTTACCGCTGGGGCGGGTGGCCGGCGCCTGATGAATGAGAAGCCACATCCTCTTGCAGGATGGACTCGGTCTGCAAGGACCGCGCGCATCGATCGTCGGCGCGTCTCTCGCGCTGAAAGCTCATATACCGATCGCGACGCAAGCCCGCATCGAAGTCAGCACTCGTTCGCGCGTCATCTCGATCTCTACGCAGGTACTCACTCGCAATTGACGCAAACCCGCGGTCCTGAATACGAAACCTGCGAGGCGCGCGCCGCACGCAGCTTGGGCAACAACAACGCGATGACCCGTTGCGCATCCCGGCAACGAATCGCTTCGAGCGTCAGCTCCGAGGGCCGATGTGTGCGCTCGTCGATTTCATCCTCGAACAGCACCGAGAGTGTCTCGAGATTGTCGATGGTCTGATCGATCAGCAGCAACGGGTCGGTGAACATGGCGAGCTCCTGTTGAAATGCACAGACTGTATGGTTATACAGTCTTTGGTATCGTGGCAAGTGCCTGCGCCAAGTCTTTGATTGTGCGAACCACGACCCCATCGAGGCCGTGAGTTGCCTGCCCTGAAGTGGTCCGCAGATTCCTTTGCGCTGCGGTAATCGTGCATCCACGCTTGCCCACGGTTCACCGTCCGACGCGCCCGCGGCTTTCGCGCTCATGCTGCCCATGCCACCCACCCTTGAGGACGTCACGGCGCAGTTGCCTTCGCATCGCGCTTGTTCGCCGCACCTTTAGGACGGGGCTCAAGTACACTGCACCAAAAACAACCGGAGGGCGCCATGACTTCCCGGACTCGTTCCCCTGCTCTGACTGTGTTCCGCCCCGCTCTGCTACGTTCCGCCTCGCTACTCGCCTGCTGCAGTCTGCTGGCAGGTACTGCCGCAGCGGACATCACGCCGAACGAACTCGACTTGGCCGCAAAGCAAGTGGCGCCGAAAGTGATCGAATGGCGGCGCGACCTGCATCAGCATCCCGAGCTCAGCAATCGCGAAGTGCGGACCTCGGAAATCGTCGCGAAGCGCCTGCGCGCGTTAGGCATCGAAGTGAAGACAGGCATTGCCGTCACCGGCGTGGCCGGCCTGCTGCGCGGAGCATTGCCTGGGCCAACCATCGGCCTGCGCGCCGACATGGACGCGCTGCCGGTCACCGAACAGGTGGACCTGCCGTTCAAATCCACGGTCACGGCTGAGTATCGCGGCGACAAGGTAGGCGTCATGCACGCATGCGGCCACGACGCGCACGTTGCCATGATGCTGGGCATTGCCGAGGTATTGGCCGGAATGCGCGACAAGCTGCGGGGCCAAGTGCTGTTCATCTTTCAACCCGCCGAAGAAGGTGCGCCGGAAGGTGAAACCGGCGGCGCCAGCCGCATGCTTGCCGAAGGCCTGTTCGACATCGCCAAGCCCGAGGCCGTGTTCGGCATGCACGTGATCGCATCGCTGCCCACGGGCGTGATTGGCTATCGCAGCGGCCCGATGATGGCCGGCTCGGACTCTTTCACCATCAAGGTGAGCGGCCGGCAGACACACGGCGCCAGCCCCTGGGTCGGCATCGACCCGGTGGTCGCCGCCTCGCAGATCGTGACCGGATTGCAGACCATCGTCAGCCGCCAGGTCGACATCACCGCCATTCCCACCGTGATCAGCGTCGGTGCCATCAAGGGTGGCGTGCGCTACAACATCATTCCGGATGAAGTCGAGATGCTCGGCACCATCCGCACCTTCGACAAGGCCGTGCGTGCCGACGTGCTGCAGCGCATGGATCGCACCGTGAAGAACATTGCTGCCGCCAGCGGCGCCAGCGCCACGCTCAGCGTGCGCGACCATCCCAATCCGCCGGTCATCAACGATCCGGCACTGACCCAGCAATCGCTGCCGTCGCTGGAAAAAATCGTGGGCAAGGACAACCTGCGCGTCATCAGCCTGCAGACCACGGCCGAGGACTTCTCGTTCTACGGCGAGAAAGTGCCGTCTCTGTTCTTCTGGGTCGGGATCACGCCGCCGGATCGCGACCCCGCCACCGTGGCCTTCAATCACTCGCCGCTGTTCTACGTCGATGAGGCCGGCATGGCAGTGGGCACACGGGCGATGCTGGCCGTGGCGACCGACTACCTGCAGCGCGCACGCTGACAAGTCTTTGAAGAAGTAGCCGGCCGTCTTTCCGACCGCCGGCTACCTGCGCTTCGGAGCCCATCACACCTCGACGGCGCCAGGGTCATGGCCTCGATCCTCATTCGAGGCTCGCAATGCCCGTCCGCGGCAACCGTACCTGTCGGCCTGTTCGCAAATCCCGTCGATGCCCAGAGAGCATCGGTTGCGAAGCCGGTATCGGGCCGGCGCATGTTCCGATCACTTAACATGCTATGTATTATCGGACGCGGCGGAGAGTCTTGATGTCCCACCGCCCCGACTTCACTGCGTCTCGCCCGCGTGGCGCCGCCCGTGATTGGAACATCCACTGGATTTTCGCTGCAGAGAAGAAGATGAACTTCAAGGAATCCCCCAAGTTGTCTGCCGTCGTGAAAGCCGCGTGCCTGTTGAGCACCTACGCCCTCTTTTCGGTCGCGCATGCCGCGCAGCCGCCCGCGGAGATCCTCATTCCAGGCCGGCAGGTAGTGCCGGAAAGCCTGACCTCCGACAGGAATGGCGCGATCTACGTCGGCAGCATCGTGGAGCGCACGATCTATCGGGCGCAGCCCGGCGCGAGCCAGGCCGAGCCGTGGATCGGCCCGGAAACGGAAGGAATGCAGAACGTCCTGGGCGTACTGGCCGACGATGCGTCGAACACGTTATGGGCCTGCTCCAGCCCCAATACTCCTCAGGCCGGCGAGCCGTCACCACCTCAGGCTGCGCTATATGCATTCGACCTGAAAACCCGCGCGTTGAAAGGCAAGTACCCGTTCCCGACGCAAGGCGCGGTGTGCAACGACATCGCCATCGACAGCAATGGTGCCGCCTACGCAACCGATACGGCCAATATGCAGGTGGTGCGCTTGATGAAGGGCGCGAAGAGCCTCGACGTTTGGAGCACCGAGGGGGCGTTCGGCCCCACGGGAGGCGTGCTGGACGGCATCGCCATCCTCGGCAAAACGCTATATGTAAACACGCTCGCCAGCAGCAAACTGTTCGCGGTGCCGATCGGGCGCGATGGCAAGGCCGGCACGACAACCGAAGTGCAGCTCGATCGCGCGCTGGAGCGGCCCGATGGCATGCGCAGCTTCGGCAGGAACAGCCTGCTGGTGGTCGAAGGCGGCGGTCCCGGCCGGCTGTCGAAAGTCGTTCTCGAAGGAAACGGCGGCAAGGTGACGACGCTCAAGGAGGGCTATCCGGACAATGCGGTCGCCGTCACCGTCGTCGGCGAGACGGGGTATGTGCTCGAAGCGCAGTTCAAGGCGCGCCGCGACCCCGCCTACGTGCCGAAACCATTTCGCGCTACAGCCGTTCCTGTCGGCAAGCCCTGATCAACTCATCACACCATCGAGAGGTCACTCATGTTTCGCAGCATTGCCCTCGCGGTCGCCGTCACGCTGTCGTTCACCAGCGTTTCCGCCGAGCAACTGAGCAACGATCCATTCCCCGCGCCGCTTGAGGCGACGAAGGATGTCATCGCACTGGACTTCGTGGAATTCGCCACGATTCCGGATGCGGACGGCGGTGAAGCGCCGCGCCTGATGCACATGCTGACGGAGCCGGCGACCAAGCGGCTGTTCGTTCACACGATGCGCGGGATGCTGTACAGCCTGAGTTATGACGGCAAGAAGATCACGCCGTACCTGGACGTGAATGCGAGCAAGTGGAAGGTCGACGTGGAATTCACGGGCATGCCTGAGCGCGGCATGCAGAGTTTTGCGTTCCATCCGCAGTTTGCGGAACGCGGCACGCCAGGTTACGGCAAGTTCTACACCTACACCGACGTCAAGACGCGAGCCACGCCGGACTTCACCTCGCCCTCGCCGAGGGTCTCGCATCACCTGGTGCTGCTCGAATGGACTGCCAAGGATGCCCGCGCCGAACAGTACGACGGCGACGCACCGAAAGAGCTGTTCCGCGTGGCCAAGCCCTTCATCAACCACAACGGCGGGCAGATCGGCTTCAATCCGCTCGCCCAGCGCGGCGCTGCTGACTTCGGCCTGCTGTACGTCGGGCTGGCCGATGGCGGCGCAGGCGGCGATCCGATGAACCTGGCGCAGAATCTTTCTTCTGCGTTCGGCAAGATCCTGCGCATCGATCCGCTCGGCTCGAACAGCAAGAATGGCCAGTACGGGATTCCGGCCGGCAATCCGTTCGCCAACGACGGCAAGGACGACACGCTGGGTGAGATCTTCGCGTACGGCGTACGCAACCCGCAGCGTTTCACCTGGGACACGAAAGATGGCCGCATGCTGGTGGCCGACATCGGCCAGAACCTGGTGGAGGAGATCAGCCCGGTCGCCATCGGCGCCAATCTCGGCTGGAACAAGTGGGAAGGCAGCTACAAGTACGTCGATGGCCAGGTCGATCTGGACAACCCACGCAGCGAAGCCGGCCTGGTCTGGCCGCTGGTGGAGTACGACCACAAGGACCCGCTGCTGCAGCGCATGGCCGCGATCACCGGCCTCACCGTGTATCGCGGGCGTGAGATCAAGCAACTGACCGACCTGATGATCTTCGGCGACCTCACCAGCGGCGAAATCTTCTATGCGAAGTCAAATGGTCCGCTGAACGGCGGCCCGAGCGCAATCCGTCGCATCCTGCTGAACGAGGGCGGCAAACAGAAGACACTGTTGCAAGTGGTCAACGACAAGCTCGCGAGCCAGAACAAGCGGGCCGCATCTCGCGCCGACTTGCGCTTCGGCTTCGGCCCGCAAGGGCAGATCTTCGTAATGAACAAGCACGACGGCGTGATTCGCCTGCTCGTGCCGAATGGAGTGAAGAAGCCGGCGTTGTGACCGAGGGGAATCGACTTGAGTGCCGAGCGCCGTGTGTCGGCGGCGCTTCGGCTCTACAAGGCCGACTGCTTCTGCGGTAATGCAACTGTCGAATCGGCGCGAGAATCTACGTCAGCGCTCAGCGGCGCGAGTCTTCGAGCACCCACTGGAATGCTTCGCTGGATCTACCCGATACTGATCGGCGTATGCAGGCAGCGAATCATCCTTTCCTCAACCCCAGACACACGAATGCACTGATCTCCCGTGCAATGTGCTCCACCTGATCCGGTGCGTGCGTGCCGGTATCCTTCACCAGCCAGCTCACGAAACCCGGTAGCAACAGCATGCGCGCCGACAGATCATCGATCTGCAAGCTGCCTTCCTCACAACCGGCCGACAAGGTGCTGGAATAGCCTTCGCTCAGTGCCGCGGCCTGCGGCTCCATCTGTGCCTGAGTCTCGCCAGCCAGGGCTTCGTGTCCGACCAGGGGCGCGAGCGGCGAAAGATCGTGACTGAGGTAGGCGATGCAGAGCGCATGAGATGCTGCGGCCACCGCTTCGAGGCGGCTGCCCGGGTACTGCTTCATGCCGTCCATGATGAAAATAAAAATCCGGAACGCGCGCGCATAGCAGGTCGCCAGCAGCGTCTGCTTGTCGCCCAGATGGTGATAGAGCGTGCGCTTGGTGGCGCCGACGTGGCCGGCGATCTCCTCCAGCGAGGTCGAGTCGATGCCCTTGCTGTTGAACAGTCGCGAGGCGATTGCCAGCAGCGTCTCGCGCTTGGCATCGCCGACTGCGTCGCGGTCGAATACACCGATGACACGGGTCACCAGCGGCGACAAATCGATGCATCGATACGCCGGCATCGCGCTTCGGTCCGCTGCCAACCCGTCCAGCAGCGCGGCTTTGAGCGCAGCCATCAGCCGCTGCGGCGTGTAGACCTTGGCGGGCGGCGCCCAATAGGGCATCAAGGGCACCCAGGTCACCAGGCTGATGATGGCGCTGGCGTTGACGTTGCTGTCGCAGGCTCGCAGCACGCCAGCCTGGGCGCCGGCCTCGAGCACATTGGCGAGGCGGGTGATGATGGCGTCGTACAAGCCCTGGATGACTTCATGCCGTTCCTGGCTGAGCACGGCGATCTCGGCGCGCGTGGCGATTTCCGGCTGCGCCGGATCGAGCATGCGTTCCACGAACAGCGCCAGCACCTCCACCGCATCCGAACCCAGCCGGATGGCCTCGCCCAGGTGACGGGCCATCACCTCGCAGGAGCGCCGGTAGCACTGGAAGACCAGATCTTCACGATCCTCTATATATTGGTAGAGCGTGGCGCGCGAGACACCGAGGCTCTCGGCGATGTCGCCGAGCGAGGTCAGCGAGACGCCCTTGGCGTTGAGATGTTTGGCCGCCGCATCCAGCATCTGTTCATGGCGGGATGCGGCGGCACCGGGAAAGTTCTGTCGGGCCAATGCTTCGCGACGCTTTTTCATGACGCGCCTTCGGAATCCTGCGGCTGCGAGGACTCGACTGGAGTGGGAAACTTGGGATTGAGCCGGGGAAGCATAACCGGTCCGGGGCGCGCGCCGCAGCAAAACCTGCGCAACCGTTGACCTGCCCCGCCGCCAATGGGGGTAGAAGCATGAGCTTGTCGCCAAGGGCGTTGACGAGTTGCCGGCAACCCGACCAGCGGCGGGCCGTGCTGCATTCACCGGGGATCTGCGCATGAACCGGGCCCGCGCCATCCGTTACCTGACAGTGCCTTCGCAAGCCGCGCCGGCGCTGTTGATCGTGATTTTCGGCGCCCTGCTGGCACTGGCCACCAAGGCCTCGCTGCTGGGCATTCCGCTGGCGCTGCTGTTGATCACCGGGTTCTTCAACTACGCCAACCTGCTGCTGGACCGGCTCGCCGATGGAATTGCCGAGCCACCGGTGTTGTCTATCGAGATGATGAACCCGGTCGGCTCGTCGCGGACGCTCATGATGCTCTTCTGTGCCGGGATTGCTTTTTTTCTGTCAGGCGCCGCCTCGTGGTGGCTGGGCGCGGTGCCGGCCGTGCTGGTGGCACTCCTGTTCGCATCCGTGCTGCCCGCCATGATCGCAGTGCAAGCCGTGACCGGCAGCGCCGCCCAGGCGCTGAATGTCGGTATCAACGTGCGCTTGATGCAACGCTTGGGCACCGATTACCTGTTGATCGCCGCATGTTTCGTCCTGGCCGGAGCGCTCGGCAGTAGCGTGGTGGCGGCAGACGGACTGCCGCTGATCGTTCGCCTGGCATTCGTGATGTACCTATGGCTGGCGCTCTTCTGCTTGGTCGGTGGCGTGCTGCACGAGCGGCGCGATGACCTCGGGCTGGACCAGATTCCGGAAGAAATCGATGACGCGACAACGGATGCGACGTTGGAGCGATCACGCACTCGACAGGTCGACCTGATCTACGCCTCGTGGCGCGGCGGTGCCTATCAGAACGCCTGGAAGATCATAACCACGCAACTGGAGCAGAGCACCGACCCACTGGCCGAGTTGCGCTGGCTGTACGAGCGCATCGCACGCTGGCCCGATCCACGGCTCGCCAACCGCCTGGCCGGCGAGCTGCTACCGCGGTTGCTGGCGCTGAAACACACAGGTGAAGCGCTCGATATCGCGCGGGCTCGACTCGCGACGGATGCCGATTTCCGACCGGGCAGCAGCAATGATCTGCTTACCCTGGCCCGCCTGGCGCGCGATGCCGGCGACAGGCCGACGGCCCGCGCCCTGCTCAGGGACTTCACACGCTTCTACCCGAACGACCGCTCGCAGCCCGCAGCCGACGTTCTGGCAGGGCAGCTGGAGCGATAGATGATCGCCGGCGCACGAACTGCCGTGCCTCGTGTGCCGCGACCGCAGCGACGTGCCCATCACGCGATCGAGCTGTCCTCGCTGGCAGTGGCACTGACGTTCTTGGGCGGCACCAGCAGCGGCAGCCCGGGGGACGCCGTCAATACCCAGCCCGCAGCAACGCCGCAGATTTCCGAGCAGGCGCTCGAACCACTGTTCGCCGCTCCGACACGACTGGATCAGATCGGCCGCATCCTGGCGCCGGTCATCATCAACGGCCAGGGCCCGTTCCGCCTGATCGTCGACACCGGCGCGAACCAGTCGGTACTGACCACCAAGCTGGCCACCGCGCTCGGGCTCGAGATTTCACCCGAGCACACCGTGAAACTGCATGGAGTCACCGGATCGGTGCTGGTGCCAATCGTGGCGGTGGATCGCTTCGAGACCGGCGACCTGGTGCAGCTGGGCCTGGAATTGCCAGTGATGAACAGCGTCATGGGTGGCGCGGAAGGCATCCTCGGCATGCAGGGCTTTGCCGGAAAGCGCATCACCGTGGACTTCGTCCACGACCGCATCAGTATCGAGGACTCGCGCGGCCAGCGCGCACCGCGCGATTTCATCACGGTGCCGGCGACGCTGCGTTTCAACCGCCTGCTGCTGGTCAACGGCGAAGTGGACGGAATTCCGGTCCGTGCCGTCATCGACACCGGCGCACAACAGACCCTGGGCAATCGAGCCCTGCGCGACGCGCTGCTGCGCCGCGGCCGCTTCGGTCTGCGCGGCTCGTCCACGCAGGTCATCGGGCTCACCGAAGAGGAACAACGCGGCGATGTCATCCACACACCACCGATCCGGCTCGGCGGCGCGCAGATCTCCAACATCTACGTGGTCTACGGCGACATCCGCGTGTTCGAGCTGTGGGGCCTGAAGCGGCAGCCGGCGCTGCTGGTCGGCATGGACGTGCTGGGCACCCTGCAGACCCTGGTGATCGACTATCGGTTGAAGCAGCTGCAGATCCTGGCGCACGACCCGGATTGATTGCCGCAGCGGACCTCGGCAACGTCAGTCGCTCAGCGGGTTTCACGGATCGCCGCGATGCCAACGCAACACCCGATGCGCGCCGGTACGGCCGAACACTATCGGGCCGATTCCGGCAGCGGCGAGGCGGTGTACTACTGGCAACCCGAGCACGGACACGCGATCGTCCACACATGCGTGCTGCCGCTTTGGCATGAGCTCATGCACTGAATATTCCTGATCTGACTTCATGAATGTCGTGCGTCCAGCCCGATTGGTCGCTCCACGCACGCTCACTAAAGTTCCGCCTCACGGGCCAGTCCTGGCTCGAAGGGAGTCTTTCATGTTCCAGCTACGCCGCGCGTCTTCGACCATGATGGTTTTGTTTCCGCTACTCGCTGTTACGGGCGCGGTGGTTCTTTCGGGCTGCAAAAGCGAAGCGACGCCGGCGACCGCACCGGCGGCTACGACCGTTTCGGTGGCCGCCGCCCTGCAGCGCCAGGTCACCCAGTGGGATGACTTCACCGGCCGGCTCGAAGCCGTGGAGTCGGTAGAGATTCGCCCGCGCGTCACCGGCTATATCGAGAGCGTCAACTTCGCGGAAGGCGGCATCGTGCACAAGGGTGACCTGTTGTTCGTCATCGATCCGCGCCCATACCAGGCCGAGCTCGACAAGGCCGAAGCCGAGCTGACTCGCGCCAAGGCACGAGTGGAGCTGGCACAAAGCGACGTAGTGCGCAGCGAGAAGCTGCTGAGCATCAAGGCAGTGTCACAGGAAGAGTACGATCAGCGCGTCAACGCCTCACGTGAAGCGCGGGCCAATGTGGAAGCAGCGCACGCCGCTGCCGAGGTAGCGCGCCTGAATCTGAGCTTCACTCGCGTCACTTCGCCGATTACCGGTCGTGTCAGCAAAGCTGCGGTCACTGCCGGCAATCTCGTGACCGGTGGTTCGAGCACGGCGACGCTGCTGACCACGGTCGTCTCCGTCGATCCCATCTACGTGTCCTTCGAGGGCGATGAGCAGGTGTATCTCAAGTACACCGAGCTGGCGCGCCGCGGCGAGCGGCCCAGCTCACGCGACGCCGCCAATCCGGTGAAGATGGGCCTGGCCAACGAAGATGGCTATCCGCACACCGGCCGCATGGTGTTCGTCGACAACCGGATCGATCCGCGCACCGGCACCATCCGCGCCCGCGCGGCTTTCGACAACAAGGACGGCTATCTCACGCCCGGACTGTTCGCACGCGTCAAGCTGTTCGGCCACAACACCTTCCCCGCCGTCCTGGTGGACGATCGCGCGGTCGGCACCGATCAGAGCCAGAAATTCGTCTACGTGGTCGATGCCGACAACAAGGTCAGCTACCGCACCGTGAAGATCGGCCGGCTTACGAACGGACTGCGCATCGTGCAGGAGGGCCTGGCAGCCGGCGAAACCGTAGTCGTCAACGGCCTGCAACGCGTGCACCCGGGCCAGATCGTGGCTCCCCAACGCGTCGCCATGGACGCCAGAGAGAACGACGAAGCACGCGTAGCCAGCAGCGGCGCCTCCGGGTCGAACCCGTCGTCGCTCTGAACGCAATGCATCAACTGCAAGGAAACGGTGCGCCATGAAATTCGCGCGCTTCTTCATCGACCGGCCGATCTTTGCCGCGGTCCTGTCGATCCTGATCTTCATCGTCGGGGCGATTGCCATGTGGCAATTGCCCATCAGCCAGTACCCGGAAGTCGTGCCGCCGTCGGTGGTGGTGCGTGCGCAGTATCCCGGTGCCAACCCGAAAGTGATCGCCGAAACCGTGGCAGCGCCGCTGGAGCAGGAGATCAACGGCGTCGAGAACATGCTGTACATGTCCTCGATGGCCACCAGCGACGGCATGATGGTGCTCACCGTCACCTTCCGCCTGGGCACCAACGTGGACAGCGCCCAGGTGCAGGTACAGAACCGTGTTGCCCAGGCATTGCCGCGCCTGCCGGAAGACGTGCGTCGACTTGGTGTTACCACCATCAAGAGCTCACCCGACCTGCTCATGGTGGTGCACCTGACATCGCCGGATTCGCGCTACGACATGGTGTACCTGCGCAACTACGCGACGCTGCAGGTGCGCGACGTCCTGTCGCGCCTGAAAGGCACGGGCGAGGTTCGCATCTTTGGCGCGGGTGACTATTCGATGCGGGTGTGGCTCGACCCCGATCGCATCGCCAGTCGCGGGTTGATTGCCAGTGACGTGGTACGCGCGATCCGTGAGCAGAACGTGCAGGTGGCCGCCGGCGTCATCGGCGCCAATCCCGCGCCGCCGGGTACCGAGTATCAACTCAACGTCACCACCTCCGGCCGGCTGATCACCGAAGAAGAGTTCGGCAACATCATCATCAAGACGCTGCCGGACGGCTCGATCACCACGCTCAAGGACGTGGCGCGCATCGAGCTGGGCGCAGGTCAGTATTCGCTGCGCAGCCTGCTCAGCAACAAGCCCGCGGTAGCACTGCCAATCGCGCTGGCACCGGGCGCCAACGCGCTCGAATTGTCGGACGCGGTGCGCGAAAAGATGAAGGAGCTGAGCGCCAATTTCCCCGAAGGTCTCCAGTACGAGATCGTCTACGACCCGACCGTGTTCGTGCGCGATTCGATCAAGGCCGTGGTCGAGACGCTGATCGAGGCGCTGCTGCTGGTCGTGATCGTGGTGATCGTGTTCCTGCAGACCTGGCGCGCCTCCATCATTCCGCTGCTGGCCGTGCCGGTGTC
Source organism: Povalibacter sp. (assembly GCA_035556415.1). Classification (GTDB taxonomy): domain Bacteria; phylum Pseudomonadota; class Gammaproteobacteria; order Steroidobacterales; family Steroidobacteraceae; genus Steroidobacter. The sequence continues at coordinate 78,668 of DATMEZ010000148.1, forward strand.
CATCATCGGCACCTTCGCGCTGATGCTGGCGTTCGGCTTCTCCATCAATGCGCTGTCGCTGTTCGGACTGGTGCTGGCGATCGGTATCGTGGTCGATGACGCCATCGTCGTGGTGGAGAACGTGGAACGCAACATCCGCACCGGCCTGGCGCCGCGCGAGGCCACCTACAAGGCCATGGACGAAGTCAGCGGCCCGATCATCGCGATCGCGCTGGTGCTGGTCGCGGTGTTCGCGCCGATTGCGTTCATCACCGGCCTGACCGGCCAGTTCTACAAGCAGTTCGCACTCACCATCGCCATCTCCACCGTGATCTCCGCGATCAATTCGCTGACGCTGAGCCCGGCGCTGGCAGCGTTGCTGCTCAAGCCGCACGGCGCGGCGCCGGACAAGCTGACGCGCGGCATGGATCGCGTCCTCGGCGGATTCTTCCGGCGCTTCAACCAGGTCTTCACGCGCTCGGGCGACAACTACGTCCGCGGCGTGCGCGGCGTGCTGGCGCGCAAGAGCATCGCGATGGGCGTATTCGCCGGCCTGCTCGGGCTCACCTGGTTCATGTTCCAGGCCGTGCCCAAGGGCTTCATCCCGGTACAGGACAAGCAGTACGTCGTCGCGATGGCGCAGCTGCCGGACGCAGCCTCGCTGGACCGCACCGAGAAAGTGGCGCGGCAGATGGCCGACATCGGCCTGAAGATTCCGGGCGTGGAGAATGCGGTGCAGTTCCCGGGCCTGTCCATCGCCGGCTTCACCAACAGCCCCAGCTCGGCGCTGGTGTTCTTTGCGCTGGACGACTTCGACAAGCGCAAGTCGCGCGAGCTGTACGGCCTGAGCATCGCCAATCGGCTCAATGCCGCCTTCGCTTCGATCCAGGAAGCGCAGATCGTGGTATTCCCGCCGCCGGCGGTACAGGGACTGGGCCAGATCGGCGGCTTCAAGCTGCAGATCGAGGATCGCGCCGACGTGGGCTACGACGAGCTGTTCCGCGCGACGCAAGCCGTGGTGAACAAGGCGCGGCAGGCACCGGAGCTGACTGGCGTGTTCTCCAACTACCAGGTGAACGTGCCGCAGCTGCGGGCCGACGTCAATCGCGTCAAGGCCAAGGAGCACGGCGTGGCGCTGAACGACGTGTTCGAGACCCTGCAGATCTACCTGGGTTCGATGTACGTGAACGACTTCAACCGCTTCGGCCGCACCTACCAGGTGATCGCGCAGGCCGATGCGCAGTATCGCTCCAGGGCCGAGGACATCGTGCGGCTCAAGACCCGCAACGTCGGCGGCGAGATGCTGCCGCTCGGCTCCATCGTGCAGGTGTCGGAAAGCTACGGTCCGGATCGCGTGTTCCGCTACAACGGCTATCTCACCGCGGATCTCAACGGCGGCCCGGCGCCCGGCTATTCCTCGGGGCAGGCCAAGGCGGTGATGGAGAAAATCCTCGACCAGACGCTGCCGAACGGCGTGAAGTACGAGTGGACCGACCTGACGTACCAGGAAATCCTCACCGGCAACAGCTCGGCGCTGGTGTTCCCGCTGTGCGTGCTGCTGGTGGTGCTGGTGCTGGCAGCGCTGTACGAAAGCTGGACCCTGCCGCTGGCCATCGTGCTGATCGTGCCGATGGCGCTGCTGTCCGCCATCACCGGCGTGTGGCTGAGCGGCGGCGACAACAACATCTTCACCCAGATCGCGCTGTTCGTACTGGTCGGCCTGGCGAGCAAGAACGCCATCCTGATCGTCGAGTTCGCCAAGGATCGTGAGCAGGCCGGCGTCGATCCGGTCGCGGCGGCACTGGAGGCGGCGCGGCTGCGGCTGCGTCCCATCCTGATGACCTCCATCGCCTTCATCATGGGCGTGGTGCCGCTGGTCCTGTCGTCGGGAGCGGGCGCGGAGATGCGTCATGCCATCGGCATCGCGGTGTTCTCCGGAATGCTGGGGGTGACCTTCTTCGGCCTGTTCCTGACACCTGTGTTCTATGTGTTGCTGCGCGCCGCGGTGAAGCGGCGCCTCGGCCACGGCAAGCCGGCAGCAGCGATCGAAGGAGCTTCGTCACATGCCTAATGAAAATACGCACTCATCAGCAGCCTTAGCGCTTCGCGCGGTCCCCTCATCTCCCACGAGGGGAGAGGGGGCCGGAAGCGCAGTGCACGCCGCGGAAGCGTACATCGTTCCAGCTGGCAGAGAGGGCAGGCCGCTCCCTTATCTTGCCGAGAGGCAGCCTGCCTCTTCACCTCTCCCCTTGTGGGAGAGGTCGCGCGCAGCGCGGGTAAGGGGAGCCCGTGCCGCTGGACTTGTGTTGCTCTCCGCAATCCTCGCTGCTTGCGCTGTCGGGCCGGACTACCACGAGCCGAAGGTGGCCATGCCCGATCAGTTCGTTGCCGTGGAGGGAACGCAGTTCTCGTCCGCCGACCTCGAGCAGGACTTCTGGAAATCGTTCCACGATGACACCCTGAACGGCCTGATCGAGGATGCGCTGACGGCGAATCACGACATCCGCATCGCGTTCTCGCATCTGCGTGAAGCCCGGGCGATTCGTGGCGAAGCGCGGCTCGACATCGCACCAACCGTGACGGCCTCCGGTAGTCACGTCGAATCGCGCTCCAGCGAACGACAGCTGCCCTTCCCGAACGTCGACCGCGATCAGGATTACTACGAAGCCTCCTTCGATGCGTTCTGGGAGCTGGATTTCTTCGGCCGCGTCCGCCGCAACCTGGAAGCACAATCGGCACAGGTCCAGGCGGCCGAAGCCGGCTTCTACAACACGCAGGTGAGCGTGACGGCGGAGACGGCGCGCAACTATTTCGAGCTGCGTGGTTTTCAACATCGGCTCGAAGTGGCACAGCGCAACGCGCAGAACCAGGAAGAGTCGGTACGCATTACCACGGCGCGTCTCGATGCCGGTCGCGGCACGCAGCTCGACGTCTCGCGAGCCAAAGCCCAGTTGAGCACGACGCTCTCGACGATTCCGGATCTCGAAGCGTCGGTCAACCGTTCGATCCTGCGTCTGGGCGTGCTCACCGGGCGTTCGCCCGAAGCATTGCTGACACAGCTGAACGCGCCCAAGGAACAACCGGCGCTGCCGGAAACCTTCGCCATCGGCACGCCGGAGGCCCTGCTGCGGCTTCGGCCAGACATTCGCATCGCTGAGCGCGATCTCGCAGCTGCCACCGCACGAATCGGTATTGCCGTGGGCGATTTATTCCCGCGTATCTCGTTCGTCGGTCGCTGGGGCTTCGATGCGGTTTCCTCGGGCGATCTGGGAAATACCGGCAGCGAGACGTATGCATTCGGGCCAAGCATCCAGTGGGCTGCGTTCGACCTCGGCCGTGTGCACCAGCGCATCAAGCAGCGCGAAGCAGCAACCGACGGCGCGCTTGCTCGTTACCAGCAGACTGTCCTGCGCGCATTGGAGGAAACCGATGCAAACCTGACCGACTATGCGAAAGCCCGGGTCAAGCAGCAGCACTTACAGGCCAGTGCCAACTCTTCGACCGAAGCTGCGACACTGGCGCGAGCCCGTTTCGACAGCGGCGTCGCTGACTTCCTGACAGTACTCGACACCGAGCGCACGATGCTGGAAGCAGAAGATCGGCTGGCGCGCAGCGAAACCCAAACGGCGACGGCATTGCTGGCAATGTACAAATCGCTGGGCGGCGGCTTCCGGCCGCTGGACGCACGCGCGGCGCGTTGATCAAGGACGATCAACGGTCCCTCACAGACGCGAAGCAGACGAAGGACGAAAATGTCCTTCGATTGCTTACGGCGATGGCCTGGTGTCCGCAGCCGCCGCATCATGGCCACGTCAAACATGACAACTTCTGGCGCGCCGTGGACCGGGTGCACGAGACTTTCTCATTTGGCCGACCGCGGGAGTATTCTCGCGGCTCGTCATGAGCACCACCGATCTGTTCCACCCGGCCGTCGCGGCCTGGTTCGACCACACGTTCACTGCGCCCACACCGGCGCAGGCCGACGCGTGGCCGGCGATCCAGTCGGGCAAGAACGTGCTGATCGCCGCACCTACCGGCTCAGGCAAGACGCTGGCGGCTTTTCTTGCCGCTATCGATGAGCTGGTGCGCGAAGGCGCGCAATGGGGCCTGCCGGACGAAACGCGAGTCCTGTACGTCTCGCCACTCAAGGCGCTGTCGAACGACATTCACAAGAACCTCGAAGCACCGCTCGCAGGCATTCGCGAGCAGCTACGTGAGCACACCATTCGGGACGTGGAGATCCGCTCCTGGGTGCGCACCGGCGACACCCCGCAGCACGAACGTTCGCAAATGCGACGCAAGCCGCCGCACATCGTCGTCACCACGCCCGAGTCCCTGTACATCCTGCTGGGCTCGCAATCCGGGCGCGACATGCTGTCGACGGTGCGCACGGTCATCGTCGATGAAATTCACGCAGTCGCCGGCAGCAAGCGCGGCTCGCATCTGTCGATTTCGCTGGAGCGGCTCGACGCGCTGACTGGTCAGCGCGTGCGACGCGTCGGCCTGTCTGCGACACAGAAGCCGATCGAGGAAGTCGCGCGTTTCCTGGTCGGTACGAAACAGCAGGAGCCGAACGGCGCGATCAACTGCAAGATCGTCGACAGCGGCCATGTGCGACAACGCGACCTGGCCATCGAACTGCCGGACGCGCCGCTCGAAGCCGTCATGTCCGGCGAGGTGTGGACGCAGGTCTATGACCGCCTCGCTCAGCTGATTCGCGAACACCGCACTACGCTGGTGTTCGTCAATACGCGACGCATGGCGGAGCGCCTGACGCGACACTTGTCGGAACGACTCGACGACAAGACCCAAAGCACAGCGTCGGTCATCGCCGCCCATCACGGCAGCCTGGCGAAGGAACTGCGGCTCAGCGCCGAGCAACGCCTCAAGCGCGGCGATCTGAAAGCACTGGTGGCAACCGCCTCGCTGGAGCTGGGCATCGATATCGGCGATGTCGACCTGGTATGCCAGCTCAGTTCGCCGCGTTCCATCAACGCATTTTTGCAGCGCGTGGGTCGCTCGGGTCACGCGGTCGGTGGCACCCCCAAAGGCAGGCTCTTTGCGTTATCCCGCGACGACCTTGCCGAATGCACGGCACTGCTCGCAGCCGTGCGCCGCGGCGAGCTCGATCGTTTGCAGATTCCGCAGAACGCCATCGATGTTCTTTCGCAGCAGATCGTTGCGGAATCGGCCGCGCGCGAATGCACGGAGAACGAGCTGTTCGAGCTGATGCGTGGCGCATTTCCGTACCGCACGCTCGATCGCGCCGTTTTCGATGAAGTACTGCACATGCTCGCCGAAGGCTACACGACGCGACGCGGACGTCAGGGTGCTCTCATCTATTACGATGCCATCAATCACCAGGTGCGCGGACGCAAGGGCGCACGATTGACGGCCATTACTTCCGGCGGCGCCATTCCGGATACGGCCGACTATCAAGTGATGCTGGAACCGGAAGGCCACCTGGTCGGCACCGTGAACGAGGATTTCGCGGTCGAGAGCCTGCAGGGCGATGTGTTCCAGCTCGGCAATCTTTCGTACCGGATCATTCGCGTCGAGCGCAGCGTGGTGCGCGTCGAGGACGCCCGCGGTGAAGCACCGACCATCCCGTTCTGGCTGGGCGAAGCGCCCGGACGCACGGATGAACTGTCGGCGGCTGTGTCGCAACTGCGACGTGACATCGAGCAGCGACTGGAAAGTAGCGCAGCTCCCTCGCCCGTACCGATGCACGATCTTTCCCGCGAAGGCAGAGGCGAAGAGACAGACAGAGAAGACGACACGACGTACGGCGACGCCCACGAGCGATCCCCTTCTCCCGAGAATTGGGATAGCGGAATGACAGAGAGCCCAGGCGAGAGTGCCGCAAGTGGCCCGGCACGCGACTGGCTCGTGGACGAGATTGGCCTGTCCGAAGCAGCGGCCTCCCAGCTGCTCGTCTACTACGCCGCCGCGCGGGCCGCACTCGGCAGCCTGCCGACGCAGCAGAAAGTCGTCTTCGAGCGCTTTTTCGACGAAGCCGGCGGCATGCAGCTGGTGATCCATTCACCCTTCGGCAGCCGGATCAATCGCGCCTGGGGTTTGGCGCTGCGCAAACGCTTCTGCCGCACTTTCAATTTCGAGCTGCAGGCAGCAGCGACCGAAGACACCATCATTCTGTCGCTGACCACCGCGCACAGCTTCGAGCTGGCGGATGTAGCACGGTATCTGCATCCAAACACGGCACGCGACATTCTGATTCAGGCGTTGCTCGCCGCCCCGATGTTCACGACTCGCTGGCGTTGGGGTGCTTCGATCGCGCTGGCATTGCCGCGGTTCCGCGGCGGCAAGAAAGTGCCCGCACCGCTGGCGCGCATGAACGCGGAAGACCTGCTGGCATCGGTGTTCCCGGATCAGGTGGCATGCGGCGAGAACATCGTCGGCGACATCGTCGTGCCGGATCACCCCCTGGTGCAGCAGACGGTGCGCGATTGTCTCGAAGAAGCGATGGACATCGAGGGGTTCGAGCAGCTGCTGCGCGGCCTGATCAGCGGCGACATACAGGTCATCGCGCGCGATCTCACTGAGCCCTCGCCGCTGGCTCTGGAGGTGCTGTCGGCACGTCCTTACGCATTCCTCGACGATGCACCGCTGGAAGAGCGTCGCACGCAAGCCGTGATGAGCCGGCGCTGGATGGATCCGGAATCGGCCGCCGACATCGGCAAGCTGGATCCGCAAGCCATTCAACGCGTGCGCGAGGAAGCCTGGCCCGATGCGGCATCGCCGGACGAGCTGCACGACGCGCTGTCATGGCTGACCTTCATGACGGAAGCGGAGGTCCAGCGTAATCCGGCGTGGCCGGGCCTGGTGCATGAGCTGATGACTCAGCGCCGTGTCTTACGGGTGAGCGGCGAGCAAAAGACTCACGGGTCCGTGATCGGCAGCGATCAGGCCCGAGATGCCATTGGCACCAGCGCAGCGAGCGGCTTGCCGCCAGGGAGCGCCGCGCCGCACGACCTCTTTGCTCCTACCGGAACCAAACAAGCCGCAAGCGCTGGCGATCAGCGACTGCTCATTGCAACCGAACGACGCGCATTGTTCGAAGCAGCCTTTCCGAACGGCCGGTTCGAAACCGACGCTGCGGTTGCGGCTCACGATCCAGCCTTGTCGCGCGAAGCGGCTCTGATCGAAATCGTGCGCGGCCGCCTTGAAGGCCTGGGTCCGACGACAGCAGCGGCGATCGCAGCCTCGCTCGGAAACCCCACCAAAGACATCGATGCAGCCCTGCTGGCGCTCGAAACCGAAGGCTCGGCGATGCGCGGTCAGTTCGAAATACCGGCGGCCGACGGCCCGCCTTCGAGCGGCGACCAGACGCTGCCGGTGCAGTGGTGCGATCGCCGCCTGCTTGCCCGCATCCACCGATATACCGTCAAGCGGCTGCGTTCGGAGATCGAGCCGGTGCAGGCGCGCGATTATCTGCGCTTCGCATTCGAGTGGCAGCGCATCACGCCTGCAACACGCATGCAGGGGCCGGACTGCGTTGCCGCGGTGCTGACGCAGCTCGAAGGCTTCGAGGCTCCCGCCGGCGCCTGGGAAACGGAGATCCTGCCGGCACGTATCGCTGAATATGAACCGGCCTGGCTCGATGAGCAGTGCCTGGCTGGACGCATCATCTGGACGCGTCTTGCCACACGTGCAGGCGATGCGGAGCGCGGTGCGGCGCCGGTGCGATCCACGCCAATCGCCCTGCTCGCCCGGCGCAACGTGAGAATCTGGTCGGGCTTCTCCGAACCGACCGAGCGTACCCAGCTCACACCGAAGGCACGCGATGTCGCCCAACTCATCGAAGAACACGGTGCTTCCTTCTTCGACGAGATCGTGGACGGCACTCGACTGCTGTCGAGCCAGGTGGAAGAAGCGCTCGGCGAGCTGGTGGCGCTCGGCCTGGTGAATTCGGACAGCTTCGGCGGCCTGCGGGCCCTGCTGGTGCCTGCGGATCGAAGAAGACCAACTGCACGCGATGCGCGCCGCAAACGGCGGATCGCCATCTTCGGCATGCAGGACGCGGGGCGTTGGGCCATGGTACGGCGCAGCCGAAGCGACACGCAGAGCACGGATCCGATCGAGCACGTCTGTCACACGTTGCTGCGTCGCTGGGGCGTAGTGTTCTGGAAACTGCTCGAACGCGAAGCGGACTGGCTGCCGCGCTGGCGCGACATGTTGATGTGCCTGCGGCGGCTCGAAGCCCGCGGCGAAATCCGTGGCGGCCGGTTCATCGCCGGATTTTCCGGCGAGCAGTTCGCATTGCCGGAAGCGATCGGCCTGTTGCGCGAGGCACGGCGCAAATCGCCCGGCAATGAACTGATCTCGCTATCGGCCGCCGATCCGCTGAATCTGATCGGGCTGCTCACACCGGGGACGAAGTTGCCTTCCCTGACCGGCAATCGCGTGCTCTATCGCGACGGGCTGCCGATTGCGCTCTACGTCGGCGGCGAAGTGCGTTTCCTGGAACAGCTCGAACCGAAGGAGCAATGGGACGCGCGCAACGCACTGCTGCGCCGGCAAGTGCCGGCGCCGCTGGCTGACCTGGCCTGACTTCGACCTACGGCGAGCATCGGTCCGCAACTCATACGCTTGTGCCGCTGCTCCTTCAGGAATCAAAACACCGCCAATCTCCCGGCCCCTCCACGAGAGAGGGACCGGGATGCGTGCTGCATGTGTTTACGCGGGAAGAGCATCGACAGCCGGTGATACCGCGCGGCGACGACGCGCCACGGCAAGGCCTATCAATGCCGGGCCCATCAGCCAGAAGGTACCCGGCAGCGGCACCGAGGTCACGCTCACGTCCATGTCGTAGTCGAAGCGCGGATCGAAGCTGAAACCTTCGCCGCCGACGGCGATGGTGTACATGCCGCTGAAAGGCAGCGCGATGTTCAGCAGGCTGGTGCCCACGGCGCCGAACGATGGCGTGCCGGCAACGAAAATGTTGCTGCCGAAGCTGGCATCGTTGGCGAAGCCGGGCACCAGCAGATCCAGCTGCTGCACCAGCCCCTGGTACACGCTGAAACCGAACTCGATCTGCTGGGAAATGACCGCGATGGACAGCAGATCGCCGGCCTGCGCCGTCAGTGTCCAGAAGTTCACCTCCGAGCCATCGACCGGATTGGATTGCACCCAGGCGTTGCTGCTGGTGACGCTGCCCGACACACTGCCCCCACCGGTGACGTCGCCGCTGATGAAACTGGCGAACGAAGTCAGCGGCAGCGACAGTGCGATGAGCGCGATCACAGGTCGTATGAGGGATTTCACAAACATGCTCCTCGAATGATGGATTGAATGACGGCGATGCTCACAGCGCGCCGTTGTCCCAGGGACCGGTGATGGCAAAGGTGATGCCGGGCGTCTGGATGTTCACGAACATCCATTTCTCGTGGAAACAGGCGCCCGCCCATTCGATGTTGGAATAGTTGCCGGGCGGGAAAGCGGCGACCACACCGCCGTTCGCATTCAACGCGGCATCGGCCTGGGCCACCTGCACGGCGCTCAGGTTGATGCGATTCTCGGCGAACACGAACGTGCCGCCGTTCTGCGTCAAGCCGCGCAGACGCTGAATGCTGTTGCCGCCGTCTTCGCACAGAACAATGCCGCCGCGCGGGCTAACGGCGATGTTGTCCGGCATGTCGCACTCGGTGTTCGAGGTGCCCGACCCGGTCGAGTTGAACACCATCGTCAACGTTTCGCGACGTGGGTCATACACGAATACCTGGCCGCGACGTGCAACGCCGCCGCTGGTGCAGGTGAAGTAGATCTTGCCGCTGTCGTAGTAAGCACCTTCCGGACGGGCGAACGAGGCGCGTCCCGGCGCCGAGTCGTAGGCGCGGCCGTTGATTGCTTCGACGTCGGTGAGTTGCACCCACTCCACGTTCCAGGTGGCACCGGCGGGGTAATCCACGTAGGAACCGCCGAGCCCGCTGAAGTTGAAGTCGTTCCGATCGACGACCTTGAGCGCATACAGGGTGCCGCCGGCGGCGAGATGGCCATACTGGTTCGGCACGAAGCGATAGAAGCCGCCGGGCGTGGCATCTTCGGTCTCGTAGACGAAGCCGGTGGCCGGATCGACCGCGCAGGCTTCGTGCGAGAAACGACCCATCGCGGTGAGCGGCTGGCCGGTGCCAACACCATAGCCCGGCACTTCGAACACCCAACCGTGACGCACGCCGGCGGGCGAGGTGTAGCCGGTTTCTTCGCAGCTGAGCCAGGTGCCCCACGGCGTGCGGCCACCGGCACAGTTGGTGACGGTGCCGCTGAGCGAGCCGTACGAAGACTGCCACTTGCCCAGCACGGCATCGAACAGCAGATTGGTGGTGCCGCCGCGGCCGTTCAGATTGTCGTACGCAGCCGGCGCGATGAAGGGATTGGCGCCGACGCCGCTGCCCTGCTCGTGGTTGCGGACCAGGACGATCTGGTTGCCCTTCGCCGCCACGACGCCCATGCCGTCATGGGCGCCGGGCGTAGCGCGACCGTCGGCCATCGGCTGGCCACGCCAGCCGAACGTCTTGTAAGTGACCCCGCGGGCAGCGCGATCAGCGGCAATCCGGTGGTGGAATCGTTGACCGGCGCGACCGGGCCATAATCATCGGAATACGGTAATTCCGCTGCACCGGCACGACGCGCCAGCAACGCAGCGAAAGAAATCGAGGCCGCGCCTGCGACACCGCCTTGGATGAACGAGCGCCGATCGACGATGGGCGACGTTTGCTCCGGCGTTACGCCGGACTGAATGCGAACAGGATGGTTCATTGCTGTCCTCTGTTTCTCGATATATGACGATGCGCGCCTTGCGCGATTTGGAATCGCGGCGCATGTACGCATGGGCGGCTCGAGCCGCTGTTATGCGAGAAACAGGATGCGGGGGCTCAATGGCTGCACTGTGTCGTGCAAGCTAAATTTCCATGACTGGATTGTCGGCAGACGGCGTGACAGGCGCATGACGTCCGATGAGGCCATCGCGTCAGAAGCACAATGCTGATTGCCTGCCTCGGTCAGCTGCTGCATCGAGGCCAGGCTCGACTTCTCCCGAGCGATGATCCCGATCAGGTGATGATCGCGGATTCGTCGTCGACCGGCTCCTCCTGTTCGTGTCGAGGCTCCGGCGTTCCGGGATGGATGTGCCAGCGCGGCTTCTTGTCGGCATCGTCGAAGTCCTTCTCTTCACCACGCGCGATGGTGCCCAAACCATTCATGTGCGTGCTCACTTCGCGCGGATTGCCAGTGTAGAGAATCGCGCCCACGCCGTTCATGGTGGCGTCCAGCGAGTTCTTCGGATGCACCAGCACGCTGCCGACGCCGGCAACGGTGATCTTGGCGTCCTCGGCCACCAGGTCCTTGAGATCGGCATGACCGGCGCCGGCCATGAACACCGTGAGATCCTGTACCTCGCCGACGCCTTTCAAGTGCGTCGCGCCTTCCAGCCGCAAGTTCGCCGCGCCGCCATTGAAGCCGGTCAGCAACACGTCATTGCCGCCCTCCAGACTCAGTGAAGCGAGCTGCGGAACGGTGATGCGAAGCGTGATGCGCGGGCTGGTGCCCAGCGAAATCCAGTCGCTACGCTTGCTGCTGATGTAGAGGGTGCCATCCTGAACTTCGGTCCTGAGTCGTTGCAGAACCTCGTCGCGGCCTTCCAGCGTCAGCGAGGCGGGACTGCCGATGGCGACCTCGAGCCGGGCCGCGCCCTTGAGATCGATCGAGTCGAACGAACCGACATCGCGAGTCTCGGTCCGCGTCGGACCGGTGTCGAAGTCGGCATCATGACAGGCAGACAACGCCAGCGCCGCCATGAACAACGCCGGCAAGGCGACCTCGTGACGCTTCATCTCACACCTCGCAATCCACTATCTATATGAGAGCGGCAAACGGCCGCCCCCACGCCGATACTGCCCGGCCACGAACTCCCCCATAAGCCCTTGCCGGCGAATCCCCACCCATCACCGGTGGGGCCTGCGGCCGGCACTGTCCATGAACAGCGCGCTGCGACAGCGAACAGCACAGCACAAACTCCGGGCTACGAACTGCGCCGGTACGTCAGCGTGTACTTCACCGGCTCGGGCAACTGCGGGCTGCTGAGCGTCACCTGCAACGTGAGCGTACTGCCGTCGGGCTCCAGGCTGAAATGATTCACACGCTGGCCGTCACCGGCCTTGAACGTCTGGATCAGTTGCGACTCCTGCAGGTTCGCGCTCACGTCGAATACTTCGCCATCGCCGCGCGTCCATTGGGTCGAAGCACCGTCCAACGGCATGACGACCGGATTGCCGTCATCGAAACGAACGCGGATCTCGGCAGCGTCCTGCGAGATCTCGATGCGGCCATACAGCGGATTGGTCCTGGCCAGACGGCCGCGGGCAATGGGCCGCTTGATGAAGTTCATTTTCGCGACCGCGGCGTCGATGGCCTGGTCGATGGTGTCAGCCGGCTGGGTCGCATTCACGTAGACCCCTTGCAGCGACTGCGCTGCTGCGGACTGCGCAAGCAGCAGCGCGGTGCATGCAGCCGCGATGCGAACGATTCGTGCGAAATGCCGCATGGTCCTCTCCTGCCCGGGGAACTCGGGCACAGTTTGAGCTCGCCTGGCGCTAGAACACCGTAAACGCCCGCTGTCCAGCGTCCCGGTACAGGTCTCGAACGCCTGCACAGCAGACTGTGACGCGGATCAAGCCAGTGCGGCCGGTCGCCGCGCAATGCGCAATGACCGCTGAAATCTGTGACACGAATCTCGCGTACCTGTGATGGTCGGCAGGGTATGAACGCACTGGCCGCGTTAAGTTACCGCCCGGCAGATCCGCATCGCCCATCCCATGACCTCTCCCTCATCGACCGCTCCAGGAAAGCCCCGCCGACGTCGGACGACCGCGCTCGGCCGTCTGTACTCGCGCATTCTGCCGCCGCTGTCGTTCGATCAACCGTTGGAATCGCAATTCCGGCGCTGGTACGTCGAGCATGTGCACGCGCGTATCCGCAACGCGATGTGGATCCCGATGCTGGCGCTGCTGATCGCGATGTTCGTCGGCGGGCCGGTCAAGGAGCTGCGCGAGACCATCTTCGGTGCGCACAACGACCGGATCGTCGATCTGCTGCGTTTCGCACTGATCGCGCCCAGCTGCCTGGCGATGCTGCTGGTCACCTACACGCGGCTCTACGAGCGCTGGTTCTCGCTGACCGCGCAGATCGTGGCGCCGATCCATGCGATGAGCTTCGTCGCCATCGACATCCTCATGAATACGCAGGGATATTCGTTCAGCGCGCTGATGCCGCTGGTGGTGCTCGGACCTTATCTGCTGTTCGGCATGCTGCAGGCGCAGGCGGTGCGCACGGTCATCATGATCGTGGTGGCCTATGCGGTGGGCGGTCATCTCGCCGGCCTCACCGGCGGCCAGCGCATGTTCGACCTGGCGGTGCTGATTTTCGCCAGCTGCCTGGGCGCGGCCATCCACTATTCGCTGCAGAAGGCGCTGCGTCACAACTATCTCTCGACCCAGCTGATGAGCGAGTCGCTGAATCGCGACGCGCTGACCGGCATCCACAACCGTCGCATGTTCGACGAACACACCGCTCGCGTCTGGCAGCAGGCGACACGCACCGGCGTGCCGCTGGCGCTGCTGATGATCGACATCGACCATTTCAAGGCGTTCAACGATCGCGGCGGGCATCAGGCCGGCGACGCCTGCCTGATCAAAGTCGCGGGTATGTTGAATCGCGCCTCGCGGCGTCCGTTGGACCTGGCGGCGCGTTATGGCGGCGAGGAGTTCGTGATTCTGCTGTACGACACGCAGCGCGAGCGCGTCGAAGACATTTGCCGGCAGTTGCACGCCAATCTGGCCGCGCTGGCTATCGGGCATCCTGCATTCGACGCGGAGCACGTCACGTTCAGCATCGGCGCCGCCTGCGTGGAACCACAGCTGGGCAGGCGCGTTGAAGGCCTGATCCAGCTGGCCGACGAAGCTCTGTACACTGCGAAAGAGCGCGGCCGCAATTGCACCGTGGTCATGGATCGCGAATACGCGACTCTCAACACCGGTGCCTTCCGTGTTCGCAGAAAGAACGAAAACGCCGTAGCCTGAAAGCTGTGGCACAACCCGCAAGACAAGCAACCCGAAGCGTACCGGTGGGTACCCTTCTTCCAACCCCCAGGATCGTCGAACAGTCGTGAATCCCGTCCTCGCCCAAGCCGAAATCGTCACCCTGCAGGCCCACATTCTGCAGCAGCAGTCGCTCCACCAGGAGGCGACCGGCCAGTTCTCGTGGATCCTCTCGGCGCTGGCGATCTCCGCGAAAATGATTTCGTCGCACGTGCGCCGGGCCCGCCTGGACGACGTGCTCGGCGCAGCCGGCGAACGCAACGTGCAGGGCGAGCAGCAGCAGAAACTCGACGTCATCGCCAACGAGATCCTGTTGCGGACTCTGGGCGGACGCGAAGGCGTGGCGGTGATCGCCTCGGAAGAGAACGAAGAGCCGGTGATCCTGCGCAGCGACGATTCGGCCGAGCGCAACTACTGCGTGCTGTTCGATCCGCTCGACGGCTCCTCCAACCTGGACGTGTGCGGCGCCGTCGGCACCATTTTCAGCATCCTGCGCAAGGATCCGGCCACCAGCTCGCAAGCCGCGCTGTTGCAGGCCGGCACTCAGCAGGTAGCGGCCGGTTACGTGCTTTACGGCTCCTCCACGGTGTTCGTGCTGACGATCGGGCTGGGCGTCGACATGTTCGTGCTCGATCCAGCCTACGGCGCATTCATCCGCGTCGCGCAGGGCATGAAGCTGCCGACCGCGAACCGCTGCTACTCGGTGAACGAAGGCAATCGCCTGAGCTTTCCGCCGGGTTACCAGCAGTACCTGGCCTGGGCGCAGGAGAACGGCTATTCCAGCCGCTACGCCGGCGCCATGGTGGCCGACGTGCACCGGATACTGCTGCAAGGCGGCGTCTTCATGTACCCGCCGACGAGCAAGGCGCCGAACGGCAAGCTGCGCCTGATGTACGAGGCGAACCCGATGGCCATGCTGATCGAGCAGGCCGGCGGCAAGGCGCTGAGCGGCGCCAACCGGCGCATCCGGGAAATCGTCCCCGGCGACATTCACGAGCGCGTTCCGGTGATCCTGGGCAGCGCGGATGAGGTCGATCGCGTGGCGGCACATCTGTAGCAGACATCCCAGCGCCGGCCGGGTCGGCGACACCTGTTTTTCCGGGCAGGGCACGTTGGACTGAGCCCCGCGGCCACTGTCGTCTTGCTTTCGCAGGTCACCGGACGCGCGCGATGCGCAGCCTTCCTGAGCGTAGTCCGGCGCCCGCGGCGCGACCGCCCGGTGTATCCTTCGTGCTTCCCCATTTCGTTACTGCCGGAACGCACGTGCTCACTGCCGACAAAGTCCTGGTCACAATCGGAACGCCCTGTTCGATGTCCGCGGTCGGCGGTACCGAAACTTACAACGCGCGGGTCACGGGCGCCCCGGAGTTCATCGCCTACGCCGCTTTCGACGCCGGGCTGATCGACATCGACATGAGCGGCCCGATGCAGTTGCGCTGGGCCCAGGGCGAGCGCGCCGGCACGCCGGCCACCCTCGAGGAGATCGAACGCCTGCACGGCAAGACGCTGCGGGCGAATCTCGGCATCCGCCATATCGACGAGCTGACCGCGTTGGGCAATTCCGTGGTCACGGACATTGCCGCCTGCCTGCCGCACGATCTGGAAAAAGGCGGACTGCGCCGCCAGGCAGGCATCAATTACCGTGACGTGCGCGAATCGGCGCTGAAGGACATGTACGGCCTGTTCGACGATGACCCGCGCCTGGGGCCATCGTTGCAAGCGCAATTGTTCGTGTACGCCGGCCTGGGTGCGTTGGCCGCCCTGCCGGTGGCGCTCGCGGAGCTGCTGCCCGATCCTTACGATTTCCGGATCGCCGCGGCCACGGCATTCCAGGGCCTGGATGCGCTGGGCGAGCTGCGCGCTGCCGGCAGCGTCGCACCCGATACCGACAAGCTGCGTGACAGATTCGCCATGCGGCTGGCGAACTCGCTGTCCTCGCACGGTCCGGCGCTGGTGGGCACCATGCTCGCGCCCCCGTACTCGCTGAGCAAGTCGCTGAAGAACCCCGCTCTGCTGGATTCGCTGCGCTCGCCGAACGGCTTCATGCGCGTGCCGCAGACACCGCTCAACGTGGTCGGCGCCTGTGCTTCCAGCTCCATCGCATTCTCCGAAGTCGCACCGCAGATGCTGTTCGACTACCCGGGTTATCGCCGTCCGGTGATGACGCTGTGGATGGCGGCCGACGCCGCCACTCGCCCGCACTGGGAAATTCTCGACGCCTTCGGCTCAGGCGCACTGATGACGCGCGCCAAGCTCGAAGCCATGAATGCAGGACGCGCGAGCGCCCAGCAGCGCTCGGTCGCAGAGAGCCTGGCGCCGTTCGACATCGATGCCAACGGCACCGTGGTCGGCGAAGGCGGCTCGGGCGTGCTGGTGACGACGCTGGATTTCGCGCTGCGTAATTTCCTGGACATCACTTCCATCATCGTCGGCTGGGGCCAGAGCGGCGAAGCCGGCGGCAAGGCGCATTTCGCCGGTGTCGGTTTCGGCGGCGAGAATGCGTTGATTCACGCACTCGAACTCGCCTGGCGCGGACACGGCTACGGCATTGCCGACTTCCAGTATCTGATCGCGCATGCCACCGGTACGCGCACCAACTCCAAGACGGACCTCACTACGGCAGCGAACGCCCGGGCTACGGCCGCCGAGCGCCAGGGTTTCAAGGGACCGCTGCCGCCGGTGATCGTCGGCACGCCCAAGGCGGTCGGCGATGGCCACAGCATGGGTGAGACCGGACTGAAGGGCACCTCACAGGCGATCCAATATCTGCTCGGCAAGCAAACCGTGGGTGTCCCCACGCTGCGCAATCCGGATCCGGACCTGGCGGAAGTCGCGCACTCCTTCGTGCTGCAGGCCGATCCGGTGCCAGGCAACCTCGACGGCGGCGCGCTGTGCGCAACCCAGGGTTTCGGCGGCTACAACGGCGCGATGGCGCTGCGATCGGCCAATGCCGAAGCGTTCAGCCGCTATTCGCCGGATCGCAATGTCCTCGCGGCTTATCTCGAACGCTGGCCCGAGCTGCGGCGCGAGCGTGAACAGCGCGAGCGCAGCGCACGCCTGCGTCGTCGCAGCGCGCTCGAGCTGGCGCAGCAGCATCATTGGAAGGGACTGGAGTGATTCCACTCGTCACTGCCGCCTAGCGATGACCCGGCGCGAGCTCCGCAACTTCGCTCCTCGCACGTTCTGGATCGTGACTGTCACGGCCGCCGTCGTTCTCGGCGCCATCGTCGTGGTCCCGCAATGGTTGTCGAAGCAGGCGCGCCTCGAAGTGCTGCGCTCGCATGTCGCCGAAGTGGCGCAGCTCGCCGCCAGCGTGGTCGATGGCGATCTGCATCGCCAACTCCTGGACCGCGCCAACTACACGCCCGGACTTTACGCCCGCACGCTGGCGCCGCTGGTGCGCTTTCATTCGGCGGATCCGGAGATCTTCTACGTCTACACCATGATGGAGCGCGACGGGAAGAGCTATTTCGTGGTCGATACAGCGGCATCGAGTGAGCTGGCAGCGCGTCATCGGCTACGCGCTTCGGCTTACATGGAACCCTTTTCGGTTCTGGACAAGGAGCCGGATCCCGATTGGCTGCAGCGGCTCGCCGCGGGTCAGACCTATGTCTATCCGAAGTTCCTGCACGACGAATACGGCTATTTCCTTTCCGGTCATGCGCCGATCTACGACAGCCAGGGCCGCTACAGCGGCTTCGTCGGCGTGGATTTCGACATCCAGTATTACCTGGCACAGGAAGCGCGCTTCCGCGCGATCTCGATCGGCACGTTCACCGCCGCGATGCTGGTGGCGCTGCTGATCGGCTATCTGGCCGCGCGCTACGATTTCCACATCAACGATCGAATCGACGAGCAGTACCGTATCTCGGTACACGACGAACTGACGCAACTGTTGAACCGGCGCGGCGCGATGGCGTCGGTCGAGCGGGCGATCGCGGCGCGCGCTTCCAGTTACGCAAGCATCCTGGTCGACGTCGACGATCTCAAGGGCATCAATGACAACTACGGCCACGCCACGGGCGATGCATTCCTGATCCGGGTCGCCGAGGCCATGCGTGCCAGCGTGCGCGATGCGGATATCTGCGCCCGCCTCGGCGGCGATGAGTTTCTGGTCTTCGCCAGCGGCTGCGATCTGGATGCGGCAACCGAGATCGCGCGCCGCATCCTCGCGCGAGTTCATACCAGCGAAGAAGCCTCCAGGCAGCCGGATTTCGGCGTCTCGATCGGCATTTGTATCGCCAGCCCGCCGGATATCGACTTCGAATCCATGTATCGCAGCGCCGACGACGCCCTGTATCGCGCCAAGTCGACGGGCAAGAACCGCTACGTCATTTTCGATCCGGCGCGGGTGATCGCGTAGCCTTCAGCAGGGACGCTGGCACGCTTCTGCCGTCGTCCTGACGCGCTCCAAGCATTCAGCGCGTCAACTCTGCGCCAGCGATTCACAATTTGAACCAGCCGCGCCACGAAACGCCGCAGCTCACCCGCCCCAGCGCTCCCGGCACAACGCCAGAAAGCGCGAACCGGCCTGCGACAGCGGCTGGTGCTTGAGATAGTAGATGCCGACCTGGCGCTCGATGCTGGAAAACGGCAGGCCTTCGATGGGCACCAGGTTGGCCGGAATGTGGCTGACCAGATCCGAGACATAGGTGACACCCTTGCCTTCGGCGACCAGCGCCAGCCGCAGGTCCATGTGGCTGACTTCCCAGACTGACGCAAACACGTTGCGCAGGCGATCGCCGCCCGGGCGGCGCGCGGCCTCGTCCAGGAACGAAGTCACCAGCGGCAGTGTGCGCAACACCGAGTACGGATCACGTCGCAGCGCATCGCGGCTGGGATGATCGGCAGCGATCAGCAGGCGCCGTGTCTCCGAGAAACAGGGATGAATGGCGAAGTAATCCGGCATGGAGTGCTGCAACGGTCCGAATCCCATTTCCCAGCGGCCTTCGGAAACGCCGTAGACGATCTCCCGGCTGGGCGCGACCACCACTTTCAGGCGGGTCAGCGGATTGCGCTCGGAGAAATCCTTGAGCAGCGCCACGCCGAATCGCGCATTGGGTGCGGGTGAGAGGGCCAGCGACAGCGTCGAGAGCGCGCCCGTCTTGATCTGCGCAATGTCCGCCAGCGTTTCGCGCTCTTCGTTCATGAGCGTTTCGGCGAAACGCAGCAAGCGGATGCCGGCTTCGGTCAGCTGCGGCGGATTGCCCCGACGCAGCAGCACCGCACCGAGACGATGCTCCAGGTTCGCAATCGCCTGACTCACCGCCGATTGCGACAGATCCAGCCGTTCCGCCGCACGGCTGAAGCCGCCGGCCTCGACCACTGCGTGAAAGCAGCGAATTTCATTACGCTCGATCTGCATGGGCCGATTGTAGCGCCGTACCGGCGTTTGCGATGCCGCACCCGATCGCCCTGGTTGATAGCGCCATCAGCCCGGCCGATGGCATCGCGGTTACTGATAGCTGCATCGATTCCGGTGCGTCGCTTGCGGCCCGGCCGCGCGCTACTTTTTTGCCACGTGCCGTCATCCTCGGGCACGGTGCGATTTTCCGGAGAGCGTCATGACCCACATCGAGATCCGCAAAGGCCTGGAAGGCGTGGTGGCCGACACCACCGCCGTGTCACTGGTGGAGGGCGAAGCCGGCGAGCTGTATTACCGCGGCTACCCGGTCGAATCCCTGGTGCGGCAGCGCTTCGCCGCGGTCATGCACTTGATCGTGTTCGGAGAATTGCCCGGTTCACAACGCCTGGAGGAAGTCGAAGAGTACCTGTGGCAGGCCGGCCGGCTGCCGCCGGAAATTGCCGTCTCGTTGCGCGAGCTGGCGCGGCATGGCGCCCATCCGATGGCGACGCTGCAAGCCATCACGGGCTTGCTCGCGCTGGAGCCGCCGGAAGTCCAACTGGGCCGTACGGCAGAGGAAGAAGAAGCGCTGGTGATCGCCGCGCGCCTGCCCGCCGCGATTGCGCTGGTGCATGCGGCACTCGAGGATCATGCCGAGCATCCGTATCCCGCATCGCGACGCTATGGCGAGCGGTACCTGCAACTGATGCACGGGCGAGTCCCAAGCGCCACGCAGGTCGAAACTTTCGAGGGAATGCAGATCCTGCAGCTCGATCACAGCTTCAATGCCAGCACCTTCACCGCGCGGGTCGTCACATCGACGCTGGCTCCGCCCGCCTCCGCCCTGTCGGCAGCGATGGGCGCGCTGTACGGCCCGCTGCATGGCGCGGCCGACCAGGGTGCGCTGGAAATGGCGCTGGAAGTGGGTGAACCGCAGCACGCTGCCCGGTTCGTCGCCGACTGCCTTGCCAGCGGCCGGCTGGTGCTGGGCATGGGGCACCGCGAATACCGTGTGGTCGATCCGCGGGCCAAGATCATCAAGGGCATGGCGGAGAAGATCGCGGTGGAGTTCGCGCATCGACGACTGTTCAACACGCTGAGCGCGGTCGAAGCAGCCTTCGTCGAGCAAACCAGCCACAAGCGTCGCACGCTGCGCGCCAATCTCGAGTTCTACAAAGGGGTGGTGCTGCTGGCGCTGGGAATTCCCAAGGAGTATTTCACTGCCACGTTCGCCGCCTCGCGCATCTTCGGCTGGACCGCGCATATCGTCGAACAACGCCAGGACAACCGGATCATCCGCCCCTCGGCGCACTACATCGGTCCGGAGCCGCGCCGGCCCGAGCAGGCGCCACAAAGAGCCAACGGCTGAAATCCGGTTGGCGCATTCTTCGTCCCTTGCGCGCAGGTGGGAGTCCATCTGGCAGTTTCGGATGGATGCCCGCCCCCGCCTACGCGGGGCAGGCTCTGCGCGGGAATGACGAATAGACCGGATCTCCTTGGATGGAAGCCGCGAATGGCGGCTTGCCACGGCAGGCCAATCGACGACAGCTGATCGGGCCGACACTCCAGGCCGACATTCCAGGCCCGTGTAAACGGCAAGGATTGGACAGGCAGCGCTTGCCAGGCTCGCGCCCGGCTGGCTATAGTCGCCGCGACTCAACCCTTACGCCCCACCAACGTGCCAGCTGCCGCTTACGATTTCGCCGCCCGCACCGCGACCGCCCGTGTCGTGAGTGCCGTCGTGCGCGTCGTTGACGTAAGCGTGGTAGTAGTCATTGGAGTCGTAACCGACACGCCGTAGGGGCCCGTTCGCCGAAAACCAAAGAACCCCCTGCAGGCGTGAGCCGGCAGGGGGTTTTTGTTTCTCTCATCCGGCACAGGTCTTCAAAGGGGTTCCCCACTCGAGGGAGCTTCCATGACACTCACCGGAGCCGAGCTGATCGTTCATCTGCTGGAACAACAGGGCATTCGCCTGGTGGCCGGCATTCCAGGCGGCGCGCTGCTGCCGCTCTACGCAGCACTGGGCCGCTCGTCCCGGATTCGCCACGTGCTGGCGCGGCACGAGCAGGCGGCAGGCTTCATTGCACAGGGCATGGCGCGCATCACCGGCAAAGCCGGCGTGTGCCTGGCGACTTCCGGGCCGGGCGCGACCAATATCGTGACGGCGCTGGCGGATGCGAAGCTCGATTCGGTTCCGATGGTGTGCATCACCGGGCAGGTGCCGCAGCATCTCATCGGCACCGATGCCTTCCAGGAAGTGCCAACGCTCGACATCGTCAAACCCATCACCAAGGCCGCGTTCCTGGTGCGTTCCGCTTCCGAGTTGTGGCGAGTGCTGCCCGAAGCCTTTCGCCTGGCTGAATCCGGCCGGCCCGGACCGGTGCTGGTCGATGTGCCCAAGGACGTGCAATCGCAGAAGATCGAGGGCGTCTGTCCGACGGGCCACCCGCTGCCGGCCGCGGATACGACAACGGCGCATGTCGCACAAGACAGCCAACCCACGTCTTCGCGCCGCTCGCGACGCAGCAGGCTGGCTCTGCAACAACAGAACGCCAGCACAGAGATTCACGAAGCAAGCGGCCGACCGATGTTCATGGAACAACGCACGCTCGACGGAAACGGCAGCGCGTACGACGAAGCAATTGAATTGATCCGCGATTCGCGACGCCCGGTGCTCTACGTGGGCGGCGGAATCGTGAAAGCGCGCGCACACCATCTGGTCCGCGAACTCGCGGAACTGGCTGGCATTCCAGTGACGACGACCCTGATGGGGCTCGGCACATTGCCCACCAATCATCCGCTGGGCCTGGGAATGCTCGGCATGCACGGCGCGCGCTACACCAATCGGGTGCTCGACGAATGCGACCTGCTGATTGCGATCGGCGCACGCTTCGACGACCGCGCAACCGGGCGGCCTGAGCGCTTCGCGGCCGGCGCGAAAGTGATTCACATCGACATCGACGCCCGCGAGTTCGGCAAGATCCGGCAGCCGACGTTGGCGATCAGGGACGACGCTCACTGCGCGCTGGGCGAGCTCATTGCCCGCACACACCACCAGCATCGATCCGAGTGGCTGAGACGCGTGTGCGAGCTGCGGGCGGAATTTCCGCTCCAGACACCCGGCGCCGACAGGATCTGTTCGCCTTACGGCATCGTTCACGCCGTCGGCCAGCTTGCCAGCGACGACGTCATCATCACCACCGACGTCGGACAACACCAGATGTGGGTGGCGCAGGCCTACCCGTTTCGCCGGCCCGACCGCTGGCTCACCTCGGGCGGCCTGGGCACGATGGGATTCGGCCTGCCCGCAGCCATCGGCGCAGCCCTGGCCAAGCCGGGCGCGAGCGTGGTCTGCTTCACCGGCGACGGCAGCCTGCTGATGAACATTCAGGAATTCGCCACGCTGGCGGAGCTCGATCTGAATGTCAAAATCATCGTGCTCGACAACGCATCGCTCGGGATGGTGCGCCAGCAGCAGGAGCTGTTCTACGGCAAGCGCTTCGTCGCCTCGCAGTTCCAGGCCCCGAGTGATTTCGTCGCCATCGCCCAGGCATTCGGCATCGCGGCACTGGATCTGGAATCATCCAGCGCACCGTACGGCGCGCTGGCGAAGGCGTTGAACAGCGAAGGTCCGATGCTGATCCGCGTGCCTATTGCGGAAGAGCAGCATGTGCTGCCGATGGTTGCGCCGGGTGATGCGAACGTCGATGCACTGGATTACCCGCCGCTCACCGCGGCAACCGCGTGTTAATTGGTTTACTGGAGGAGCATGTCGATGCAAGCAATCGAATGGGAGGATTTCATGAAGGTGGAGCTGCGCATCGGCACCATCCTGGAAGTCATGGAATTTCCCGAGGCGCGCAAGCCGGCCTGGAAGATGCGCATCGACTTCGGGCCGGACATCGGCATCCGGATGTCGAGCGCGCAGATTACTGCGCTGTACTCAAAGGACGAGCTGGTCGGACGCCAGATCGTGGGCGTGGTGAACTTCCCGCCGAAGCAGATCGGACCGTTTCGCTCCGAAGTGCTGGTCACCGGCTTTCACGACGAACTGGGGCGCGTCGTGCTGGCGATGCCGGAGCGCAAGGTGCCGAACGGCACCAAGCTGCTGTAGGGCCGGTTCAGGCCGTGGCGCTTACCAGATGTGGACGCGCTGCTCCGGTGGCAGGTACATCTTGTCCTCCGGCTTGACGCCGAAGGCTTCGTACCAGGCATCCATGTTGCGCACGACGCCGTAGACGCGGAACTCCGGCGGGCTGTGCGGATCGCTCATGATCCGGTTGCGCAGGCTTTCATCGCGATCCAGCTCGCGCCATACCTGCGCCCAGGACAGGAAGAAGCGCTGCTCGCCGGTAAAGCCATCCAGCGTCGGCGCCGGCTTGCCGTTCAGTGACAGGTGGTACGCCTCGTGCGCAACCGTGAGGCCGCCCAGATCGCCGATGTTCTCGCCCGCCGTCAGCCGGCCGTTGATCTTCAAATCGGGCAGCGGCTCATAGCTGTCGTACTGTCCGACCAGCGCATCCACCAGCTTCTTGAAGGCCGCTTCGTCCTGCGGCTGCCACCAGGTGCGCAGCACGCCCTGGGCATCGGACTTGGCGCCCTGATCGTCGAAGCCGTGGCCCATTTCGTGGCCGATCACGCCGCCGATGCCGCCGTAGTTCACCGCCGGGTCGGCATGCGGATCGAAATACGGCGGCTGCAGGATCGCTGCCGGGAACACCACCTCGTTGAACGTCGGGTTGTAGTAGGCGTTCACGGTCTGCGGCGTCATGAACCACTCGTCCTTGTCGGTGGGGTGGCCGAGCCGGTCCACGTCGAACTGCCAGCTGAAAACGCGCGAGCGCACAGCATTGCCAAACGCATCGCCGGCCCGGATCTCCAGATTCGAGTAATCCTTCCATTTGTCCGGATAGCCGATCTTGGGGCGGAACGTGGCGAGCTTCTCCTTGGCCACCTTCTTGGTTTCGGCCGACATCCAGGGCAGCGTCTCGATGCGCTGCGCATAGGCGTGCCGCAGGTTCTCGACCAGCTCGACCATCTGCCGCTTGGAATCCTCGGGGAAATACTGCTTCACGTACAGCTGCCCGACGGCTTCGCCGAGCGAACCGTTGAGCGATCGCACGGCGCGCTTCCAGCGATCGCGCTTCTGCGTCACGCCGTTGAGCGTGCGGCCGTAGAAGTCGAACTGCTCGTCATCGAACGCCTGCGGCAATACCGCGGCGTTGTTGGTGAGGTAGTGATACTTGAGGTAACTGCGCCAGGTGCTCACCGGCACGGTGGTGAAGAAACCGGCCAGCGCCTGCACGGCATCCAGTTCGGCCACGACGAATTCATGCTGATCCTGCAGCCCGCCGGCGCTCAGCAGTTCCTTCCACGGATACTTGCGCGCCAGACCCTCGAGCTCTTCACGGGTACGCAGGTTGTAAGTGAGCTCGCGCTCGCGGCGCTTGGCCGCCGGCCAGTGGCGCTTCGCAATCTGGGTTTCCACCTCGACAATGGCCTTGGCCTGCTTGTCGGCATCCGCTTCCTGCGCCAGCTTCAGCATGCGCTCGACATGCGCCTGGAACTTGTTGCGAATCTCGACCAGCGCAGCATCGTTCTTCAGGTAATAGTCGCGATCCGGCAGGCTCAGGCCCGCCTGGCCGACGCCGATGATGTAGCGATCCGGATTCTTCTCGTCGATGGTGACCCCGACGTTGACCGGGGTATCCAGGCCCAGATCCGGGCGCCCCATCAGGCGCGCGATGTCGGCGTGGGTCTTGGCCTCGGCAATGTCCTTCAGCCCCGCGCTCGCCGGCTCCAGGCCCAGCTTGTCGATGGCCGCGACATCCAGGTACGACTGGTAGAAATCGTGGACCTTCTGCTCGGCACTGCCGGCCGGCGCATCCTTGGGCAATCCATCGATGATGCCGCGCAGCTGCTCTTCGGCTTCGACGGCCAGCTTGGTGAACGCGCCCCAACTGGTCAGGTCCGCAGGGATCTGGTTGGTCTTCAGCCACTGGCCGTTGGCGTACTCGTAGAAATCATCGCCCGGTTTGACGGTGGTATCCATGCCATCGCGATCGAAGCCCCAGGCGCCAATGGCGGCGTGGGCCGGTGCCGGAGCGTCGGCTTCCGCCACGGGCGCCGGCGACCTGGAGCAGGCGGTAACAGCGAGAGTAAGCGTGGCGGCCAGCACCGCGGTAGTTACGCGCGTCATCGATCGTTCTCCGTAAAATTCCTGCGCCAGGGCGCGTGATCTCGAGTCCCCTGGAATCCCGTCGGTATCAGCGGCGGCACGTCCGGCTCGTTGAGATGGAGCCTCGCCAACGCCACCAACCGCGGATGCGGTGTTTTCCATACGTCACGTTGCAGGGCACAAGCCTACTCGTTGGGCGCCGTGCGGCACAACTTCCGGCCGGTCCGGATTGTCTCACCCGTTGCTTGCGTGCACGGTCGCCGGTGCACATTCGCTGACCACGGCGTTGTACACAATCACCCGGACGATGGTCTGGAGGTCTCTCATGCGCAAAGTGGGGCTGATACTGCTGCTGGCGGCCTGCACGCAGCTGGCAGGGGCCGATGATTACAAGCTCATGAAGGTCGAACAGGACGTACGCAATCTGGAACGGCAGGTGCAGGAGCTGTCGCGCCAGATCGCGGACCTGCAACGACGCGATTCACGAGCACAGGATCGCACTGCAATCCGCGAGCGCGCGGCGCCGCTGCAACCAGGATCGCCTCAATGGCTCGACATCGAGAACTGGAATCGGCTTCGCGTCGGCATGAGCGAGATGGAAGTCATCAGTACGCTTGGGCCGCCCACCTCGATGCGCGGCGACCCAGACTCGGACTCGCGCACGCTGCTTTACGCAATGGAGATCGGCTCGTCCGGTTTCCTGGGCGGCAGCGTGCAACTCAAGGATCGACGTGTGACCGAGTTGCAGAAGCCGGTGCTGAAATAGTCGAGCAATCCGTCTGCAACGACGGCAGTCGGCATCCACAGCCCTCGGACGGACAAGGGTGGACTGATACCCTTGCGCGGCAATGAGCAACGCCCTCCCCAGCGCGCTCGCCGCTCCAGTCATCGGCCGCACGCACAAGCTATCGCTGCTGATTGCGCTGTACCTGGCGCAAGGATTGCCGTACGGCTTCTTCACCCAGGCACTGCCCGTGCTGCTGCGCGAAGCCGGCTACTCGCTGAAAGCGATCAGCGCGATGAGCCTGCTGTACCTGCCCTGGGCGCTCAAGTTCCTGTGGGCGCCTTACCTGGATCACCTGGGTACACGCAAGCAGTGGCTGTTGCTGTGGCAGATCTCGTCGGTGTGCGCGGCATTGCTGCTCACCCGGCTCGATCTCGGGCACGGCTATACGATCGTGCTGGCGGCCGCGTTCGTGTTCAACATCATTGCCGCCTCGCAGGACATCGTCACGGACGGACTGGCGGTGCGCATCCTGGATTCGCAGGAACGCGGCCTGGCCAACGGCATCCAGGTCGGCGCATACCGGCTCGGAATGATCCTCGGCGGCGGCCTGCTGTTGTGGATCTTCGCGAAGACCGACTGGGCCACCATGTTCTTCTGCATGGCGCTGCTGCTGGCCCTCACCATCATCCCGGTCGTTTCGATGTCCGATGCGCCGCGCGCCTGCGGTCCGCCGCCGCGACTGCGCGAGCTGCTCGTCGGCTGGCTGCGCCGGATGCTGATGCCCGGCATGCTCGCCTTCGCCGGCCTGATCTTCTGCTACCGCTTCGGCGATGCGATGGTCTCGAACATCCTGGGTCCGTTTCTCAGGGACGCGGGGCTGAGCAAGGAGACGATCGCGCTCATGAAGGGCACGGTCGGTTCGGTCACCAGCCTGGCCGGCGCGCTACTCGGCGGCTGGTTCATGTTTCGCGTCAGTCGGCGCAATGCACTACTGATCACGGGCCTGGCGCAGGCAGCGACATTCATCCTCTACATCGTCGCCGCCTTGGGAATCGGCGGCATTCAACTGCTGTGGACCGCCACGATCCTGGAAGGCGTGATCGGCACTACCGCGACGGTGGCGCTGTTCACGTTGATGATGGATGCGTCCGATCCCGAGCACGCCGGCACCGACTACACCTTGTTCGCGAGTTTCTTCGTCCTGGTGAATGCGGTCGGCACTTTCTGCTCATCCGTCATTGCCGACGCCGCCGGCTACGCGCCCGCCTTCGTCACCGGCACCGTGCTCGCCGCACTGGGATGCATCACGCTCGTGCGTGTTCTGGACCGCAAGCCTGTGCCTGAGCGTGTAGCGAAGGCCTGGTTGCTCACGAGCAATGGCAAAGGAGCCGGCGAAGGAACGACCCACTGAAAAAGCCGCGCATTGCGTCTCGCCCATTACCCAAGCAGACCATCAGCACACATAGCGGGTCATCGCACCCAGCGCGAAGGAACTTACACCACGGCAGCGAGCGGCAGCTCGATGAAGAATGTCGCGCCCTCGCCCAGCCGGCTTTGCGCCCAGACCCTGCCACCCATGCGCTCGATGGCTTTGCGCACCAGCGCCAACCCGATACCCGTTCCCGGATACTGATCGTCGCGGTGCAGGCGCTGGAACACTTTGAAGATGTGATCGTGATACTGCATGTCGAAGCCGATGCCGTCGTCCTCGATCGCCAGCAATGCGCCTTGCGACGTGCGCCTCGCTCGAATCGAGATCACCGGCGGCTTCTCTTCGTGCGAATATTTCAGCGCGTTCTCGATCAGATTGCGCAGCGCCAGCGACAAACCCTCGGTATCGACGTGCAATGTGATCGGCTCGACATCGAGCGTGACGGTCGCGTTGCGCCGGAGCATCTCGTCGGCAAACTGCGTCGTGACCGACTGGATCAGCTCCTGCGCACCGATCTGGCTCGCATGCAGATCGCGCCTCTCGATGTTCGAGTACGACAGCAGATCGTCGATCAATGCCGACATTTTCAACGATCCGTTGCGGATGCGACTGAGATACGATCCGACGCGTTCGACCGTTTCTTCGCCCAGTTCTTCCTGCAGCAGATGCGCGAATCCATTGATTGCGCGCAGGGGCGCTTTCAGATCGTGCGCAACCGCGTATGAAAATCCTTCGAGCTCGGCATAGGCACGCTCCAGCTGTCCCGTACGTTCTGCGACTCGCTGCTCCAGTGCGGAATTGAGGTCTCGATACCGGTTCTCGCTATTACGCAGCTCTTCGTTTGCTTCCTGCAGACGGCGATTCGCGCCCACCAGCTCGGTATTGAGACGCTGGGCATCGCTCTGGATCCAGGCTTCACGCACGCCAAGCACTACCGCGAACAGGATGAACAGAGCCACCGCCCAGCCGAGCACCCGCGGCGTCAACGACGGTGAGCTGCCGACCGCCACTACCACCATGATGATGATGAGCAGCGCCGGCACGATCGCCTCCAGCCAGCGTTCGCGCATCAGCATGCGCTGCGGCGGTGCCGTATATGGATGCCGATGCAACCACAGGCGCTCGGCGGCCGACCACGCGATCAGCCCGAACACCAGCAGCCAGCTCATGTTCACGACATCGGTCGGCAGATACGTTCGCGTCAACAACGCATGAACGTAGATGAGGTTGCAGACGGCATAGATGCCGCTGGCGAGTACCAGCAGCAGCATCGACCCCCAGGTGGTGCTCCAGCGATAGGTCCAGAGTGCAAACAGTGCGTACAGGAAGCTCGCGACGATGAGCAGGCACTGGAAGGCGGAAATCCACAGGCTCAGCGGCGTCCGGCCGGAGCGCAACGCCGGCTCGACCAGCCCCAGCACTACGGTGACCGCCAGACAGCACATCACCAGCGCCAGATTGCCCAGATGTGCGAGCGTGAACAGCGAGGACCGGCGCGATTCGGGCAGCTGCGTGATGGCGGCAATCGTGAATGCCGGGAACATCAGATACAAGCCCTGGCCGACGTTCGGGAACTGCAGCTCGACGCCCAGCACCAGCTCGTAGTAATTCCAATGGAACTGGCCCAGCAGCCAGATCGAGCAGCCTGCGCCCAACAGCCACCACGACCGGCTGTCGGCGCGGCCGATGCGTCGAGCGGTGCGGAAGCAGGTCCAGGCAGCCGCGGCAGGCGCCAGCGTCCACGCCGCATCGTTGATCCAGGCGATGGCGCGCGCGTCCGCCAGCCCGATGAGTGTGCTGTAGAGAATCAACCCGGCCAGCCACACGCTGGCCAGCAACCAGCGGGTGGAGAACCGTCGTCGGGCGGTTTGAACGAGCGCAAAGACCATGTGCGACTGCTTCCGTGTCGCGGCAGTATGCCGCAAATCACGCGGCAGTCCGTTGTTCTGTCATTACGAGGTCGCCCGGCGAGGCTCAGGCGGGGGCGCGGGAGAAGTCCAGCAGGCGGCCCTTCGACTCGATCTGCTGGCCGTCCGCGAGAAAGGGCCGCTCGGATTTCGTATACCCCTGGGCAGCCAGCAGTTTGCCGAACTGGCCCCGGTATCCACGGCCTGCATCGGCGATGAGAATATGCGTCGTGGGGGTCGCGTGGCGCTCGAGAAAGCCGGCCAGCAGTGCCGGATGATCGCGCTCATAAAGCACGTCGCTGCCGACGATCAGGTCGAACTGCCCCAACTCGGGATTCGCCGCGATCCAAGGCGCGTCGCGATAGCGGATCGGTGGCAACTGGTTCAGCTCCGCGTTGTAGCGCAGAAACTCTTCGGCCAGCGGATGGTTGTCGCTGGCTGTGATGTCGGCGCAGCGCTTCTGCAGCACCAGGCTGACGAGCCCCAAACCGCAGCCCACTTCCAGAATCCGCTGACCTGCGATGGGAAATTCCGCCATGGCCTCCGCCAGCGCCCATCCCGCCGGCCAGATCATGCCGAACAGCGGCCAGGTTGCCGACGAGATCCCGGCCCGCTCGGCTGCCCCGTCGGGATCGAAGAACTGCTGCCGGTCGCTGAGCTTGCGCAGGCGGTAGTCCTCGCCGCCGACGCGCACCGTGACAATCTCGACGTTGTAGCCACCCAAGCAGCCGTACTCCGATCATCGCGATGCGAGTGCTTTCGCGTTCTGGCGGCGATGATAGGTCAGCGCCATGCCGATACAGAAGTACAACCGGCGCCTCCTCAAACAGGATCAGACGGCGCCTCGTATTACTTAGCGGATCTGCAAGCGGTTTCCCGCAGCTCGGTCTTCTTTCCTGATTCCTGATGAATCAGCGAGCACCGCTCGCCGCTCTTCACCAGCTGGAAATGGTGCGGCCGGTCGAAATCGCGGCCGCTGAGCTGGCGA
The DNA here is from genome assembly GCA_035556415.1 of Povalibacter sp. GTDB lineage: Bacteria > Pseudomonadota > Gammaproteobacteria > Steroidobacterales > Steroidobacteraceae > Steroidobacter. The sequence continues at coordinate 109,334 of DATMEZ010000148.1, forward strand.
CCGCTCGCGTCACGCGGGTGGACGTGCTCGATGATGAGCGTGCTGGAGCGGGTCAGTGCGTCGTCGGCAAGCGTGACGTTGGCGACCCCGAGGGCAGTACTGACGGCGGTGAGCAGTTCGGCACGGCTTGCGGCAGACGGCTGGGTGATGACCGCGGGCGTATCCGGCTGCGCCTGCGACACTGCGCAGGAACCCAGCAGGAAGCAGCAGCCGAAGACGACTGCTTTCATGCACGATTTGAGCATCGGGAATCCTGCCTCAGCCAACCAGCTACTCGTTCCGGCCTGTGCCCGCCGGCGTCAGCCAACCAACCGTTCATTCCGACCTGCACCTGCCGACGGCAGTTCCCGAACCGGTGCACGGTTCAGCGCTCGCGCAGAATCCGGTTCTCACGCCAGGGCAATCTGTACACGAACCCCTCGGATGGACCCGACAGCCGGGTCTTCGCCTGCGCCACCGGTCCGCTCGGCGGCGTCGGGCAGGTTGCACCGCCGCTTTCGAGATAGCCGATCGCCGCCGCCAGCCGGGCTTCGTTGCGATCGCCCAGCGCATGCGAGAAATCGTCCGCCACCGAACAGCCAGCGACCTTCTCGCCCGCCACGCCGACCGTGTTCTGCGGCGAGAAGCCGTCGGTGTAGTCGCCGAACCCTTGAGCGTTCACGCCCTTGAACTGGATCGCGAAGTAAGTCGTGCCGCAGTTGGGCGTCGCGTAGAAGCCGTACGGCTTGCCGCAGGTGGTGCCACCGATCTGCACGACTTCGACACCGACGCCGCGCAGGCTGTTGATGACGGATTCGCTGGCCGAGCAGGTGCCTGAACCGGTCAGCACGAACACCCGGCTCAGGTTGAGCGTCGGCAGCGGATTGCCGTCACCCGCAGAAAAATCCTGCGTGGTGGTGTGAAACGGCGTCGGCTTCAACGCCTGGCCGGTCACCGGATCGGTGTTGGCGTACTTGTCGTTGAAGGCGATCCGCTCGAAAGTCATGCCCGAGGTCAGCGCCGGCCCGGCAATCATGTAGGCCAGCTCGCTTGCGATATCGAGGAAGCCGCCGCCGTTGTAGCGAATGTCGAGCACCAGGTCGTCGACGCCATCCGTCTTCAGCGCGGTGACCGCATCGATCAGCTCCGACTCGGCCGTGGCGATGTGATCATTGAACAGCAGGTAGCCGACCAGGCCGTTGCCGGTCGGAATCGAGGTGACGTTCTGCACCGGCGTCGAGACGATCACGTCCGACTTCAACGTCACGCTGCGGCTGACGCCGGCGATGTCCTTCAGCAGGAACTCATGGGTTTCGTTCCGGGCGGACGGCGCCAGCCCTTGGTTCAGGGTATCGACGATCGCCTGCGAGTTGCCGTTCACTGCGTCGGCGCCGTCGATCTCCAGCACCGTGTCGCCGCGCGTCACACCGGCAAGCGCTGCCGGAGAGTTCGGCTCGACATAGGCAACCACGATTTCGCGCGGCGCCTGCGCACTGATGATGAACCACTGTGCACCGTATCCCGTCGAGGACCCTGATTGCGACAGCGCGTTCCACTCGGCCGTCGGGTAGGTGAAGTGGAACTTGTCCTTGGGCGCGCCCGAGGCCGTGACTGCCGAGGTCTTGAGCAGATCGAAATAGTCGAGCGTCTGGTAGCCGTTCGGATCGACGTCGGGAATCTCGCTGTACCAGAGATAGGTGTCGTTGATCCAGGAACGCAGCCAGTCGTTCTCGCTGGCCACCGAGCCCTGGGTATCCGGATACGACTGGTTGGTGTACGGATCGATGCCGGCGCGCGGCGCGGCACATTGCGAAGCGAGCCCCTGATAAGGCGAAAACACGCCCGACCTGTATGGAATTCTACCGTCGGGTGTGGCGCCACTATCCGCCGCCTTGTCCCGCTCACTTTGACCACCGCATGCGGCCAGTGAGATCAGCCCGATGCCTACGAGGCAAGCCGCGGCAAGGCGCCGTGCAAGGCCTGAGGCCGGCAGCCTGGCGTCCCTCATGCAGCTGATCGCGGCAGAGCTCATTCGTTTCTCCCTTTCATGGACATACCCGCCAGGGCACTGCGGGCACCGGGCGCTGGATTGTGTTTCGAATTGAGGCTTCGATTTTCAGTGATTGCGAAAGCTGGAAACGCGACCGGGATCACAGAACCCGCTCAGGTGAGTTTGGTGCGTTCTTCGCCGCAGCGGCGGCAGCGTTGTGCGGTCATCAGCTTGCCCTGCTTCACGTCGAAACGCCGCTCCCCGAGCGTCTGCCACTTGTGAAAACCGGCGCCGCACAGCGTCTTGCCCTCGGCACGCTTCTGCTTCGCCTTCCTGAGATTGATGACGTTGGACATGAGGGGGTTCTGCCGCAGCGCAGGTTGACTCAGGCGGGTACGGCTTGTCCACTTCCGCGCACGGCAGCACCAGGGCTACGGGACAACATCGGCCAGCTTTGCAGATCAGGCAGCTACGGCGGCGATCTGCGATACGCGAGGGTGACCTGCATCAGTGCGTCATTGCATACGTCACTATATTCACGCCCATCATGTAGGCGCGCGTCGAGAAGGTCTCGAAATACCATTCGCCGTAGGCTTCCCGCTCCCAGCCGTCGCCGACGTCGGTATTGTGCGTGGCAACCACCATGACGCGGCCATCGTCGTCGAGCCAGGCCCGCATTTGCGGCTCGCTCAAGGAACCGGCCGGATACTTGTGGGCGCCGGCGGGCTCGGCGGTATCGCCGCCCGGGCTCGCAAACGGCAATGCCGGAATCTGCGGCATCTCCTTGAGATCGAAGACGGTATGGAAGATGGGATGCTGCGGTGTCAGCACGCGCCATTCCCGATCCGGCAGCACCTGGCGCATGACATTGGCGAACTGCTGCCACTCCGCGTCACCCCAGAAATCATCCACCCACAGGAAGCCGCCATTGGCCAGGTAGTGCGCCAGCGCCGCGATCTCCTGCTTCGACAACACCATGTAACCGGGGTCCGACATGAACAGCAGCGGAAAATCGCCCAGATCGGGCGCGGTGAGCAGCCGGCTCGCCGCGATCGGAGCGACATTGATGCGCGTCAGCGTGGCCAGCCGGCGGCTGAAGTTGTCGTCGCCTTCGGGAAAGTCGGTTTCCCAGCGCGCCCAGAAGCGGCCGTCGTACATGTAGTACGCCTCGCCCATGCCGCCTTCGCTGTTGTAGATGGCGCGTGCCATGTTGAGCTTGGACAGGTCGGGCCGGATTCCGGCCCGACCGCCGTCGCCCGGTAAATCGGTGTCAGCAGCAGCCAACGCGGCGACGGCGAGAATTGCAACGCCGGCAAGTTTGTGGCGCATCAGCATCGGCGCGTCTCGTCGTTGGCGCAGCCGCTGCCGAGCCGGCGATAGTATTCGACAGTAGCCTCGCGATACTGCGGTGCGTCGGGAGCCGCAGCCGACGTGTGCGCCTGGGTTGCGTTACGCGATTTCTCCGCGACCGCGAGTGTCTCCAGCTCGATCTGATCGACCAGCTTCGACATGGCTGCGGGCTGCGAAGCCATGGGATCGCCAGCGAGGTGTCGCAGCTCGTGCGTGAGCTTGCGCAACGCGGCAATCTGCGCTGCGCTGAGTTGCGGACCCTTGAGTCGATTCACGAGGCCCTGAATGCGGTCGGCCGCGCCCGTGGCCTCCCGATTGAAGGGCGCTTCTCCCAGTCCACGCCGCAGCGTGCTCAACTCCGCAAGCAACTCCTCGGTGGTGTCTGGACCCGTCTCCCTGTTTCCTTCGCCTTCGGCCGCCTTGGCTGCCGCCCGCAGGTCGCGTTCCAGTGTCTGGAGCGCTTCGGTGATCAAGCCTTCGCGCGGCACCGTTTCGCGTGCGCGTCCATAGCGAATCTCCGAGGCGCTGCGTTTCATACGGTACTCGAGATTGGCATTCTCCAGCGCGTTCAGCGCTTCGCCCAATCGCCGGCTCGCCTCGGGGCTGTCGGAACGATGATCGTTCATGGCGCCGCGCATCTGCTGTTGAACGTCGCGTAGCTCACCTGCCATCTTCTGCTTCGTTTCCGAGAGTGCTTGTGCGCGGCGCGTGTCGAGCTGGCCGCGTTGCTGCTCCGATTCCGACCGGTCGGCCAGCGTGCGGTACAGATCGGACTCGACCCGGCGCTGCTCCTCGCTGAGCTTGCGAGTACGCTCGGCCAATCGTTCGAGTGCCTGCTGCATGCCCTGCTCGTCCGGTCGATGCATCCGCTCCAGCGCCTGGCGCAGATTGCGGCTCGCCTCGCGCGCGGATCGATTCGTCGTATCGCTGTCGGATTCACCGCTGGCGGCGCGCATCTGATCGAGCGCCTGGCGCATGGAATCCAACGCCGGCGACAACGAGTCATCACGCCGCTGCCGGTCCGACCGGGAAGCCGACGATTGGGAAGAAGCGGATGGGTCGGCCGACGGGTCGTTGCGCTGCAGCTCGGCCAGGCGCCGCTGCAAGTCCTCCGCTTCGCGCCGCAGCTGTTCCTGCTGCCAGCGCTGCTCGCGCTGCGCCATCGAGCGGTTCGCCTGTTGCGCCAGTTTCTCCTGACGTTCGGCCAGCTCCTTCAGTTTGCGGATGGCCTCATCCAGCTCGTCGCGATCGTTGCGTTGCGACAGCTGCGATTGGGTCTCGTAATGGTTCTTGTCGACATCCATCTCGAGCTCGAACATTTCGGTGAAGTTGCGCGCCGCCTGCTCGCTGCCGGCGCTGGAGCTGTCGCGCTGCATGGCAATCTGCACGTCGCGGAACGCCGATTCGGCCCGCAGCAGTTGTTGCAGTGCCTGCTGTTCCAGCGGCACGGCCGCCTTGAGATCGAAGGCGTTCAGGTGCTCGACCGTGGGATCCATGACGGTTGCAGCCCGTTCCAGGCTTTCCACGAACTGTCGAACGCGCTCGTCCTCTTCCGGTGAAACACGAGCGCGCATGCGCTCGGCAAGCGTGCGGGTCTGCGTTGCGAGCGTGGTCTGCAGCTCGGCCAGCATCTTCGCACTGTCGGTGAGCTGAGCACGCGAACGTGCGCTCTTCTGGTCGTTACGCTGCAGGTTCCAGGTCGCCAGCAGGATCTCGCGCTGACGTTCGGAGATCGCACCCTGCTCGCCGCCCATGCCGCCGCTGCCACTGCCGCCCTGTGCCTGCATGAAGCGCCGCTCGAACGGCTGCACCTGGACCATGAACAGGTCCGTCTGCGCCGACTGCCCGTGATCCTTGGCGATCGCGTAGTAGGAAACGAGATCGCCCGGCGCCAGCAGCGGCTGCTGGCGATCCCGAGCCGGCTGCTGCGCGCCGAGCTCTTCCAGCCTCAACAAAGACTCCGCGTCGATCTGCCTGGTGCCACCGGCGACCTTGAGGCTGCGCCAGTCGCCGCCGTTGACGGAGTAGTGCAACTCCACCTGCTGCACGCGAAAGTCGTCTTGCGCCTGGATCCGGATCGGGACTTCTTCGATGTTGGTCGCACGGTAGTCGCGACCCGGCTTCTCGATCTCGATGCTCGGCTTCTCGTCGGGGACGACTTCGATGCGGTAGTCGTCGGTCAAAGCCACCAGCTCGTCCGCAACGCGCGCAGCGATGTGATAACTGCCGGGCTTCGTCACCGTGATGCTGCCGTCACTGGCAGCGCCGTTCTTCTGCATCGCCACCGGCTTGCCGTCGAGCACGACGACCGGCGATTCGAGCGCCGCATCCGCGAACACTTCCAGTTTGACGTTGGTATCGGCGACCGCGCGGATGTCGCGTGAGGCCGTGTCAACTCGTGTCGGCAATCCAGTCCAGTCGGGATAGCGATAGGTCAGCCGTACCTGTTCGACGTGCGGCAGATCGATGACGGCCACACTGTGCTCGGTACTGCGCTCGGCACTGCGGGCACTGTGCGCCGCCACGTAGTAATGCAGCGGCCCGCGCAGCGCATAGAGCCGAAACTCCCACTGCTTCCCTTCCTTCTCGACCGGCCGCATGGCGGCCCGCTGCCAGCGCTGCTCATCATCGAAGCGCACGAATACCTGGGCCTGGTCCGGGGAGAAGCCTTCGATGGAGGCACGAATCAGCAAATCGCTGTTGCGCCGCACGGTGACGCTGCCGGGACTGACGACAACCTGGCGAACCGGCACCGCGGCACGAGGCAGCTGCGCACCGAGCAGGAAGTACCGGCTTCCATATCCCCAATGAGCCGGCCCCAGCATCATCAGACCGCCCAGCATTGCCGCCGCGATCAGACCCGCTCCGGCGAATTGCCACAAGCGCCAGCCAGGCACGACAGCGCGAACGGGAGTCGCCTCGGCCAGCGATGCTGCATCGCCGGCGAGCAGCTCGATCAAGGGCGATGCGCTGGAAGTCGTCTCACGCCGTCGCGCATCGAGGTAGGTTTCGATGCGGCCGCGCTGTGCCGGCAGCCGGCGCTCGAACTCTTCCGCGCCGTCCTTCCTGCGCAACCTCCACAACGGCAGCCAGAGCAACGCCGCTGCAACGATCACGACCGAAAACAGCAGCACGCCGCGACCGATCAGTGCAAGGTCGGAAGGAAATCCCTCCCGTTGCAGCAGCCATACCGCTGCCACCGTGACCGCGAGCGCCGTAACCGCAACCACGGCAGCCGCACGTACATATATATGTGTGCGAATCCGCCGTCGCAGCGTATCGAGATATTCATCCAGTCGCTGACGGGAGCTCATCGCTCAAACCTCGCGACGCACGGCCAGGTAACGATTGGCCAGCGCGATCTCCAGCACGGCGAGTGCGGTTGCCAGCAACAGCAACCAGTAGCCGATCGACGTTCTGCCTGGGCCTGCCGGTGATGAGACTGACCTCGGCGTGTCCGAAGCCTCCGCTCGCGCATCGTCGCCCCCGGGCGCGTGACGCAACTGCTGCCAGCGTTGCAGGCTCGGAGGCGGCAAGCGCGTCAGATCCGATTCGCGTGCATCGGTATTCACCGCCACCCACCTCGCGCCGGCCGCGCCGCGAATCTCATAAAAACCCAACTGATCCGGCAGCATCCGATCGCTCGACGCGGTCTGGTTCAGGTTCAGCACGCGTCGGCCCTGCGGGTCGAATATCTGCCCGCCACCGGCAGCGGTCAATCCGGTCATGACGACGGAGCCCACCCGCGCGCTGGCGGTCGACGTATCCGCTCGTGTCAGATAACGCGCCGTCTCGGCGACGAATCGTACGAACAGTGGCTGGGTCGCCAGGTCGTTCCAGTCGCGATCGAGCGGCGCAGTCAGCAGCAGCATGCGGCCCGCTCCGAGGCTGCGCTCGATCAGCAGGGGCGTGCCATCCTGCAAATTGATCAGGATTCGGTCGCCGTCGGCGGGCGTCACTTGCAGATGGCGGAAGAATCGAACGTCCTGCCAACCGCTCGCATCGCGTAATGCCGGGTGAGAGGTTTCGACATGGGCAACCCGCGTCGGCGCCGACACTTCGTTGCGAACTCGCAGGCCATCCAGCAGTGCACTGCGCTGCTCTGCCGCTCCCGGTCCAAGCGTGATCAGTAGCGCGCCGCCTGATCGCACATAGTCGAGAATGCGGGTCGTGGCGGCGCTGCTGAGCGCGGCAACGTCGGTGACGACCATTGCGGAGTACCCCTGCAAGGCTCGGCCTTCCAGCTCCTGCCCGCTGCGTTGCTCGACCGTGAGTTGCGGTGAGCTCAACGAAGCGATGGCGGCCGCCATGTACGCAGCGTCATCTGCACCCTTCGTCCGTGACGCGAGCAGGACACGCGGGTCGGAATGCTCGATCACTGCATAGAAGCGATCGTCCGCCGGCAGCGCATCCTGCGGTTCGAGCCTGACTTCGACCCGGTGTGCGCCGGCACTGAGATCGAGCGATGCAAACAGCACCTTGGCCGTGGGACGCAGCTGCACGCCATCGATATCGACCGGCGCCGAGACGGAATGCGGTGGCGGCCCGCCCTCGCCTTCGTAGAGCGCAACCGTGCCGGCTGGGCCGACTTCGAAGCTCTTTCGTCCCAGTTCAGCGTCGTCGAGCAGAACGATCATCTCGCGCCGCTCGATCCTGGACGACGTGGTCCTGACGTGAACCGCCAGCTCGCGCGCTGCCGACTCCGCATCGATTTGCGTCACGTAAGTGTTGTCGGCGCGTTCTTCGCCAACGTCGTGAAATACCAGCTGCGTGTCGGCCGGCGGCTCCAGGTCGGAGAAACGCATCGGGCTGGCCGATTGCTGCAGGTCGGAGATCAGGTGCAGTTCGACCGGCAGTCGCGCCGTTCCGAGCCAGCTCCTGGCCGTGGTCATGAGCAGACCGTAGTCGAGACGCTCGTTGCCTGGCTTGATCGAAGTCAGTGCCATCGGCAGCGACTGCCTGCCAGCACTGGCGGTGTCGTGCACCACCTGGATTTTCCGGCCCCGCGCTTCGACCAGCAGAATCTGGTCGCCGGGACGTGCCGCATCGATGATTTCGCGCGCCTGGGCGAGCGCCCGTTGCCATCGATCGCCGTACTGCATGGACAAGGACGCATCCATCACGACCGCATGCAGCCGGGCGTTCGGATTGAGCACCGGAATCGCCTGGCGCGAAACCAGCGGACCGGCGAATGCCAGTGCCAATGCGACGAGCAATGCGATGCGCAGCGCCAGCAACATCCAGTAGCGCAACGTCCTTTGCGCGGTGCGTTGCGTCTCGCTCGCTTCCAGCAGCATGAGCGAGGCAAACGGATGTCGAGGCGGGTTGGCGCGCGCCACCCGATGCAACCATACCGGCAGCCCGATGGCGAGCAGTGCGGCGAGGAAGGCGGGTGCGAGAAACATGGCGGTCCCAGCTAGGCGCGCCTTTGTCGAAACGTCAGGTAATGGCGCAATGCTTCGTTCAGCGGCTGATCCGTCTGCAGCAACACGTGATGCGCACCAGCATCGGCAGTCACCCGGCGCAGCGACTCCAGGTGCGAAGCCAGGCGCTGCCGATAACCCTCCTTGAGGAATTCCGGCGAGACATTCAGGCTCTCGCGGGTCTCGCTGTCTTCGAGCACCACCGATTCGTCCCAGTGCGGCGCGACTTCCTGCGGATCGAGCACGTGAAAGATCATCAGGTCGTGTCCGTTTCCGGCCAGCGGCCGCACCGCGGCGGACAGCGAAGCGGGATCGCAGTACAGATCCGAGATCACCGCCACCAGGCCGCGATGCGTCAGGTGCTCGCGGAACGATTCAAAGCTGGCGTCGATATTGGTGCCGCGTCCGGGAGTGACCGCATCGATCGCGTGAATGACACCTTGCAGGCTGGTGCCGTGGCTGCGCGCCGGCCGATACTGACGCAACGCTTCGTCGAAGACGATCAGGCCGACCGGATCGTGCTGGCGCGCCGCCAGATAGGCGAGCGCCGCGGCGAGAAACTTGGCGTAGTCGAGCTTGCTCACCGAATGCGAGCGATAGCCCATCGAGGCGCTGGCATCGAGCAGGATCATCAGTCGCGTGTTGGTTTCACCTTCGTAGCGCCGGATGTAGGTCCGGTCGGTACGTGCGTACACGTTCCAGTCGACGAAGCGCGGATCGTCGCCCTCGGCATAGGCACGATATTCCCGGAACTCCTGGCTGAAGCCGAAGCGCGGCGAGCGATGCAGGCCATTGAGAAATCCCTGCACTGCCGTGCGTGCAACCAGCTCCAGATTCGCCAGGCTCGCCAGGGTCTGCGGCGGCAGCAGACGATTCTGTGCGGCAGGGCTCATGCGCGTTCACTCGGAATTGCAGCGACGTCACCGAGCACGGCGTCGACGCTCACGCCGTCCGATTCCGCCTGGTAGTTCGTCAGCACCCGATGCCGCAGTACCGGCAACACGAGCGCCTGCAGGTCTTCCGTGGTGACGTGATAGCGACCCTTCGTCAAGGCGCGCGCCTTGGCTGCCAGACACAGGAACTGCGTTGCACGTACGCTCGCTCCGTAACGCACGTAGCGACGTACGCTGTCCGGGGCGGACGCTTCCGTCGGTCGGGTCGCACGCACCACCTCCACCGCCTTGCGCCGGACCTGCTCCGACAGGGGAACCTGCCGCACCAGCCATTGAAACTCGATGATCTCCTGCCCATTGGTACAGGCTTCGATGTCCGGCAGGCCGACGCGCGAGCTGTTGCGATCGACCACTTCCATTTCATCGTCGGCGCTCAGGTAGTCGAGCAGCACGTTGAACAGGAAGCGGTCGAGCTGCGCTTCGGGCAGCGGATAGGTGCCTTCCAGCTCGATCGGATTCTGCGTCGCCAGCACGAAGAACGGCGGCGCCAGCGTGTGGGTCACGCCGCGCACCGTCACCGAATGCTCCTGCATGGCTTCGAGCAGCGCCGCTTGCGTCTTCGGCGGCGTGCGATTGATCTCATCCGCCAGCAGCACGTTGCCGAAGATCGGGCCGGGCACGAAGGTCCAGCGCCGGTGCCCGGTGGTGATGTCTTCCTCGATGACGTCGGTGCCCGTGATGTCGGTGGGCATCAGGTCCGGCGTGAACTGCACGCGCTTGAAATTCAGGCCCAACGCGTTCGCCAGGGTCCGCACCAGCAGCGTCTTGGCCGTTCCCGGCATGCCGGTGATCAGGCAGTGTCCACCCACCAGCAGGGTCAGCAGCAGATGTTCGATGACATCGTCCTGGCCGACGATGATCCGGCGTACCTGGGTGCGAATGGCGTCCAGGCGTTCATGGAACTTCGCTACCAGCGCTGCGGCGTCCGGCGGCGCGCCAGCGTGTCCGGCCTCGATCTCGGGGAATCCCGCGGCGGCATCTTTGAGTTGTCTGGTCATTCCTGGCGCTCCTCCACCATTTGCAGCAGCAAGTCCTGGGCAGGCTTGTAGTGCGGTGCGGTTGCAAGGGCATCGAGCAGATGGCGGCGACTGGCCGGCATGTCCCCGAGCACACGTAACGCGCGCGCCATGCCGAAGTTCGCCATGGCCGCATTCAGTCCGTTCAACGCTAGCGAGACCTGGAACTCGCGCATCGAATCTTCGGCGCGGCCGGCCGCGAGCAACTGCTCGCCGAGCGTCAGGTGCTGCTCGTGGTTGAGCGGGTCGCTGTAGTTGACCGCTGCCAGTGCATCGATGGCTTCTTCGCGTCGGTTCGCAGCCACGAGCCAGGCCGCGAGCTCGCGCAAAGCACCGGGCTCCCAGCCGCCGGCCTTTCGATACTGCAGCACTACGTCGGTGGCGCCGTTGCGGTCGCCGGTTTTCTCCAGTGCCTGCGCCAGGATCAGGTACGGGCTGTCCGGACCGGTGTGCTCGGGATAGATCTCGATCGCCTGGCGCGCTGGTGCAATGACATCCGGCCACCGTTGCTCGTTGCGTGCCTTCAGGGCGGCTCGATACGACTTCTGCCAGTCCTCGCGACGCGCGAGCAAAGTCGCATAGCGTTGTCGCACGAACTCGACGAACTGTCGATCGAACTCGGCGGCCGGCAGCTTGAATGTGGCTTCGATCGCAGCCTGCGTAGTGGTCTCACGCGTGAACTGCCGCAGCAACGCAGGCAGTTGCTCGAAGCCCCAGCGTTGTTCGATGAACAGACAGATCAATCCGGCCTGCGTGTAGGACACCTGCACCTGATTGGGATACTGCGGCCGGATGAAGCCGGCATCCAGCTGCGCCACGGGCAGGAGCAGGTTCTGCTCCAATGCAGTGATCACGTCGGGCGTGACGACGACTCCCGGCGCGGGGCCAGTGCGCCATTCCTCGAACACCGAGACGCCTTCGCTCAGCCAGCGTGGCACGCGATGATCCGTCATCTCCAGCGTGAAGACGTGGGCCATCTCGTGCCACAAGGTGCTGCCCCAGTTGAAATCTCCGGTGGCGCGGCCCGAGGGACTGTCCATCGCAACCAGGTAACCGAAGGTCACGCCGAGCAATCCTATGCCGGGCAGCGCGGCAACTCGCACGGCGAAATCGTCGTGATCCGGATACAGCTCTACCGTTACTGGCTCACGTGGCCGGAATCCATAGCGTTGCGAGAACGCGGTGATGCTGTCGCGCGCCACTTCGAGCACATAGGGGCGCAGCGCCTGCGATTCCTTGCGATTCAGGCGCAACCGGACTTCGACGTCCGCTACGTCCTCGGGAGCACCCGTCGGCAAGGGGATTTTCGCTACGCTGGTTTCCACTTCGTTGACCCGATCCAGCAGGCGCAGCGTGTTCACGATGGTCGGGCTGTAGGGGTCGCCTTCGTAGGCCGCCACCAGGTGTTGGCGTGCTTCGTCGATTTCGCCCAGACGCAACAGGTTCGCACCCAGCTGGGCGTGCGCCGACCAGAGATCCGGCTGAATCTCCACGGCCTTGCGCAACAGCGGCGTCGCTTCACGGTAACGCCGGCGCGTCACTTCGAAACGCGCCAGCTGTTCGTACACGGCGCCATAGCGCGGGTTGTAACCGAGCACGCGCCGGACCCAGGCATCACGATGCATTGCGGCACTGTCCCGACCACGCATCAGATCGAACACCGCCCGCAATGAATACACTTCCAGCGGCGGCAACTGCTTCGCGTCGGCGATTTTCGCTGCGCGGTCCAGCGATCGGTCAGCGTCATCGAGCCGCCCTTCTTCCAGCGACATGCGCGCCGCCAGCAGGTGTGCAGCGAAGATCTGATCGTCCTCGGATAGCAACTGCTCGATCAGCGGACGCGCTTCGCCTTCGAACTGATCGGCATAGACATGCGCCATGCCAAGCCGTGCCTGGATGTCGTTCGGCGACAGCTCCAGCGCTTCGCTGAACAGCTTCTGCGCATCCGCATACTGATGCGTTTGCAGATACAGGTATCCCCAGCGCACTCGCGTCTGCACCGGACGCTCTGCGCCGCGCAGCGCCGCCCGGAATAATTGATTGGCCCGTTGGACATCTCCGAGCTGCCACGCAGCCTCTGCTCTCACGGCCGCGCTGCGCGACTGATCGAGCAGCAACGAATAGCACTGCTTCGCCTCGGCGGTGCGGCCTCGATACTGGTGATCGTCGCAAGCCCGCAGCTCGTTCGCACGGCGCGGGTCGTAGTCGATCGATTGGGCGTGGACGCTGAGAAAACTGCAAAGCAAACCGCCAGCCACTACCCCAGCGACGTAGCGCGGCACACGCCATCGTCGAATAAGACTTGTGCGTAGATTGGCGCATCGCTCGACTATCCGTTGTAAGCGCGTGCCAGTCACGGGTGCACCGCCTGCCTGGCATCGATCTGCCGCTGCAGCGAGGCGATTCGGACCAGCACACCTTCCAGCTCGTTGTAGTACGCGCCCTCGGCGATCACCTGACGACGCTGCTTGACTCCGTCGAGATCGCGCTCCAGACGCACGCGCTGTGCGAACAATTCGTTCAGCTCGGGATCGGCAGTCACCCGCGCCGCCACACCGAAGCGCGCCACCTGAAAGCGGTCGGCGCCAGATCCTTCGAGGCGTGCATGCTCGGTCGCCAGTGATTTTTCCGACTCAAACTCACCCGCCACGCGGCGCGACGCGAAATCGAACGCCTCGGCGACAGTCACGATCTCGTCCTTGTTGATGTCGGCATCGGGTTTCGCCAGAGCCTGCACCCAGTACTTCGCGAATCGGGTCGCGGTGCGTTCGCCGCCGTTCTTGGTGGCGGTGATGACGATGCGCCGCTCGCTCTTCCAGCGCTCGATCACGGCGCCACTGGCGCTGGTGGCATTGACGATCAGTTGACGATTCGCACGCAGCTGGTCGAACAGTGCGCCCAGCTCGGTGGCAGTGACATCGGGACCGGGAAGATTGAAGCGGTACTCTTCGCCGTCGAAGCTGCCATGACCGATCAGGGTGACGATGACGGCATCGTCCGGCCCGGCTTTGGCAGCAAGCGCACGCAGCTCGCGGCGCACCGAGTTCCGATCGGCCTGCTGCGCGGCCAGCGTCACGGCCTTCGATGCATCGCCGGTGAGCGTGTGCGCGGCCTCAGCCAGCGTCGTCGCTTGCTCGCGAAACTTCTGTTCGTACTCGGGTTCTCCGCCCAGGCCGCTGACGATGAGAGAGTAAGTGTCGGCGTGGACCGGCTGGAACGCAGCAAGAAGGAGAAGTCCGCAAACCGAAGGCGGCAGACAGCAACGAGATCGAAGCCCGTGCAGTCGCACTTTTTCTCCAAAGAGCCGCGTCACAGCCGCCCCCACTTCAGGCGCAGCGCCCACTCGATCAGCTTGAGTGCCAGCAGCGCCAGGAAAACAATCGGCAGATTCCACAGCTCCAGCGCCTGACGCTCGACGATGCCGGTCTTCGAATAGGGAATGGCGGCGGCCAGCTGGTTCAGCTCGGTGAGTTTCCAGTAACGGCCGCCGGTCATGGCGGCGATCCGTTCCAGCACCGCCCGGTTCTGCCGCGCCCCATACTGCTCCAGCACACCGTCGTTGCGGCGTACGTGCGCCGTGGCCGATTGCGGCGGGCCGTTGGCGGGGCGCGCGTTCATGTCGATTCGATAAAGCCCTGTCGCCGGAGCGTCGAAACTGGCCGTGTAGCGTCCATCGCCGGACTCCGCTGACTGCATCTGCACTGAGTAAGGCGCGTCGCGCTCGGGAGCGACCAGGAGTTCGACTTGTGCGTCGACAATCGGTTCGAAACGCTCGTCGCGCAGCTGTGCTTCCAGTGTGACCCGGTGTTCGTCGTCGTAAACCGAGCGTTCGCTCGCCAACGTGGCGCGTGCCGGCGGGGCGTCCGCCAATGCGTGGGCCAGCTGGCGCCAGAACAGTTCGTGGCGCTGATCCTCGGGACTCGTGCTCATCTGCCAGCGCAACGTGCTGGCGGTACCAAGCAAGTAGGTGGCGCCGCGGCCATAGCGTTGCCACACCAGCAGCGGCGTGCCGCCGCGTTCCGAAGCGGCGGCTTCCAACAGCACGATCGCGCCGGGCTTCAATCGGCCCAGCGCCTGAAAGTCCGCCAGGTTCGGCAAACTCTTCCAGAGCTCGGCATTGCGCTTGGGTTCGGCATCCAGCCGGGTAATGACGGATTCCATTCCGTAGATCGTGGGCCGCGCCGCGGCCGAACGCTGCGCAAATGCCTGCGGCTGTCGCTGCGGCAGATGGGTCGGCAGGGTCGCCGCCAGCGCCACATCTTCCCAGCCACCCGCAGAAAGACCATTGCGTCCGGCCAGCAACAGCACGCTGCCGCCGCGACGATCGACGAAGTCGCGCAGCAGCTGATGCTGCTGCACGCTCAGGCTCGCCGCTTCGTAGCTGCCAATGATGAGCGCATCGTACGCGAACAACTCTGCTGCGTCGGTCGGGAAGCCGCGGATCAGTTCGGCGCCCGAGCTGACGCCCTGGCGGAAATACTTGTTCGGCGTGGTGCGCACCACGCTGGTCAACCGCAGCGAGCGCTCGCTCTCCACGGCGCGCCTCAGGAACTTGTACTCCCAGCGCGGTTCGCCTTCGATGTACAGAATACGACGCTTGCCCGCCGGCACATCCAGCACATGCGAACGGCTGTTGTTGACCAGATTGCGCTCACCCTCCAGCGCATCCAGCGTAAAGCGCAGATCGTGCGTGCCCGGCTCGCCGGCGGGAAACTCGATGGTGAAGCTGCTGACGTTGCCCGTCGCCGGCAGCGCAAGCTCGCGCGATGCGAGTATTCGATCTTTGTCGTAGACGCGCACACGCGTCGCGGCCGCGCCGTCATGCCGAACATCGAAAGCGGCCGTCACCGTGGATCCAGCAGGAGCAACCTGCGTGACGCGCAGCTGCTCCAGCTCTAGATCCGTCGGGTTCGTCTCCGGCCCCACACCGACGGTATGGACCGGCACGCCGTAGGAAGCGATCTCGGCGAGACGCTCCTCGCTCAGGGAATCGCCGTTCTCCGCGCCGTCACTGATGAGCACGATGCCGGCCAGCGGCACGCTGCTCGCCGTTTGTAACAACTGCAACAACGTATCGCCGATCCTCGTCTGCGCGCCCGGCGAAGGCCTGGTATCGACGGTCGGCAACGCCTGCGCATGCGTCGCGAAACTGAAAAGACGGACTTCGAAGGTCTTGCGCAAGGAATCGAGCGTGTTGTCGCGCACGGCGTCGATGGAGCGCTGCAACCGGGAAGGCGCTGCGTCGCCGCTGCTTCCGTCATCACCATGAAACATGCTGGCGGAACTGTCGATGGCGATCGCCAGCACGTTCTCGCGATCCCGCACGCGTTCGACATGCAGCACCGGCCGCCACAGCAAAGTCAGCACCAGCGCCAGCAGCAACGTCTGCAACGTGCCGATCAGCAGCAATTTGCGCGCCCCCAATGCTCCGAGCCGTCGATGCAGCGTGACGGCAATGAGCGCGGCGCCCACCAGGATCGATACCAGCAGCGCCCACAGCGGCCAGCCGCTGGCAAAGGCAACAGTGCCGCTGCGCCAGGCCCACCACGGATGTGTAAACAACAGCTCGAACACGAATCACTAATAGTCGAGCCGCCGGGGCCGAAGCAAGGCGCACAAAGCGCAACCCATGGCCTGCGGCCGGCGCAGGTGGCCCGTGTCGGGACGGTGGTTGCCACGGTCTTCTCGGCGTCGCTCGCGAATTCCTGCTCTGTGTCGGCAACACGCGTTCGCACCTCAGCCGTCACAGATGAGCGTCGATCTCAGACCAGTGCCGATTGCACCCTCGCCGGTTGCAGACCAGTGCCGGCGCAGGCCAGTGTCGGTTGCGGACCCGCGCCGATCTTCAGGCCAATGCCGGCCGCAGTCCCCGGGAACGCGGGTACGCGCTCATGCGTACAGAGTTGGAGGACAGCGATGGGCCATCATGCCCGTCGTTGTGCCGAACAACCCCAAGCTCCATCGAAGGTGCCCCCAATGGCCGCCAGCAGCGCCGGATTGCACGAAAGCAGCAAGCAGCTCAAACCCGAGACCGTCGATCGGCATCGCGCCATCGTGTCCGTCATGGAGGAACTGGAAGCCATCGACTGGTACGACCAGCGCATCGATGCGGCCGGCGATGACCAGCTGCGCGCGTTGCTGGCGCACAACCGCGATGAAGAAAAGGAACATGCCGCGATGGTGCTGGAGTGGCTGCGCCGACACGACCCCAAGCTCGACGAGCATCTGCGCACTTATCTATTCACCGAGGGACAGCTGCTCGACATCGAGCACGAGGCCGAGCACGGCGCGGCACAGCCACCGGCGAGCGGTGACGGCTCGCTCGGCATCGGCAGTCTGCGCAAGTGAGCGCAGCACAATTTGCGAACCCTTGAACGCGGAGGAGCCATGAACGACCTGCTGCGCGCGCAAGCGCCGATCTCGAACGAGGCCTGGGCCGAGATCGACATGGAAGCGACACGCACCCTGAAAGTGCTGCTGGCGGCGCGACAGCTGGTGGATTTCAACGGGCCGCTGGGCTGGGATACGTCCGCAGTCGCGCTGGGCCGGTCCGACAAGCTCTCGCCCCAACTGCAAGACGGAGCAGTGACGCGGATTCGCCGCGTGCAACCGCTGGTGGAGATCCGCATTCCGTTCGAGGTCGCGCGCGAGGAGCTGGAAGCGATCGGGCGCGGCGCCAAGGACCCGGATCTGGATTCGGTTCGTAATGCGGCGCGCGCCGCGGCCATTGCAGAAGATCGCGCCATCTTCCAGGGTTATTCCGCTGCCGGCATCGAGGGCATCTTCACCGCCTCGGGCACGCAGGGCCTGACCATACCGGACAAGTACGAGAGTTATCCCGACATCGTCGCGGAAGCGACGCATCGCCTGCGCAGCGAAGGTGTAAACGGCCCGTACGGGATCGCACTCGGCCCGCGCTGCTACACCGGCCTCACGCGCAGCACCTCACGCGGCTATCCGATCATCGATCATGTGCGCGAGCTGCTCGACGGCCCCATCGTATGGGCCCCCGCTGCGAACGGTGCGGTCGTGATGAGCCTGCGCGGCGGCGATTTCCAACTGACGGTGGGCCAGGATTTCTCGATCGGTTACCTGGACCACAGCACCACTTCGGTGCTGCTGTATCTGCAGGAGAGCTTCACGTTCCGCGTGCTGTCACCCGAAGCGGCGGTGCCTCTCACCTACGCTTCGGCCGAACCGACCACGCCCTGATCCGCTGTTGCGGAAGCCCTGATCTACTCGTTGTTTCTTGGCCATTCCCGCGCAAAGCCTGCCCTCGCGTAGGCGGGGGCGGCAATCCATCCGAATCAGCTGGCTGGACTCCCGCCCGCGCGGGAGTGACGAGAGCAATCAGAACGTCCGTGACAGGTACTGGCCTGCCGCTCGACGAAATGAGACGATCCGCGCGCCCTGCCGCCGCGTGCGACCACGCTCCGTAGCGCCGTTCGCCCGCAGGCTGGCGACCTCGCGATGGTTTCTGCGCCATGCATGGCCACTACAAATAAGGCTTCGGATCGCGTACCCGCAGGATGAGATTCTTCCGTCGTTCACTGATCGCGCTGGGCGTGGCTGCCACGCTGCCCACGCTGCTGTTCGCGGCCATCGCCATCTTCTACTTCCTGCGCACCGAGCGCACCCAGGTCGAGACCGCGACACTCGGCCGCAGCTTCAACGTCGTCACGTTGAGCGACGCCGCGCTGCGCGGTGATCTGGGCGCGCTGAACGTACTGGCCGCCTCATCGTACTTTGAAACGGAGAACTGGCGGGCTTTCTTCCCGCGCGTGCGGCGCATCCTGAAAGCCAACCCTCAATGGACCACGATCCGCCTGTTCGACCTGGAGAAAGGCGAAGAGATTTTCGATCTGCGCCGGCCGTTCGGTGCGCCACGTCCGGCCGTGCTGCCGGACCCCGGAACCGCCCAGCTGTTGCCCGACTCCTCCGGCCTGGTGATCGGCGACGTGCGGCAGGAAGGGTCCGAACCGCTGGTCTATTTATATGTACCGGTACGCCGCGAGGAGCGCGTGCGCTATGTCCTGGCCGCCGCGATTCGTCCCCAAGTGTTCCAGGACATCCTGACGGCGCAGGTTCCCGCCGGCACCGTCGCGGCGCTGGTCGATCGTAACGGCAACTTCCTGGCGCGCACGCTCGACTATTCGCGCCTCGTCGGCAAGCCCGCGACCCGCTACGTGCGCGATGCGATGAGCAGCGGCAAGCAGGGCTTCTATGCCGGTGTCACCTACGAAGGCCTCAAGAACTATTCGGCTTTCTACACCTCGGCGTGGTCGGGCTGGTCGGCGCACGTGGCGGTCGCCTCCTCGCTGATCGACGCGTCGATCTCCTGGTCGTTCCTGGTTGCGACCATCGCCGGCCTCGGCGCGGCCCTGCTCGCCGGCGTGCTGGTAGTCCTGGTGGTGCGCGACATGACAGATCGGCGTAACGCCGAGGAAGCATTGCGCCAGTCGCAGAAGATGGAAGCGGTCGGCAAACTGACTGGCGGCATCGCGCACGACTTCAACAACCTGCTGACGGCCATCATCGGCAATCTCGACATGATCCGTACGCGCGTCGAAGGCAACGAACGCTTGCGGCGGCTATCGGACAACGCGCTGGAAGCAGCGCGGCGTGGCGCGAAGATCACGGCGCAGCTGCTGGCTTTCTCGCGCAATCAGCGCATGCAGCTCAAGCCGGTCGATCTCAGGGCGCTGTTCGACGGCATGAGCGGCCTGCTGCGCCAGTCCATCGGTCCAGCCATCGAGGCGGAAGTCGAGATCTCGCCCGAGGCGCGCTTCGTGCTGAGCGATGCCAATCAGCTGGAACTGGCCGTGCTCAACCTCGCCGTGAACGCCCGCGACGCCATGACCCACGGCGGCAAGCTGCGTATCAGCAGCCATCCAGCCACCGAGCTGGACGTGCAGGACCTGCCGAAGCGGCCGTACGTGGAGCTACGGGTGATGGACACGGGCACGGGCATGAGCGAAGAGGTGCTGGCGCGGGCCATGGAGCCTTTCTTCACGACCAAGCAGGTGGGCCAGGGCACGGGACTGGGGTTGTCGCAGGTCTACGGCATTGCCAGCGAATCCGGCGGCAGCTTGTTCATCGAGAGCGAGGTTGGCCGCGGCACCACGGTGCGGATGGTGCTGCCGGCGGCGTCGGAGCCTCAAGTGACGCAACCCGCGCTGACGCGCGACAGCGACTCCCCTACGATTCCGGCAGCGGGCAGCCGCTCCCCGGCGGCCATTCTGGTGGTCGACGACGATCGCAACGTGCGCCGCTTCGTCTGCGAATCGCTGGGCAATCTGGGTTATCGGGTGGTCGAGACAGCCACCGGTGCCGCGGCGCTGGAGGCAATGCGCGGGCGGCGTTTCGATCTGCTCGTGGCCGACTACGCCATGCCGGGAATGAATGGCATCGAGGTCGCGCGCGCCGCGCAGCAGCACCAGCCGGGGATTTCCGTACTCATCATCTCGGGCTATGCCGAAAGCGCGGCGGTGGAAGCCGCGCTCGGCAGCGGGCGCCTGCTGAAAAAACCTTTCGACATGAGCGAGCTGGCCACGGCGGTGAAGGAAGTCTTGCAGCCGCAGTGAAGCAGCCATGAAGTCCCGGCAGCATCGCTGCTGGTATCCTTCGCCCGTTTCAGCCTCATCCCTCGCTTCCATGCCCTACTCACTGCACGAATCCGCCGACTGCGTCTGTCTCGTTCCGCCGGTCAAGCCGACCGCCTCGGTCATCTGGCTGCACGGCCTGGGCGCCGACGGGCACGACTTCGTGCCCATCGTGCAGGAGCTGCGGCTGCCGCCGGCGCTGGCGGTGCGCTTCGTTTTCCCGCATGCCCGGCCGCGGCCGATCACCATCAACAACGGTTACGTGATGCGGGCCTGGTACGACATCAAGAGCCTGGAGCGCATGCGTCCGGAAGACACCGACGGCATCCGCGAGTCGGCGACAGTGGTGGATCGCTACGTCGAACAGGAGATCGCGACCGGAATCGCGGCGAACCGCATCGTCATCGCGGGCTTCTCCCAGGGCGGCGCCATCGCGCTGCATGCGGGCTTGCGTTATCCGCAGCGCCTGGCGGGCATACTCGCGCTTTCAACTTATCTGCCATTGCGCGACAGCGTGGCCGCCGAAGCCTCACCCGCCAATCGCGACGTGCCGATCCTGATGTGCCACGGCATCAACGATCCCGTGCTGCCCCATGACCTCGGCAGCAGCTCGCGCGATCTGCTCCGGGAACTGGGCTATGCGATCGACTGGCGCAGCTACCCGATGGAACACCAGGTCTGCCTGGAGGAAATCGCCGATATCTCGGCCTGGCTGCAGGCTCGCCTGACGCCGCAGAACTGAAAAGCGTGTCGCGCTACGCTGCCGCCTATCGCCGGCTGCCTCCCAACGCACGCGGTGCGCTGTGGATGCTGGCCTCGGCGATCGCGTTCACGGTCATGACCACGCTGGTGAAGTTTCTGGGCGATGACTATCCGGCCACGCTCCAGACCTTCTATCGCCAGGCCTTCGGCCTGATCGTGATGCTACCGGTCATCCTGCGCGATCCCGCGGGCGCGTTCCGCACCACGCGGCCCGGCATTCTGCTGTTCCGGTCGCTCGCCGGCACCACCGGCATGATCCTGTCCTTCTACGCTTATCAGAAGATGCCGCTGGCGGATGCCAATGCCCTGTCGTTCACGCGCACGCTCTGGGTGGTGCCACTCGCCGCCTTCGTGCTGAAGGAAAACGTCGGACCGCGACGGATCGCCGCGACGGTCGTGGGATTCCTGGGCGCGATGCTGATGCTGCAGCCGGCAGCTCACGGCGAATTCGGCTGGCCGGCGCTGGCGGCACTGGCTTCGGCGCTGCTGCTCGCGCTCACCGTGACCGGCATGAAATTCATGAGCCGCGATCACACCACGACGACGCTGATGGCCTGGTCGGCCACGCTCGGCTTCGTGCTGGCGCTGGCGCCGGCCCTGCTGGTGTGGCGTTGGCCGACGTCGTGGGATCTGGTGCTGCTGGCGTTGATGGGCATTCTCGGCACCATCACCCAGGCGTGCTACATCCACGGCATGTCGGAAGGCGATGCGGCCGTGATGGCGCCGGTCGACTACACGCGCCTGGTGTTTGCCATCATCCTCGGCTATGCGGTGTTCGCCGACGTTCCCAGTGCCCTCACCATGGCCGGCGCGGGCATCATCATCGCCGCCACCTTGTACATCACCCTGCGCGAAAGCCGGCTGGGCGTATCGAAGACGCCGGCGGCGCGCACCGAATGAGGTCAGCCGGCGAGGGCACCGATTCGCAGCTCGGTGCCCTCGCCGGTGGCCCTCCCGGTGGTCGCTACCGGAATTCCTGGCAGCTTCAGCCGCGTCGTTGCGAGTCCACGCTGCGCTGTGCGAGCTGCACCGCCTTGTCCGAATTGAGCAAGTCCGTCACGCGGGCGTCATCGATGGCGGCCACGGCTTCCGACAACGCTTTCGCATAACAGGCGCGATAGCGCTTCACCTGACTCTGCTCGCCGTTGGCAGGCTCGCTGCACACCGAACGCGCGGCCGAACGCAGGCGCGAATACAAGTCCGCAGCATTCGCTCCCTGCGCAAGATCGATGCCCTGGTAGCTGACCGTGATCTGGCGTGGCGACTCGGCAGCGTGAGATTCGATAGCAAGCAATGACATCGCGGTCGCGCCAACGGCCATCAGCAGAACGCGGCGCGCGGTGCCCGATGCAGCTGCTGAGCGGAAAATGCTGGGTGCTGTGAACATGATGACTCTCTCCATTTTCATATCGGGTGCTCTGGTTCGCGCGCGGTCGACCTTGAGATGCAGCGCCCGAGAAAAAGGTTGCACCCACCGCGTGCGATGATTTGATCGATGCCGCGCGCCGAGTTTCTTCGTTTCATCGCAGCGGGATGTCGCTCCGACGAGCACGCCGCGAACGCTGCGGAACACGCCATGATCGTCCCAGCGTCGACACACGCGAGCTCCAGCCGAGAACGACACCTGGATGCTCGTCACATGAGCATCAGCTGCGACCGGACGTGCCACGCTCGCGACGAAACGCTGGGATTGGATGCACGGAGTGCTTAAGCTGGCCTCGAGCGACCCTTCGCACGATCAAGTCCGTCATGACACTGAGCGCACTCACGCAATCCAAGAAAGGCCGCGACCTGCTGTTCTGGTCGCTGCACGCCATCGGCTGGAGCGGCTATGCAATTGCGCAGTACCTGGGTGCACTGCTCTACGGCAAGGCCGTCGCCTACACCAAGCTGATCGTGGTTGCGACCGTGTCGGGCTTCGCGCTGAGCGCACCGCTGCGCTATTGGTGCCGGTACCTGTGGACACGCTCGCCTGCGGTGATGATCGGCGGCGCACTGCTCGCGGCTTACTCAATCGCGCTGGTCTGGCGCGCCATCATCAATTGGGCGTACGAGGCCTATGTCGAGCCGGAATGGCCCATGACGCACTGGTACGAGTACTTGAGCGGCGCAACCAGTGCCACTTACCTGCTGATGTGCTGGATGGGCCTGTACTTCGGCTTCAAGTATTACGAGTCCATGCAGTTCCAGCGCGAATCTGCGCTGCGCGCCTCGGCGCTGGCGCAGGAGGCGCAGCTGAAGATGCTGCGCTACCAGCTCAATCCGCATTTCCTGTTCAACACGCTCAACGCCATCTCCACCCTGATCATCGACAACCGCAACTCGGTGGCGAACTGCGCCGTATCGGGGTTGTCGGAGTTCCTGCGTTACACGCTGGACCAGGACCCGATGAAGAAGGTGACGGTGGCGCAGGAAGTGGAAGCCTTGAACCTGTACCTCAACATCGAGAAGATGCGCTTCGGGTCGCGGCTGCAGATCCAGTACGCCATCGAGGACGACGCCAGCGATGTCCTGGTGCCCAGCCTGTTGCTGCAGCCGCTCATCGAGAATTCGATCAAGTACGCGATCTCGCCACGTGAGGAAGGCGGCAGGATCGTCATCACCGCCAAGCTGGTTTTTGGTGCGCTGCATCTGAGCGTGGCCGACGACGGGCCGGGACTGGTGGATCCGACCCGGATGACCAACGGCCGCGGCGTCGGCATCCGCAATACGCGCGAGCGATTGCAAGTGTTGTATGGCGACCGTGGACACGTCACCGTATCGAGCGCGAATCCGGGACTGCAAGTCTCGCTGGTGTTTCCAGCGGAGCGGGCATCGGAGCGTCAAGACATCTAGAGAAGATCGGATCGACTCGTTCCTGATCATGGCCGAGTGAATCAAAGCGTCCCTGGGGAGGGAGTCGGGGAAAGGATATGGGTTCCAGAGCGATACGCGCCATCATCGTCGACGACGAGGAGCTGGCACGCCGCGGCATCGAGATCCGCCTGCGTCGCCACACCGACATCGAGCTGGTCGGACAATGCGCCAACGGCCGCGAGGCGCTCGCCGCCATTGCCAGAGAGAAGCCGGACCTGATGTTTCTCGACATCCAGATGCCGGGACTGTCGGGGCTGGAAGTACTGGCGCGCCTGCCGCACGAATCGCTGCCGATGATCCTGTTCGTCACGGCATTCGATCGCTATGCGCTCGATGCCTTCGAGGCGCACGCGCTGGACTATCTCCTCAAGCCGATCAACGAGGCCCGCTTCGAGCAGGCGCTCGATCGGGTACGCACGGCCTGGCAGCAGCGCAACGCACTGGCGCAACGCGAAAAGCTCATGCAGCTGCTTGCCGACACCCGCGGCACCGGCTCCATCGACGAAAAGACGTTGCGCGAACATCTCGAAGCGGTCGACGAGCCGCGTTATGCCGACATTCTGCCGATCCGCGACGACAGCGATACGGTGCGCGTCAATGTGGCCTCGATCGACTGGATCGATGCGGCGGGCGACTACATGTGCGTGCACGCCGACGGCCGGACCTACGTGCTGCGCGAAACCATGAAATCGCTGGCGGCAATCCTGGATCCGAAGATCTTCCAGCGCGTGCATCGTTCGACCATCGTGAACGTGCAGCGCGTGCGGCGGCTGCGTCCGCACACCAACGGCGAATATTTCCTGACGCTGGAAGACGGCCAGGAGATCAAGCTCAGCCGTTCGTATCGCGACCGGGTTGACCGGCTCCTGCAACGCCGTCCGTGAGCACCGCTTCCGCGGGCACCGCCGGACGACGGCGTGTGATGAGCGGATGGCTCACCACCACCAGCACGATGATGGCGACGCCCAGATAGAAGCTCGGCTCCAGCTCGCGCTGCTCACCCAGCAGCAGGATCGCCAGCACGATGGCGTAAACCGGCTCCATGTTGACGGCGAGCGCGGTCGTGAAGGCCGTGAGCTGGCGCAGCGCCACCAGCGACAGCGCGAACGGCAGCAGCGTGCAGCCGAACGCCAGCACGATCATGTAGATCGCATCCTGATAGGCCGGCAGCACGAACAGCCGCTCGCCGCCGAGAAATGGCGCGAGCACCGTCAGGAACGCCGCGCCGGCCGCCATCTCGATCCCGGTCACCGTGAGCGCAGCGGACTGACCGATGAAGCGCTTGTTGAGCGAGCCGAAGATGGCGACGAAGAAAGCCGACACGGCGCCGACGGCGATGCCCAGCCGCATTCCGCTCGGCGTGCCGCCCACTACCAGCATCACTCCGGGAACCACGGCCAGGCCGAACAGCAGCTCGCGCGGATCGAAGCGCCGGCGCGCCAGCAACGGCTCGACGAAAGCGATGAAGACCGGCGCCAGGGCCATGCAGGTTGCGGCCACCGAGGCGTTCGACAGCTTGATCGAGCCGTAGAACGTCAACCAGTGCAGCGCAACCACCCCGCCGATGCCGGCGTAGATCCAGATCAGCCGCGACGACAGGCCGCGCAGACCCGACCAGAATTTGCCCACCAGCAGCAGCGTCGCGGCGACCAGCACCATGCGCCACCACACCAGCGGCAACGCCGCCAGGCTGATGAGCTTGCCCAGAATGGCGGTGAATCCCCACAGGACCACGCAGAAGTGGATCTGGAGCCAGGCGCGGGTTTGGGCAGACATGGGAGTGGGCCTTGGGCGGGAAGCCGCCGGCGGCACCGGGTTTCAGTAGGCTTTCGCCCAGATCACCCGCTGCGTGCTGGGCTTGCCGGTGAACGGGCAGGTGCCCGGCTCGCTCTTCTCCAGCGGGATGCAGCGGACGGTCACCGACAGGTCGTCCTTGATCTTGCGTTCCAGCTCGACGTCGCCGCCGAAGTGGGTCAGGGCGAAACCGCCGTGGATCGGCGCCGGCTGATTCTCCTGTTCGCGCTCGGCGGTGAAGAATGCGTAGAACTCCTCGCGCGTGTCGATGCGGCGAGTGTGTTGGTCGCGGTATGCCTGGGCACGGGCGAACAGGCCATCCTGGATGGACTGCAGGGTCGCGCCAACGGTCGCGATGAATTCGTTGCGCGCGACGCTCTGCTTGTCCTTGTGCCCCTTGTCGCGGCGGCCGACGAAGACCGAGTCCTTCTCCATGTCGCGCGGGCCGATTTCCAGCCGCACCGGCACGCCCTTCTTGATCCAGTGCCAGACCTTGTCGCCGCCGCGCTCGTCGCGCTCATCGACGATGACGCTGAGCGGCCGGTCGGCGAAACGCTGCGCACGCAGCTCGCTCGCCACCGATCGACAGTATTCGAGAACCCGCGGACGCTCCTCATCGGAGCGGAAGATCGGGATGATGACCACCTGCGCCGGGGCGATTCTGGGCGGCAGGATCAGCCCGTCATCGTCCGAGTGGGTCATGATCAGGCCGCCGATCAGGCGGGTCGAAACGCCCCAGCTGGTGGTCCAGGCGTATTGCTGCGCGCCGTTGTGGTCCAGAAACCGGATCTCGCTGGCCTTGGCGAAGTTCTGGCCCAGGAAATGGCTGGTGCCGGCCTGCAACGCCTTGCGGTCCTGCATCATGGCTTCGATCGAGAAAGTGTGGTCGGCACCGGGAAAGCGTTCGCCGGCCGTCTTCTCGCCCTTGATCACCGGCAGCGCCATCCAGTTCTCGGCGAACTCGGCGTAGACGTTCAGCATCTGCATGGTCTCGGCCCGGGCTTCCTCGGCCGTGGCGTGGGCCGTGTGGCCTTCCTGCCAGAGGAACTCGGTGGTGCGCAGGAACATGCGCGTGCGCATTTCCCAGCGCACGACGTTGGCCCACTGATTGATCAGCAGCGGCAGGTCGCGATAGCTCTGCACCCAGCGCGAGAAGGCATCGCCGATGATGGTCTCGGAGGTCGGCCGGACGATCAGCGGCTCCTCCAGCTCGCCGGACGGGACCAGCTTGCCGTCGGGCCCGACTTCCAACCGGTGATGCGTGACCACCGCGCACTCCTTGGCGAAGCCTTCGACGTGCGCCGCCTCCTTCTGCAGGAAGGACAGCGGGATGAACAGGGGGAAATAGGCGTTCTGGTGCCCGGTGGCCTTGAACATGTCGTCCAGCACGCGCTGCATGTTTTCCCACAGCGCGTAGCCCCAGGGCTTGATGACCATGCAGCCGCGCACCGGCGAATTCTCGGCCAGGTCGGCGCCGCGGATCACCTGCTGATACCACTCGGCGTAGTTCTCTTCGCGGGTCGGCGAGATGGCGGTGCGGGGCTTGTTGCTCATCGTCAGACGTGTCGGTGGCGTGGAGGCGGAAGAAGAAGGCGCGATTAGAGCAGATTTCACGGGAGGGCGTCTTCATTGCGTCGCCAATTTGGAACACATGCGCGACTGATTCGGGTCCATCCGGAAACGCGCGCGAGACGAGGAAAATTAGACTCAACTTGAGACTGCATCGCGCACGCGCAAACGTTAAACTGCGCCGGCTCGATCGCGCCGCCGTTGTTAAGTGCGCATTTGTCCGACGCCGTCTTTGAGAAAGTCCGATTCTTGAACAATAAAGCTGCTCCTGCCGCGCGCGATGTCGCGTGTGAGCTCCGATTCGGTCAGGTAGGTCTGGTGCAGCTGCGACTGCGCAGCACGGACCCCGATGCCATTTTCGCGGAGCTCATCCTGCGCATTACTACAGCACCGCAGCTGTTCGAGCGGGCTGCAGTGTGCCTGGACCTGAGCGCGCTGGAGCAACTGCCGGAAGAACCGCTGGCGCGCGCCCTGATGGGCGCCATCCGCCGCGCCGGCATGCTCCCGGTCGGTCTCGCCTTCGACGGCACCGAGCCACTTGCCGCCCTGGCGCAGGCGCTCGACATGCCGATGCTCACGCAGTTCCGGGCGCACGGGAAAACCGCGCCCGTGGTGAAAGCGGCGGTTCCGCCGCCACCCGCCGCCGCGCAGCCCGCACTCGCGACGGTGCCGACGGTCACCCAGGAATCCGGCTTTCCCGCCCTGATGCAGCACCTGCCGGTTCGCTCCGGGCAGCGCGTGTACGGCCGCAATCGCGACGTCGTCGTAACGACGGTGGTCGGCGCGGGCGCCGAGGTCATGGCGGACGGCTGCGTTCACGTTTACGGCTCGCTGCGCGGTCGCGCGATGGCCGGCGCACGCGGCGACACCTCAGCGCGCGTGTTCTGCCAGGAATTCCATGCGGAGCTGGTGTCCATCGCCGGCGTGTTCCGCGTTTTCGAAACCATTCCGGAGGAGCTGGCCGGCAAACCGGTACAGGCCTGGCTGGACGGCGAAGACCTGCGCTTCGCCGCCCTTGGCAGCTGAACAGCCCTTTTTCAACTTTCAGGAGATCCAAGCCTTGACCGAGATCATTGTTGTCACCTCAGGCAAAGGCGGCGTCGGCAAGACGACCACCTCGGCCAGCATTGCCAGCGGCCTGGCGCGCGGCGGCAAGCGCGTTGCCGTGCTCGACTTCGACATCGGCCTGCGCAACCTGGACCTGATCATGGGTTGCGAGCGCCGCGTGGTGTACGACTTCGTCAACGTGATCCAGGGCGACTGCACGCTCAAGCAGGCGTTGATCAAGGACAAGCGCCTCGACACGCTGTACGTGCTGGCCGCCTCGCAGACCCGCGACAAGGACGCGCTCTCGCCCGAAGGCGTGCGCCGCGTGCTCGACGAGCTGATCGCCGACGGCTTCGACTACATCCTGTGCGACTCGCCGGCCGGCATCGAGAAGGGCGCGCACCTGGCCATGTACTTCGCCGACCGCGCCATCGTGGTCGTGAACCCGGAAGTGTCCTCGGTCCGTGACTCCGACCGCATCCTGGGCCTGCTGTCGAGCAAGACCGCCCGAGCCGAGAAGGGCAACGGCGGCGTGAAGGAGCACCTGCTGCTCACCCGTTACAGCCCGCGCCGCGTCACCACCGGCGAAATGATGAGCGTGGACGACGTGAAGGACATCCTCGGCATCGACGTGATCGGGGTGATCCCGGAGTCGCCCGACGTATTGTCCGCCTCGAACGCCGGCACTCCGGTGATCCTGAACGACGAGAGCGATGCCGCCCGCGCCTACGAGGACGCCGTCGCCCGCCTGCTGGGTCAGCAGGTGCCGTTACGTTTCGTCGACGAGCCAAAGAAGGGATTCCTGGCGCGCATGTTCGGAGGCTGACATGGGACTACTCGCTCTTTTTCGCCGCACGCCGCCGACCGCCAACCTGGCCAAGGAACGCCTGCGCATCATCGTCGCGCAAGAGCGCGGCACGCGTGGCGCACCGGACTACCTGCCGCTGCT
>DATMEZ010000149.1:0-5298 GCA_035556415.1 Povalibacter sp.
CACGTCGTCGATGTAGCGTTTGCGTGCAACCGCGATGCGATTCTCCGTTCCCTCCAGCTGCGCGCGCAGATCGTTGAAGCCCGAAATCGACTTGAGATCCGGATAGCGCTCGACCACCACCATCAGGCGCGCCAGTGCCGAACCCAGTTCGCCCTGCGCCTGCTGCCATTTCTGGAATGCGGCCGGATCGTTGATCAGCTCCGGCGTGGCCTGGATGGAGGTCGCCTTGGCGCGCGCGTTGACGACGCTGTCCAGGATGTCCTTCTCGGCCGCCACACCGCCCTTGACGGTCTCGACCAGGTTCGGCACCAGGTCGGCGCGCCGCTGATATTGATTGAGCACCTCGGACCAGGCCGACTTCACCTGCTCATCCTGCGATTGCAGGGTGTTGTAGCCGCAGCCGGCGAACAGGCTGGCCAGCATCACGATGACGGCAATCCTGATGGCATGCATGGGGAGCCCCTGGTTGAAACGATGTAGGAAGGCGACGAAGCCGCAGTGTCAGCGATCGATCGATCCGGAGCAATGCGGGAATGCGCAAGCGATCGAGGACCGGACCCGGCGCGCAGGCAGCTGCACCGGATGAGAGAGTCAAGACCTACCGACGCGCAGGTACAGCGGCCACACCACCGGGCGCGACTCGGTCGCCGGATTCCAATGAGGCTCGAGCCGTTGGCGCAGTGCCGGCAGCGGATCGCTACCGGTCGCTTTGCCGTAGCGCTGCACCGCCGACCAGGTGCCGATGTAGCCGATCAAGGCATCCAGATCCCATTGCAGCTCGAGCCGCAGCGGTGGCGCTGCAATCTCATGCAGCGGGAACGGCAGATTGCGATACGCAGCTTCGACATAGCGGCGCTGCGGCGGCCAGTAGTCGCCAATGACGCCGGCGTAGAACTGCCGCACCACGGCATCGATCTCAGGCGTGATGCTCGCCAGCCCGTAAGTCCAGATCGCCAGCGCGCCCTGAGGCCGCAGCACACGACGGACTTCGTCATAGAACCGGTCATGGTCGAACCAATGCGCCGCTTGCGCCGCAACCATCAGATCGACGCTGCGATCACGGAACGCCGGCTGCTCGGCCATGTTCGCAACGTAACGAACGCTCGGATGCGCCTGCGCGTTCTGCAGCTGCGCGACGCTACCGTCTGTGCCGACCACCAGCTCGAAATACTGCGCCAGACCCACGGCCGCCTGGCCGCTGCCGGTTGCGCAGTCCAGTGCAAACTCGCGTTGCGGTGTCAGGGTTGCGAGATAGGAATAGAGTTCGGCGGGATAGTCGGGCCGGTACTTCGCGTAAAGACTCGCGTGACCGGAGAAGTGATCGTTGAAGGACATGACGCTACTTTGTACCGCCACGCCCCCAACAGGCAAAAAAAACCCCAAGCCTGTGGCTCGGGGCAGAGAAGCGGACCTTCTGAAGGGAAGAAGCCCGCTAGGGGATCAAAAAGAAACAACTCACACGACTCGAAGCACTCACATCATCAGGAACCTCATCCGTGGCAGCGATCAGTGCAATCGCGACCACTGCAGAACCTTGATATCGCGCGACTCGCATTCGAAATTACGCGCCAGTACCGCCGCCGCTTCTTTGAGGTCGCCGCGCCGCATCACGCGGCTCACCTCGACCACGCCACGGAACTCGCTGACTCCTTTGGGCTTGGATTCCTGGAGCAGGAAATGAGTGTAGTACTTGACGCTCATGGAACAGCAGACTAGAGACGGCAACCTGACTGTACCGTGAAGGACCGCACATTTTCCCGGGCATTCGCTCGTATCAGGCGATGCCCTAGGCCGATTTAACAAACAGGATCACATGAGTCGCTACCGTCCACCTGCCCCGCGAGGCTCCAAGTTCATCACCCCGGAAGGCGCCAGCCGTCTGAAAGCGGAACTCGACCATCTATGGCGCGTGCTGCGCCCCAAAGTGACGCAAGCAGTGTCCGAAGCCGCGGCCCAGGGCGACCGCTCGGAGAACGCCGAATACATCTACGGCAAGAAGCAGCTGCGCGAGATCGACAGCCGCGTGCGCTTTCTGCGACAGCGGCTGGATGGCATGACCGTGGTGAGCGAACCTCCCAAGGATCGCTCGCGGGTGTTCTTCGGCGCCTGGGTCACGCTGGAAGACGATGACGGCGAGCAAGTGGAATACCGCATCGTCGGCCCGGACGAGCTCGATCCCGCGCGGCGCTACATCAGCATGGATTCGCCGATGGGACGCGCGTTGCTGCGCAAGGCGCTCGACGAGGAAGTCAAAGTGGAAGTACCGGGCGGCTTGAAGATGTATGTGATTGCGGCGGTGAGATACGAGGAGCCGCAGTGACGTTCTGCGCCGATCACAACCCGAACAACGAAAACAATCGGCGCACCGAACTGCCGGCCTGCTCCAATGAGCGCGTGCGGCGCGCATGCATGCGCTCTTGCAGGGCTTCACGCCGCTGCTGCAACCATTGCTCGCGCTGTAGTTCCTGTTCGGCGCCGCGCCCGCGAACGCTGGCCTGGGTCTGCTGCGCCACTTCTTCCAAATGGCGCAGGTCCCCATCACCCAGATGGAAGCTGATGCGTAACGGCATATGGGCGGGCACAAGGCCGCACCAGCGGCCCTGTGCCCTGCACTCTCTACGTCAACCCGTCACACCAGCACGTTCTTGAACTGCCAGGGATCGGACTGGTCCAGGTCCTCGGCGAACAGGCGTTCGCGCTCGAACAGCGGCGTCCAGTCCGAATAAGCGCCGACCACCGGCCCGAGGTAGGGCTTGCAGATCTCCAGGTTGCGGCGGAAATCGATCTCGTCCGGCTCGACGATGCCGCGCTGCGGATTCTCCATTGCCCAGATCATGCCCGAGAGCGCAGCCACGCAGACCTGCAGGCTGGTGGCGGTGTTGTGCGGCACCAGCTCGCGCGCCTCCTCGATCGACAACTGCGACCCGAACCAGTAGGCGTTGCGGCTGTGACCCGCGAGCAGCACGCCCAGCTCATCGATGCCCTCGATGATTTCCTTGTTCATGATCCGTTTCTTCTCCTGCACCCGCCAGTTGTCTCCGGCGAACTCGTGCATCGACAGCACTGCATCGTCGCAAGGATGGTATGCGTAGTGCACCGTCGGGCGGGACACCACCTTGCCGGCATTGCGATGGGTGAAGAAGTCCGACAGCGAAATCGACTCGCCGTGAGTGATCAGAAAGCCGTGGAAATGTCCGGCCTTCGGCGTCCAGGTGCGCACGCGCGTGCTGGCGCCCGGTTGCAACATGTAGATCGCGTTCTTCGGACCGGAATCGAACTCCTGGCCGCGCGGCGGCAGCGCCTTCTCGTGCGTGCCCCAGCCCAGCTCGGCCGGCTGCGCGCCTTCGCTGACGAAACCGTCGACCGACCAGGTGTTGACGAACTCACCCGGCCGCTTCGGCACGTTCGCCACCTGCGTGTCACGCTCGGCAATGTGAATCACCTTGATGCCGAGCTTGTCGGACAGCGCCGCCCACTGCTCTCGCGTGCTCGGATTGCCTGCATCGACCTTGGTGTCGGCTGCGATGTTCAGCAGCGCCTGCTTCACGAAATGCGAGACCAGACCCGGGTTGGCGCCGTGCGTGATCACCGCCGTCGGACCGCTCTTGAGCTCGCGACGCAGTTCCAGCGCCGACTCGCGCAGTGCGTAATTGGTGCGCAGCGCCGGCGACACGCTCGGATCGGTATAGCCGCCCGGCCACGGTTCGATGCAGGTGTCCAGGTACATCACACCTTTCTCGTGCGCGAGCTTGATCAACGCCAGGCTGGACACGTCAACCGACAGGTTCAGCAGGAAATCGCCGCGCGACAGCAGCGGCCCGAGCGCCTGGACGTAGTTTTCCGGCGTCAGCGGCTCCTTGACGAATTTCACGCCGTACTCGGCGGCTTCGGCGCGGCCGATATCGTCCGCCGTCACGATGGTCATGCGGTCCGGCGTGATGCCGATGTGCCGGAAAATGAGAGGCAACACTCCCTGGCCAATGCTGCCGCAGCCGATCATGACGATGCGGCCGGGAAATACCACGTGAACAGGATGCTCGGACATGACGATCACTCGACTACAGAAAAAAAACGACGGGTGAGTGTACTGATTTTTTCCGCGGTGGCGACCCCGCGGGCCGTAGCGTCGCGGCGCGCGGCGGCGAGGTTATGGCGGCGCTGCGGAGAATCGCGGTTTTTTCTCACTCTCGCGTCAGCGAGAGTTCAACGCCATCAGCAAGATGGATTCACGCTTTCACGTGAATTGAAGAGAAATCCGCCAGTCGGCGAGCTTCTCGGGTCGTCGACGAAATCTTCGTCCCGACCCGAGATTTTCAGCTCTCGCGCTCGCGCCAGTGCGGCGGATACGTGCGCTCGTATCCTGGCAGCGTTTCGATGCGGGCGATCCAGGCGGCAATCGCCGGATAGTTCGTTTCCAGCGGCAGCAAGCGACTGCGCAACTCCTGCGCTTCGCGTCGATCCAGCGCGCGCAACAGCGCCTGTATACCAGGGAAGATCACTACGTCCGCCGCGGAGAAATCTTCTCCGACCAGCCACGACGACCGTGACAGCCGGTTTTCGATGGTGCGCGCTTCGCTGGCGATGAGCACCATGGCGCGCACGATCTCGTCCGAGTGCCCTTCCGCGTTCGGAAACAGAATGGCGCGAATCACTTTCATGATGTGCTCTT
Organism: Povalibacter sp.; assembly: GCA_035556415.1. Taxonomy (GTDB): domain Bacteria; phylum Pseudomonadota; class Gammaproteobacteria; order Steroidobacterales; family Steroidobacteraceae; genus Steroidobacter. Next base: position 4,670 of record DATMEZ010000149.1, read on the forward strand.
CGGCGTACGCCTGGTACTCGCAGATCACGCGCATGATGGTGCCCGCTTCTTCGGGCGTGCGGCCGAGCAGCGGCCGATCCGGATACTTGCGATCCAGGTACTGCAGAATGGCCAGCGACTCGAAACACACGTAGTCGCCATCCTTGAGCACGGGCACGCGGCCGCGCGGATTCATCTCCAGCATCTGCGGCGACTTGTGCTCCTGCTTGGCGAAATGCACCAAGTGCGACACGTACGGAAGTTTCTTGTATTCGAGCGCCAGCAGCGCACGCCATGAGTACGGACTGCCGCTGCCCCACCAGAGTTCGAGTGCCATGAGAATCGCGCCGGAGTCTTTAGAAGAGGCGCGGATTGTAGCGGAAGGGCCCGATGGGGTGACGAGCAGCAGGTCGCGGGTTCAGAATCGGGCGCTCCTGCCGCAGAAAATATGGATCCGCCATGTACGCGACGCTCGTCACTCCGGCCGAACTGGCCGCCCACACCCGCGACAACCGCTGGCTCATCGTCGATTGCCGGTTCGATCTGGCGCGCCCGGATGCGGGCGAGGCGACCTATCGGACCAGCCACATCCCCAATGCGGTTTATGCGCATCTGGATCGCGACCTGGCCGCCCCGGTCACGCCGAGCAC
>DATMEZ010000150.1:0-30221 GCA_035556415.1 Povalibacter sp.
CCTACGCGCTGGACGAAGCTGACGCCGAAGCTCGGCAACCGTTGCCTGCGATAGATCGCTATTCGCCGTGGCGCTCCATGAGCGGCTGGCGCATGGATGGGTCCGCAGCGCGCAGTCTTAGCCTGCAATTGGGAGAAACCACGAAGCTCGTCCGCGTCACGATGCGGGCCGGGGAGTGCATTCTCGAGCTGGACGGACACACGGCGGTGCTGCGCAGCTGGCAGCGCGAGGGCGACGAGTTCCGTTTCGACATCGATGGTGTGCACGTTACCGCGAGCGTGATCCGGCACGCGCAGCAGCTGGATATTTTCGTGGACGGCACCCACTATGGGTTCAAGGTCGTCGATCCTCGCGACATCGTGAGCGACAGCAGCGCCGGTCACGGCGGTCTGCGTTCGCCGATGCCGGGCAAGGTCGTAGCCGTGCTGGTGAGTCCGAAGGAACGGGTCGCCAAGGGGGCGCCGCTGCTGGTGCTCGAAGCCATGAAGATGGAGCACACCATCGTGGCGCCGTCGGACGGCGTCGTCGTGGCGATCCACTATGCGGCCGGCGAGCAGGTGGTCGAGGGCGTGCAGCTGGCGGAGTTCGAGGCGGACGCCTGAGTTTTGGATTCTTGAGTCGAGACAGAGCCATGGTCGAAGTCAAGCGCGTACGCATCGTCGAAGTGGGGCCGCGTGACGGCCTGCAGAACGAGGCGGTCAACGTCTCGCCCGAGTCCAAGGTCGAGCTGATCGACCGGCTGGGCGCCGCCGGCCTGACCACCATCGAAGCCGGCAGCTTCGTCTCGCCGAAATGGGTGCCGCAGATGGCGGGCACCGCCGAGGTATTCGCCAAGCTGTCGCGCCGCAAGGGCGTGAAGTACACGGCGCTGACGCCGAATGCACGTGGACTGGAAGCCGCGTTGCAGGCGGGCGCCGATGAGGCGGCCGTCTTCGCCGCCGCTTCCGAGTCGTTCTCTCGCAAGAACATCAATTGTTCGATCGCTGAAAGCCTGCAGCGATTCGAGGAAGTCATGACCCTGGCGAAAGCGCATTCGCTGCCAGTGCGCGGCTATGTGTCATGTGTGATGGGTTGTCCGTACGAGGGCGCGATTGCTCCGGCGGCGGTGGCGGACGTGGCGGCAAAGCTGATCGACATGGGGTGCTACGAAGTGTCGCTCGGCGACACCATCGGCGTCGGCACGCCCGGCCACGTATGGCGCATGCTCGATGCGGTGATGAGCCGTGTGCCGGTAGAGAAGCTGGCCGTGCATTTTCATGATACGTATGGCCAGGCTCTCTCCAACGTGCTGGCTGCGCTGGAGCGTGGGATTGCCGTGGCGGATAGCGCGGTCGGTGGATTGGGCGGCTGCCCGTACGCCCGCGGTGCCTCCGGCAATCTCGCGACGGAAGATCTGGTCTACATGCTCAATGGCATGGGTATCGAGACCGGCGTCGATCTCGACGCGGTGCTGGAAGCGGGCGCGTTCATTCGTGGCTTGATCGGCCGTCCGGCTGTTTCCAAAGTCGCACAAGCGCGCGGTGCTGCCGCCCGCTGACGCTCGCAGGCTCGATTGTCGTCGAGCGGCGTGATCCGGATCGCGGTGTAACAGGCGGGAGAGGAACCAGCGGGCTATCCGAGCTTGCGGGTGCCAGAGCGTTTCGGCCGGCGTCCCGCCTTCGTTCCGTATCCCTTGGATCCGCTGGAGGCCCGGGCACGGCGAGCCAGTGCCGAGATGGGGACGGTGACTTCCTTGTTCTCCGAGCGGCGAATCTGCAGCAGGGATGCGGCAACGTTCGGTGAAATGATCGCGTCCGCCAGCGTCATCTTGTCGAGCTCGCGAAGAAACGCATCCACTGCTCGCTTCAATGTAATGCGCAGATTGCACGTCGGCATGATCGCGCAGTTCACCTCTGCTTCCGCCGCGTGGCACTCAACGACCCCGAAATCCTTTTCCGCAAGCCGGACGAGAGCGCCAATGGAGATTTCGCCGGGCGGTCGCGCGAGGCGCGTGCCACCAGCGCGCCCGCGGATTGTCTCGATGAAGCCATTCTGAGCCAGCTCATTGACGATCTTCGTAATGTTGCTGCGTGAGATGGCATAGGCGCTCGCGATGTCATCGATGGTCGCCGTACCGCTGTCGATGTGTTTCACCGCCAGATACATCATCACCCGCAACGTGTAGTCGGTGTACAGCGTGAGGTGCATTTGAACTCCGAAAATCCCTGATTGCAGGCTACTGCAAGCGACTCGCGAATGCGAGGGCGTTTTCCACGGTGCGGAAGCAGCCGGAATCACTGAGATCGTCTCTCGATGCAGCGATGGCTCGCACAGTCCCTGCCTCCAGGCCGAGCTCACGAAGATCGATCGTGACTTCGGCATGCATCGGCTATCGCAACGCCTGTGCCGAAGGCGATCACGGCGCGTTTCGAACGCAGATCTTTCAGTGCTCGCATTCGAGCTCGACGTGTCGCGCGGGCGTACGGGTCAAAAGATGTACTTGTAAAACATGTATTAGAAATGTATGTTTCGCGTCATCGCTCTCGCATGGGAAAAACAAGGGGAGATTGCATGAGCTGCAAACCAACGCCCGGATCGCGCCGGGCGGTCTGGCTCGGTGCGTTGCTGCTGTTGGCGACGTGTCTGGGGAACGAGGCGCTGGCGGAGAAACGGGTCTTCGAGATGAATGTCGAGGACACGCGCATCACGCTGGTCGAGAAGCAGCAGTTCCATGCATTCGCGTTCGCGGGCCAGGTGCCCGGTCCTCTGTTCTACGTGAACGAGGGCGACCAGCTCGAAGTGACGGTGAACAATCTCACGGCGCTGCCGCACACCATTCACTGGCACGGCATGTTTCAGCGCGGCACCTGGCAGATGGACGGCGTGCCGGATGTCACCCAGGAAGGCATCGCCCCCGGCGACAGCTTCACGTACAAGTTCACGGCCGAGCCTTCGGGCACGTTCTGGTATCACTGCCATGTGAACGTGAACGAGCACGTCGCCATGCGCGGCATGTTCGGCCCGTTCATCGTGCGTCCGAAGAAGCCGATACCGGTCGAGAAAAAGGTCACGAAGGATTTCGTGCTCATGCTCTCGGACTGGGCCTCGAAATGGGCGGACAAGCCGGGCTTCGGCGGCGTGCCGGGCGACGTCTTCGACTACTTCACCATCAACGGCCGCGCATTCCCCGAGTCCGAGCCGCTGCGCATCCAGAAGGGCGACGTGGTGCGCATTCGCCTCATCGGCGCAGGCGAGTTCACTCACGCGATCCACATCCACGGTCACACCTTCCAGATCGTGTTCAAGGATGGTTTCCCGCTGCCCAGTCCGATCATGGCCGACACCGTGGTCGTCGGGCCGGGCGAGCGCTACGACCTCATTCTCACCGCCGACAACCCGGGTCGCTGGATGGTTCATGACCACGTCGATTCGCACACCATGAACGGCGAGCGTCCCATGGGCGGAATGATGACGGTCATCGAGTACACCGACATCCGCAGCGACGATTCCTGGTACCCGTGGAACAAGCGCACGCCGAAACCCAACTTCTACTACCAGGACTCCCTGCAGAAGGGACCGGGTATCTACACCAACGACACATTCAAGGGTCAGGCGGTCCAGTAGCGCGCCGGAGGTACTCTGCAATGAAACGCCAACGAGTTCGACTGACGATGCTTCTCGGAACGATGTTCCTGCTGCCCACGCTGGGTACTGCGGCATCCGGTCCCGAGATTCTTCAGAGCCAATGCGCGAGCTGCCACGCGCTCACCAAGCCCAGTGACGCCGGCATCGATCGCCTCTGGTCTCGCAAGGGGCCGGATCTCTGGTACGCCGGCGTGAAGTTCAACAAGGACTGGCTGGTTCAGTGGCTGCAGTCGCCGACGGTCATCCGCCCGGCCGGCGTCATGTACCGGAATGCGGTGAAACCGAGCGAGGCGGGAACGACGGATGCCATCGATCCGGGACAGGTGCCCGCGCACATGAAGCTCGGCGCTGCGGATGCAGGCGCGGTGGCGGATGCGTTGCTGGCGCTCGGTACGGATGCGGGACTCGTTCAGGAGGGTGCTTTCAAGCCGGCGGCGCCGAATGCGATGGCGGCGCTCCTGTTCAACAAGCTGCGCGGCTGTTCCTCTTGCCACGCGGGAAAGCCCGATGGCCCGCCGCATTCCGGACCGGAGCTGTTCACCGCCGGTGACCGGCTGCAGCCGGACTACGTGGTCGAGTACACCCGCGACCCGCAGAAATTCGATCCGCACGTCTGGATGCCCAAGCTCGAGCTGACCGACGGCGACATCCAGAAGCTCACCGGCTATCTGATGACTCTGAAACAGGCAGGTGCCCAATGAACCGGTTCACTGGAACGCTTTTCGTTGCGCTGACAGGCTTCGCCACCTCCGTGTGCCTGGCCGACGAGGCGCCATCGCCTGCGACCGTGAAGCTGTACGACACCTACTGCGTGCAGTGCCATGGCGTGAATCGCGATGGCAACGGGCTCAACAGCGGCGACATGGCCGTGAAGCCACGCGATCACACCGACAGCAAGGCGATGGGCGACACACCCGATGACCTGTTGTTCAAGGCCATCAAGAACGGCGGCCTGTCAGTGAGCAAATCCGTGCTCATGCCGACCTGGGGCGGTGTGTTGACGGACGACCAGATCCACGACCTGGTCAAGTACCTGCGCTTCATCAGCAAGACGCAATCCGGCTGATTCCAACGAACGACACACCAACGGGAGAATAATCTTGAAGACCCTGGTAACAGCCTTGTGCCTGGCGCTGCTCGGCTCGGCGGCGGCGGAGGCGAAGACGGTCAAAATCACGCTCACGCCGCGCGAGGTTGACGTGCCGATCGACAACAAGAACACCATGTATCGGGCCTGGACCTACGACGGTCAGGTGCCCGGGCCGGTCGTGCGCGTCACCGAAGGCGACGTCGTCGAGTTCACGCTGAACAACGACAAGGCGAACAAGAACTCGCACTCGATCGATTTCCACGCCGCGCGGGTCGACGTGCTCAACGAGTTCGAGTCGGTCCAGCCGGGGCAGAGCAAGAGCTTCACCTGGACGCCGACGTATCCAGGCACGTTCTATTACCACTGCGGCTCCGATCCGATGATCCAGCACATCGCGCGCGGCATGTACGGCGTGATCATCGTCGATCCCAAAGATGCCAATGCGCTGCCGAAGGCGGACCGGGAATACGTGCTGATCCAGGCCGAGCTGTACCCGAACCCGGACAACCAGGACGACATGATGGCCAACAAGTGGACCAACGTCATGTTCAACGGCGGCATCTTCAAGTACGACCCGGTGCACGATCCGAATGCCACGCGCATGTTGCAGGCGAAGCCGGGCGAGCGTGTTCGCATCCACTTCGTGAATGCCGGCGCGAACGAGTTCTCTTCGTTCCATCCGATCGCGGGAATCTGGGATCGCGTGTATCCCAGCGGCAACCCGAACAACGTGCTGGTCGGTCTGCAGACGTACGTAGTCGGGCCCGGCGACGCCGCGGCGTTCGACATCATCTCGCCGATCGAGGGTGCGAATGCCATCGTTACGCATTCGCTTCGTCAGGCGCTGACGGGCGCGATCGCGGTTCTGCAGTTCACCAAGGACGCGGATCCTAAAATGGGCCGCGGCGACAACATTCTCGTGAGATGAAGCGGCAGGGCGGTGCGTTGCACCGCCCTTTTTGCGGAGCGTGTCGTGGCCCCACCCAAGCTGAAACTCTTACTCGTGGCTGCGGCGGTAGTGCTCAGCGCCGTCGCCACCGTGTTGGTCGCGCAATCACGTCAAACGCGGGAACAGCCGACGCATGCGGCTCATGCGGACGAGTCCGCCGGGTGGTATTGCCCGATGCATCTGCATGTGACCTCGGACCATGAGGGGTCATGTCCCATCTGCGGAATGGACCTCGTGCAGAAGACGGGGGAGCCTGCGAGCACTCACACTGGAGCGGTTTCCATCACGCCGCAAATGCAGGCGCGCCTGGGTGTGGTGACGCACTCCATTCAGCCAGTCGATTTCAGTCCATCCGCGGCGGTGGCAGCGCAAGTGGTCGCTGACGAGCGTCGCGCCGTGACGCTTTCGCCCAAAGTAGAAGGCTGGATCAGCCGCCTGGGGGTGGCCGGAATCGGGCAGCCCGTACGTGCGGGACAGGTGCTGTACGAGATCTACTCGCCGGAGCTGCAGCAGCGACAGAAAGACTACATAGATCTGCTTACGCGCAGAGATTCACTGCTCGCAGCGAAGGGCGGGGAGTCCGGCATGACTGTCGGCAACACTGCGCCGGACCTCATGCTTGCAAGCGTTGCGCGCGAGCGCTTCCGGGTGCGCAATCGTCTGATTGCCGCGGATGTTCCTCTTTCCGTGCTGGATGACCTCGAACGGTTTCGGCGTGTCCAGGATGTGGTTCCGGTGTTGGCTGCGTACGACGGCGTGATTACCGGCATCGGCGCTCGCGAAGGCGCCTTCGTGCGGCCTGGCGAACTCGTCGTGAGTTACGCCGACCGGCACGCAGCCTGGGCCGAGATCATTCTTACTCCAGATCTGCTGGGCCAGATTCGACTCGGCGATAGGGTCGAGCTGCACTCGACGTTCGATCGAGATACGACGATGACGTCGTCGCTCGATCCGGCGCTTGCGGTGGTCGACCCGATATCGAGGACCGCACGAATTCGCGTGCCGCTCGCGGCTACGGCAAATCGATTCCTGCCAGGAACGCTGCTGGATGGCGAGATCAAGATGACGGCCAGGCGTTCGCTGGCCGTTCCCGTGGATACGGTATTGCGCACGGGACGAGGGGACTTCGTGATCGTGGCGGAGTCGGAGAATCATTTCCGCCCGGCGCCGGTGCGGCTCGGTGCGGAGAGCGGCGATCGCATCGAGGTGCTGGAAGGGCTGAGCGCCGGACAGACCGTGGTTGCCAACGGTCAGTTCATGCTGAGTGCCGAAAGCTCGCTGCAGTCGTCCTGGAACAGATTCGCAGCGGCGACGCCGCACGGCAAGCCTGCCGACGTCGAGCTCGCGACAATGCAGTCGCCCGATCACTCGCACCACTCAGGCCACTCGGATCACTCGGTCCAGCCGGATCACTCTGACCCCTCGGATCATTCAGGTCACTCAGCCCATTCAGAGCATTCAGAGCACTCAGGGCACTCAGGGCACTCAGACCCAATCCAGCCCGACCACGCGAACCACGAGGGTCACTCGGATCAATCGAACCAAACCGATCAGCCCGATCACTCTAACCACGGTCACGAGCATCATGTCGACTGAGGTTGCCGCGGCTCCTGCGCGCACGCGGCACGCATCATGATCGAGCGCATCATCGACTGGGCTCTGAGCTTTCGCGGCTGGATCCTCTGCGGCGCGTTGGTGCTTGCGGCTGTTGCCGGCTTCGCAGCGCAGCGTCTGAAGCTCGATGCGCTCCCGGATCTCTCGGACAATCAGGTCATCGTCAGGGCGGCTTTCCCGGGGCAGCCGCCCCAGCTCGTCGAAGACCAGCTCACCTATCCGCTCACCACGGCGCTGCTGGGGTTGCCGGGCGCGACCACGGTGCGTGGGATTTCCATGTTCGGCGAGGCCTACGTGTACGTGGTCCTGTCCGACGAAGTCGATGCGGACTCGGTTCGCTCCCGGGTGCTGGAGCGGCTCAGCCAGCTGGCTCCGGCACTGCCGCCGGGGGCGACGACTTCGCTGGGCCCGGATGCATCCGGTGTCGGCTGGATCTTCCAGTACGCATTGCTTTCGAAGGGCGGCGACGTGGCGCCGGACAGACTGCGCGCGTTGCAGGAGTTCGTGATCAAACCTGAGCTGCAGAGCGTTCAAGGTGTCGCCGAAGTCGCCACGGTAGGAGGAGCGGCTCGTCAGTTGCAGATAGAAGTCGACTCGAATCGGCTCACGGCGCTCGGTCTTTCCGCCGAACAGATCACGCAGGCCGTGCGCAACGCCAATCAAGCGGCAGGCGGGGGCGCTGTCGAACTCGGACGACAGCGAGTACTGATCACCGCGGATGCCAGGGTGCGCTCGCGCGAGGACCTGCTGGACATCCCCATTGGCAGCGATGCCAACGGCGCTGTGCTGAGGCTGCGTCAGGTTGCCAACGTGAGCTACGGGCCGGCGCCGCAGCAGGGCGTCACGGACATGAACGGAGCTGGCCCCGTCGTCAGCGGCATCGTCGTCATGCGCAAGGGCGAGCATGCCGATCAAGTCGTCGCTCGCGTCAAGTCGGCAATCGAGGGCCTGAGTGCGGCGCTGCCGGCGGGTGTCGAGCTCGTCACGACGTATGACCGCACCAAGATCATTCACGATGCGGTGAGATCCCTTGGCTGGCGGCTGTTGGAAGAGGGCGTCGTCGTTGCATTGGTCTGTGGTGCCTTCCTTTGGCGCGTCCGTTCGGCGCTCGTCATCATCGTGACGTTGCCCGTCGGCCTGCTGTGCGCGCTGGCGCTGCTCCAATGGCAGGGCGTCACGGCCAACATCATGTCTCTCGGCGGTCTTGCGATTGCCATCGGTGCGATGGTCGATGCTGCCGTCGTCATGGTCGAGGCGCTGCATCGAAAGCTGGAGCTGCGTCAGGGGGAGGGCGCCTCGCACGTCCAGCTCGTGCGGGAGACGGCCCGTGAGGTGGGGCCGGCACTGTTCTTCTCGCTGCTGGTGATCACGCTGTCGTTCCTGCCGGTGCTGTTCCTGCAGGGTCAGGAAGGCAAACTGTTCTCTCCGCTGGCGCTGACCAAGACCTACGCGATGGCGGCGGCGGCATTGCTGTCGATCACGCTCGTTCCGGTACTCATGGGGATTTTCATCAAGGGGCCGATTGCCTCCGAGGCGCGCAATCCGCTCAACCGATGGTTGATGCGCGCTTATCGCCCGACGCTCGAAGCGGTGGTGGAGCGACCGCGTACGATGCTCGTGCTCGCTGCCGTCGTGAGTCTGTCGATACTGTTCCCGCTGACGCAGATGGGCCGGGAATTCATGCCGCCCCTGGATGAGGGCGACCTGCTGTACATGCCGACGACGCTTCCCGATGTCTCGCTCGATGAGGCGGCAGAGATATTGCGGGTTACGGACGATCTGATCCGGCAGATGCCGGAAGTGGCCATGGTTCACGGCAAGGCGGGGCGCAGCGACTCCGCGACCGATCCGGCGCCGCTGTCGATGCTGGAAACCACCATTCTGCTCAAGCCACGCTCGCAGTGGCCGGAGCAGATTTCCACGCGTGAGCTCATTCGTCGCCTGGATGAGCGGGTGAGGCTTGCAGGCCTTACCAATTCGTGGGGGTTTCCGATCCGCACGCGCATCGACATGCTTGCGACAGGTGTGCGGACCCCACTGGCGCTGCGCATCTCCGGTCCTGATCTTGAGCACATCCAGGCGTTGAGCGAGCACGCAGAGGAGGTGCTACGTGGCGTGGAGGGCGTTCGTGCGGCGTTCGCCGAGCGTGCTACCTCGGGCCGATTCCTCGAAGTCGAGATCGACCGCGCGCGCGCGAGCCTCTACGGAATTCAGGCTTCGGATGTGACTCAGCTCATCGGGGGAGCAGTGGGAGGAGCGCCCATCGATACGCTGAGTGTTGGGCGTGAGCGCTATCCCGTCGTGGTGCGTTTTGCACGTGCGCAGCGCGATTCGCTTCAGGCCCTGGAGAGACTGCCGATTCGTACGGCATCCGGGGCGACTGTCGCGTTGTCGCAGGTTGCGAACGTGCGCGTCGTCGATGGCGCCATGGAAATCAAGAGTGAGAATGCGCGCCCCGTGGGATTCGTGCTCCTCGATCTGGAGGATCGAGATATCGCGGGTGTGCTCGAACGCGCACAGGAAGCGTTGCAGGGCGCCAGTCTGCAAGAGACGGGCTACTCACTGAGCTGGGTCGGCCAGTACCAGCGCTTGCAGTCCGCCACGACCCGGCTGATCGGCATCAGCCTGATCACACTGCTTGCTGTCACGGTGATCCTGTACTGGCACTTCCGCTGCTGGAAGCGTGTCGCCCTGGTGCTCGGAAGCATGCCGTTTGCCGCCAGCGGCGCCGCTTGGGTCACCTACCTTCTGGGCTATCAATGGTCGTTCGCGACGGCGGTAGGATTTCTGGCGCTCGCCGGTGTCGCAGCCGAGTTCTGTGTGGTCATGCTGCTCTATCTCGATCAGGAGGCCAAGGCATTGTCGGGTCTCACCGCCGCCGCCTCGCGAGGCGTTACGCGAACAGCCGTGATGCGAGGTGCGCTCCTGCGCCTGCGCCCCAAGACGATGACCGTCGCAGTGATTCTCGGCGGCCTGTTGCCGCTCATGATCTCCGAGGGTCCCGGGGTCGATGTGATGCGGCCTGTTGCCGCGCCGATCATCGGTGGCATGCTGACGGCGCCGCTCTTTTCGCTGCTCGTCGTACCGGCGGTGTATCTGTTGATTTTCGGTGCGCGCGAGCCGCTTGCTCACAGCTTCGAGACCATCGAGATCGGTTCGATGCAAGGTGACGGATGATGGATACACCAGAACGTCAGGACAGCCGCGCGCCGCGGTTCGTTTTGTTCTCCTACGGTTTCCGCCCGTTTTTCCTCGCGGCCCTCGCGTACGCGCTCGTGGCCGTGGTTGCATGGATGTCGATCTGGACGCGCGGTGTTTTGCCGCTGCCGGTTTTTCCCGCGATGCTGTGGCATGGGCACGAAATGCTGTTCGGCTTCATTGCTGCAGCGATCGCGGGTTTTCTCCTGACGGCGGTACCGAGTTGGACTGGCACCAAGGGCTTTGGCGGCTGGCCGCTGGCGGTGCTCTTCGTCGTGTGGCTTTGCGGGCGGATTGCGTTCGCTTGTGCTGCCCGGCTTCCGTCGTGGGTGGTGGCGACGGCAGAGTTGGCCTTTCTTCCGGGATTGGCGCTGCTCATTGCAATCCCGTTGCTGCGCGCCCGGAACCGGAACACGCCGCTGCTCATCGTCGTCGGAGTGATCTGGTTGGCCGATGCAGTGTTTCTGTACTCGATGGCGCACGGCGACGTCATGCTCGCCCGCACGGCGCTGCTTGCCGGAATCGACGTGGTGCTGCTGCTGGTCACGGTGATCGGTGGACGAATCGTGCCGGCGTTCACCGCCAATGCGCTGCGTCGGCGTGGTATCTCCGGCGAAGTCCGCAGCTCCCGGTGGCTCGATGGCGCGACCATCGCGGCCATGGTTCTGGTCGTCGCCGTCGATACGTTCGTCGGTACGGGGTGGATGGCAGCGCTCGTGGCTGGTATTGCCGCCGTGCTGCATCTAGCGCGCCTCGCGGGCTGGCAAGGATTGCGTTCGCTGCGTGAACCGATCGTTTGGGTTCTGCACGTCGCCTACCTGTGGCTACCGGTCGGTCTCGCGTTGAAGGCGGTCTTTCTGAGCACCGGCGCCTCATGGGCGGCCGATTGGCTGCATGCGCTGACGGTGGGCACGGCCGCCACGATGATCGTTGCTGTCATTACGCGCGCATCGCTTGGCCATACGGGGCGTCCGCTGGTCGTACCGAACCAGGTCGCGCTCGCCTACGGTTTACTCGGCGCTGCCACGCTCGCTCGGGCTTTCGCCACGTCGCTCGGCCCGTATCGCGAATGGGCCATCTGGACTGCCGGTGGGCTGTGGATTGCAGCATTCATGCTGCTGCTCTTGGCCTATGCGCCGATTCTGTTGCGGCCCAGGGCCGATGGGCGACCTGGCTGAGAGCCACTGCGAAGTGCAAGGAGAGGATTTCTCTCGCTAGACGGCTTTCGGCGAATTCTCTACGCTAAGTCTCTGTTTGCGCCCCTCTTTGCGTGTGCGAGAAGCGCGTGCGGGATACTTCTGCTGGGGTTGGACTCTAAGTCACTGAGCTAGTGAAGGGTGAGGGCGACGCATCCTCAGCAGTGTTATCTTCAGTCGTCGTTCCCCGCCCCGGGCGATGGAGGTTGAAAATGCGTAGGCTTTACGTAGCACTCAGTGCGGCATTCGTTGTTTGGGCTCAGGCGGGAGTTGCGGCCGAGCCTGCGGATCCTTCCGATCCACTCATGTCCTATCCCGGTGCCATCGCTTTGTCACAGGACTCCACTGGAGGCTGGGTTTATAAATCCTTCCCTCAGTTGCTGCCGCTCTACATTTTCAAGGGTGAACCCGCGGGTCGGTCACTGTGTGCCGGGGGCTGTACGGCGGTGTGGCCCATTCTTCGCGCGAAGAGTGGTGACAAGCCCGTGGGGTTCTGGACCGTCCTGAAGCGTGAGGATGGCCGCTTCCAGTGGGCGTACAAGGGCAATCCGGTCTACACCTATTTCGAGGACCGTCCCAACGATCCGAAAGGTGTCGGGAAGAATATGGATTGGTATCTGGATGAGCGCGCGAATGCTGCTTATCTCGAAAGCGTGGGAGTGAAGCTGTCTACCCCTATCGCGGATGTGCGCGCCGAGAAACCCAGGAATATTCAGGCAACGGCGGAATTGCTGCAGCCGTAGTCCCGGGTGCGTGTGGAGCTCCGCCAGGCGATGACCTGCGGAGTTGTCTGGGTGTCTCGAGACTTCGGTCGCTGCCTCGTCGTCGGTTCTCAGGGAGTCACTGATCTCGGTGCGACGAAGAGCCACGCGCATCGTGGCGGTAGTTCTGCGCGATAGACAGAAGATGCTCTGCCGTTAGCGAAGGCTCGCCATTCGCAAACCTCTCGCGGTGCTACCGCAATAGCACGCACGCGGCGAGAAAGGCTAAGTGCTTGGTTCTAAAGAAGATGGCGCTCCCAGAGGGATTCGAACCCTCGTACCAGCCTTGAGAGGGCTGTGTCCTAGGCCTCTAGACGATGGGAGCGGAATGACCGGTCGAATGCCGGATCAGCCTGTATTATACGGCGCGCTTCTCACTGCTCAAGTCCGCGTGTGCTATTGAACGACTCGAATTCGACAAAAAGTGGCGGTACTGCCAACCAGCCGCTCATCGTCCCGCGGGACGGACACCCGATTTCGCGGGCAAACATCTCCCCGAGTGCACTCAAGGTGCTGTACCGGCTCAAGGATGCCGGCTTCCAGGCATTCCTGGTTGGTGGGGCGGTGCGCGATCTGCTGCTCGGGCTGGCGCCCAAGGACTTCGATGTCGCGACCAATGCGCATCCGGAGCAGGTCAAGCAGCTGTTCCGCAATTGCCGGCTGATCGGCCGGCGTTTCCACTTGGCGCACGTGCGCTTTGGCTACGAGATCATCGAAGTCGCTACCTTCCGCGCGGCGCATACGCCGGTGGATGAGGACAATAGCGTCGATGAAGGCGGTCATCGTGTGCTCGACGCGCGCGGTCGGATTCTCCGCGACAACCTGTACGGCAGCATCGAAGAAGACGTCTGGCGCCGCGATTTCACGGCCAACGCGCTGTACTACAACATCGAGGATTTCTCGATCTGGGATTACGTCGGCGGCGTCGCCGATGCGCGTGCCCGGGTCATGCGTCTGATTGGCGATCCGGAGACCCGTTACCGGGAAGATCCGGTGCGAATGCTGCGTGCCGTGCGTTTCGCCGCCAAGCTGCGGTTCGAGATCGATGCGGATACGGCCGCGCCGATTCGCAAGCTGGCACCCATGCTCGATGGAGTGCCGCCGGCGCGGCTCTTCGATGAGATCAACAAGCTGTTCCTGGCCGGCAGCGCATCGACCACTTTCGAGCTGCTCGAGAAATACGGACTGATCGAGCATCTGTTCCCCGATCTGGCGGTGGCATTGGCCGAGTCGCCAGACGGTCCGGCGGCGAAATTGTTGCGCCTGGGGCTGGCGAATAGTGATGAGCGCGTGAAAGCCGAGAAGTCGGTTACGCCGACCTTTCTTTTTGCGGTGTTGCTCTGGCCCGCGATCAGCCGTGCGTACCAGCGTTCCGGCCCGCAGGAAGGCAGCGAGATCCAGCAGATCACCCATGTCTGCGAGCTGGTGACGGCTCGCCAGCAGTCGCGTATCGCGGTTCCGAAGCGGTTCACCTTGCCCTTGCGTGAGGTCGTGAGCTTGCAGCCGCGCTTTCAGCTGCGGTCGGGACGCCGTGCACTGCGCCTTCTGGATCATCCGCGTTTCCGCGCAGCCTATGATTTCCTGCTGCTGCGTGCTGCGGCGGGCGAGGTCGAGCAAGAGCTGGCGGACTGGTGGACGGAAGTCCAGACGTTGCCGGCCGAAGAACGCATCGCGCGCGTCGAGCAGCGTCCGGGCGCAGCGCAGCAGCCTGCCGCATCGAGCAGCGGGCGTCGTCGGCGCAGGCGTCGACGCACGACCAAAAGCGGCTGAAGGGCTCGAGCCCATGTCTGCGCTGTGGACGCCGGCGTACATCGCCATCGGCAGCAATCAGGATGATCCTCAGGCACAGGTCCGCGCGGCGTTCGAGTCGCTGGCGGGCCTGGATCGATGCCGGCTGGTCTGTCGTTCCAGGCTGTACCGAACCGTGCCACTGGGGCCGCAGGATCAACCCGACTTCGTCAATGCCGCTGCCGGATTGCTGACGCAGCTTGCCCCACACGAGCTGCTGGTCCGGCTCAAGGAACTGGAAAAATCAATCGGCAGGCAGTCGCCGGTGGTGCGCTGGGGACCCCGCCGCATCGACTTCGATCTGTCGGTGTTCGGCGCCGAGCGCGTAAATGAGGTGGATCTCACGATCCCGCATCCCGGCGTGCCGGTGCGCAACTTCGTCCTGTATCCTCTCGCGGATATCGCGCCGGACTTGCTCGTGCCCGGGCACGGACGGGTCAGGGAACTGGCAGAGCGCGTCGGCCGTGCGGGCCTGACGCCTATTTCATAAGAACAGCTCCATGTCCGAGAATTCTCCCGTCGCCGCACCGCATCGCTTCATCGTCGTCGAAGGTCCCATCGGCGTGGGCAAGACCAGCCTGGCACGCCGGCTGGCGCGCAGTTTCGGCAGCGAACTGATCCTGGAGCAGGCGGACGAGAATCCGTTCCTCGAACGTTTCTATCGTAATCCGCGCGCCGCCGCATTGCCCACGCAGTTGTGTTTTCTCTTTCAGCGCACGCGCCAGCTCGAAGACATCCGTCAGCACGATCTGTTCGACACGGTGCGCGTTGCCGACTACCTGCTCGACAAGGACCGGCTGTTCGCGCGCCTGACGCTCGATGAGGAAGAGTTCGGGCTGTACGAGCAGATCTATACGCGTATGGCCATCGATACGCCGGTGCCCGACCTGGTGATCTACTTGCAGGCGCCGATCGACGTGCTGCTCGAGCGCATCGCGCGCCGCGGCATCCGTTACGAGCAGACCATCGACCGTGCTTACCTCGAAAAGCTCCAGGAAGCCTATGCGAGGTTCTTCCATGCCTATGACACCTCGCCGCTGCTGATCGTGAACGCGGCGCAGGCCGATTTCGTCGGCAACGACCGCGACTACGATCAACTGTTCGCCGAGATCCGCCGCATCCGCCGCGGCCGGCATTACTACAACCCGCTCAAGAGCGCGGCCGACTGAACCGGACCCGCCTCCGGTATACATATTATTGAAGC
This sequence comes from Povalibacter sp., assembly GCA_035556415.1. Lineage (GTDB taxonomy): Bacteria > Pseudomonadota > Gammaproteobacteria > Steroidobacterales > Steroidobacteraceae > Steroidobacter. Next base: position 15,425 of record DATMEZ010000150.1, read on the forward strand.
GGGGTGACCCCGGCGCCGCACCCTGTCCGTGGCGCCGGTGGTAGTCGTTCGTCTTATTGGAGACCCAGGGTGGCTGCCGAAGTCCTCCATGTCTGCAGCGCAGTCGACAGTCATTCATTCGTCTGCGGTCGGCCACCGCCTGCTGCGCCCGGTGCAGCAAATGGCCGCGCAAAGTTGATGTTTGAACCCCCCTCGTTCATCCTTGCGCCCGTCGGCTGGGGGGCTTGACGTGCGCGGGCATCGCCATTTTTCGATGCGGCCCCTCATGCTTTCCCGCCGCCGGCGCCCGATCCGACAGATGAGCCCTTGACGATGTACAAGCACCTGCAAGAGCGCTACGCGCCGCGTCCCCCGGTCAACGTTGCGACGCTTGAACGCATGAAGGCCGAAGGCGAGAAGATCGCCTGCCTGACGGCCTACGACGCCAGCTTCGCCACCTTGGTGGACGATGCCGGCTGCGACGTGGTGCTGGTCGGGGATTCCCTGGGGATGGTGATCCAGGGGCACGACACCACCGTGCCGGTCACCCTGAACGACGTGATCTATCACTGTCGGGCCGTAGCCAAGGGGCTGTACCGGCCCTTCCTCATGGCCGACATGCCGTTCATGACCTATTCCTCCAAGGAGCAGGCGCTGGAGAACGCAGTGCGGCTGATGCAGGAGGGTGGCGCCAAGATGGTCAAGCTGGAAGGTGGCGCCGGTCAGGTCGAGATCGTCGAATTCCTGGCGAACCACGACATCGCAGTGTGCGCGCACCTGGGGCTGAAGCCGCAATCGGTGCACAAGGTCGGTGGTTTTCGTGTGCAGGGCCGTGAAGATGCGGCGGCCGAACAGATGATGCGCGATGCTCAGGCGCTGGAAGGTGCGGGTGCCGACATCGTCCTGCTGGAATGCATTCCCGCCAAGCTCGGCGCCGAGATCACCCGGGCGCTGCACGTGCCGGTGATCGGCATCGGCGCCGGTCCGGACACCGACGGCCAGATCCTGGTGCTGTACGACGTGCTCGACATCACCTCCGGCCGCAAGCCCAAGTTCTCCAAGAATTTCATCGAAGGGCGTGGCAGTCCGCTCGAAGCGCTCAAGGCCTATACCGAAGCGGTCAAGGCTCGCACCTATCCGGCGCCCGAGCACTGCTTCTGAACGGCTCGTTTTCTCTCTCGATTCATCGGCTCCCGAACTCAAGTCATCGACCGCATGGAAACCCTGGTTCGCTCGAGCGAATTGCGTCAGCGCGTGCATCAATGGCGCAGCGCCGGCCTGCGCATTGCTTTCGTCCCCACGATGGGCAACCTGCACGCCGGTCACGGCAACCTGGTGAAGCAGGCATCGCTGCTGGCCGATCGCGTCATCGTCAGCATCTTCGTCAATCCGCTGCAGTTCGGGCCGAACGAGGATTTCGCAGCGTATCCGCGCACGCCGGATGAAGACCACAAGCTGCTGCGCTCGCTGAACGCCGATCTGCTGTTCACGCCTTCGGTCGAAGAGATGTATCCGCGCGGCCAGGTCGAGTCGGCGCGGGTGCAGGTGCCGGGGCTGGACGAGATTCTGTGCGGCGCGTTTCGCCCAGGGCATTTCACCGGAGTGGCGACCATCGTCACCAAGCTGCTCAACCTGGTGCAACCGGATGTGGCGCTGTTCGGCGAGAAGGACTACCAGCAGCTGATGATCATCCGTCGTGCCGCGACGGATCTGTGCATGCCGATGGAGATCGTCGGCGTGGAGACGATGCGCGAACCCGACGGGCTGGCGATGAGCTCGCGCAACCGCTATCTGTCGGAACAGGATCGCCGTGTGGCGCCGCAGATCTTTGCCGAGCTCGAACGGGCACGGCAGGCAATCGAATCCGGAGCGTGCGACTTCGAAGCACTGGAGCAAGCGGGCTTCACGGCGTTGCAGGGCAGTGGCTTCCGGCCCGACTACTTCTCGATTCGTGACGCCGCGACACTCGGTCCGGCGAGCGCGGGGACCGAGTTGGTGGTTCTGACGGCGGCGCGCATCGGCCGGGCACGGTTGATCGACAACGTCAAAGCCGCATCGCCGCGCTGACGGCGGATCAGCTTTGCAGCGCCCCGTGCTGCGCGAGCGCCCACTCGACGTGCTCGCGCACCATCGCCGACGGGTGTTCCAGGCGCGATCTCAATGCAGCCACGACATTGTTCGATGACGGCGCGTTGCCGAGCGCAACCGCGATGTTCCGCAGCCAGCATTCATGACCGATCCGCCGGATGGCGCTGCCTTCGGTGCGGGTGAGAAATTCCTCCTCGGTCCACGCGAACAGCTCGGTCAGCGGCGGCGCATCCAGGCCGTGTCGTACGGCGAAATCCTTCTCCACCGCGAGGTGCGAAAACTTGTTCCAGGGACAGATGAGCTGGCAGTCGTCGCACCCATAGATGCGGTTGCCCATCGCCTTGCGGAATTCCACCGGAATGGACTCGCGCAGCTCGATGGTGAGATAGGAAATGCAGCGCGTCGCGTCGAGCTCATAGGGCGCGACGATGGCTTGCGTCGGACAAACGTCGATGCAGGCGCGACAGGAGCCGCAGTGCGCGCTCGCCGGCGTGTCCACCGGCAATGGCAGGTCGGTGAGGATCTCGCCGAGAAAGAACCATGACCCGGCATGGCGATTGAGCAGATTGGTGTGCTTGCCGATCCAGCCCAGCCCGGCGTCACGGGCGAAGGCTTTTTCCAGGATCGGTGCGCTGTCGACGAAAGCCCGGTATTGCGTGCTGGCGCAGTGATCGGAGATTTTCTCCGCCAACTGCGCGAGCCTGCGGCGCAGCAGCTTGTGATAGTCGCGTCCGAGCGCGTAGCGGGAAACGTAGCCGAGCTGGGAATTGCCCAGCACGGATTCGGCTGGCTGCGCATCGGGCGGCATGTAATCCATGCGTGCCGAAATCACCCGGATCGTGCCCGGCACGAGTTCGTCCGGGCGCGCGCGGCGGCGCCCATGTCGCAACATGTAGGACATCGCGCCGTGGCGGCGCAGATCCAGCCAGCGCATCAGGCGTTCTTCGTCATCTTCGATGCCGATGCTGGCGATGCCGATCTGCTGGAAGCCGAGCTCGCGACCCCAGGTGCGGATCAGCTCGACCAGGGCGGCCGGATCGTCGTTGGCGATGGAAGGAGCGTCGGACATGAAGCAGGGGTGGGGCGCGGGACTTAAGTATACTTCGAGCATGCCCAGCCTGCCGTTGGCGGTTCACACCGCTGCACAAGTACGCGCTCTCGATCGCCACGCCATCGACGATCTGCACGTCGCGGGCTACACATTGATGACGGCTGCCGGCGAGGCGGCGTTGACCGTCTTACGCAGTTGTTGGCCGGCAGCGCAGCGCATCGTGGTGCTGTGCGGCCCGGGAAACAACGGCGGCGATGGTTATGTGCTCGCGCGCCTCGCGCAATCGCAACGCCTTTATGTAAGCGTGATCGCGCTGGGCGATCCGCAGTCGCTGCGAGGCGATGCGCGGCAGGCGTGGCAGGACTTGCTTGCGGCCGGCGGCACGACGCAGGAATGGACTGACGATTGTCTCGATGATGCCGAAGTCGTGGTCGATGCGATTTTCGGGATCGGCCTGTCGCGGCCGCTCGATGCGCAGATGGCTGCTCGGATTGAAGCAATCAACGATTGCGGCGCGCCGGTTCTGGCGCTGGATATCCCGAGCGGGTTGGATGCGGATAGCGGACACATTCTCGGCGCGGCCGTTCACGCCGAGCGCACGCTGACGTTCCTCGGCCTGAAGCTGGGCTTTTATCTGGGCGAAGGGCCGGACTGCACCGGTATCGTCATGTTCGATCCGCTCGATCTGCCGCCGCAGGCGCTTGCCAGCGTGGACACGTCGGCGATGCGGATCGGTGAAGACGCGCTGGCGCGATTGCTGCCGCGACGTCGACGCACTGCTCATAAAGGGCAGCAGGGTCATGTACTGGTGATTGGGGGTGGCGTCGGCATGGCCGGAGCGGCACGCCTCGCCGGCGAAGCTGCATTGCGTGTAGGTGCTGGTGTAGTAACGGTCGCCACCCGTCCCGAGAACGTTGCAACCATTACTGCGGATCGCCCCGAGCTGATCTGCCGCGGCATCGACAGCGCGGATCAGATCGAATCCCTGCTGGACTGGGCCGAGGTGCTGGCCATCGGTCCCGGCCTGGGCCAGGAGCCGTGGGCGGCCATGATGGTCGAAGCCGCGCTTCGTTGCGGCAAGCCTTCGGTGGTGGACGCCGACGCGCTGAATCTGCTCGCGCAGTCGCCGTGTGCCAGCGAGCGCTGGATTCTCACGCCGCATCCGGGCGAGGCGGGGCGCCTGCTTGGAATTTCCTCTGCCGAAGTGCAGCACGATCGGCTGGGCGCGGCCCAGGCAATCGTCGAGCGCTATGGTGGAATCGTGGTGCTCAAAGGAGCGGGCACCCTGGTCGTGCAGCGAGGCGCGCTGCCTTCGATCTGTGATCAGGGAAACCCCGGTATGGCATCGCCCGGCATGGGCGACGTGCTGACTGGCGTGATTGCAGGCATCACCGCTCAAACCGCGGACCTCGCTGGCGCTGCGCGTGCCGGCGTTCTCGTTCACGCGATGGCCGGAGACATGGCGGCGCGACGTGGCGAGCGCGGCCTGCTGGCTACCGACCTATTCACTTACTTGCCGACGTGCGTCAATCCAACACAGCGAATCTGACTGTCGCCACCGCCGCGCAGATGCGGTCGCTGGGGCATGCGCTCGGCCAAGCATTGCTGGCTGCGTCGGCGCAGCCGCTGGTGATAGCCATCCAGGGCGAGCTGGGCGCGGGGAAAACGACGCTGGTGGGCGGCATCCTCAATGCCGTCGGCATCGTTGGAGCCGTGCGCAGCCCGACGTATACGCTGATCGAGCCCTACGAAGCGCACGGGCGGCACTTCTTTCATCTCGACCTGTACCGCCTGGCCGATCCGCAGGAAGTCGAGGCTCTGGGCGTTCGCGATCTGCTCACGTCGGATGCGATCTTGCTGGTCGAATGGCCCGAGCGCGGCGCCGGGACATTGCCGCCGGCGGACCTGGACATTTCGATCCGCTATCCCGAAGCCGCACGCAACGATTCACGCCAAATGCTGCTGTCGGCGCGCGGACCGGCCGGTGAGCGGCTGCTGAGCGCCCTGCTGAAGTGTGACGGCACGCAAGATAAATGATCTATCCCCATAATTTGCATTGAAATTATTCTGGGCACGGGGGTACATTACCGACCCATGCGACGTGCTGCGCCCACCGCTCACCTCTGGGTCCGTTTATCGATAGCGCTCAGCCTGTGCTGCAGCCTGCTTTTGTCCGCGCACGCCGCTCCCTCGGTCACCATCAAAGACGTTCGCCTGTGGGCCGGTCCGGATGCGACGCGGGTCGTGTTCGATCTCTCCGGTCCGGCGCGCCACACACTCCTGACCCTGCACAACCCGGATCGTGTCGTCGTCGACGTCGCGGCTGCGCGTTTTGAGAATGGCAACCTCGCAATGCCGGCGGGCCAGGGGTTTGCCAAGCAATTGCGGGCCGGAGTGCAAGGTCCGGACCTGCGCCTGGTGATCGATCTGTCCAGCCCGGCCAAGCCGCACAGTTTCATGGTGGAGCCGCAGGGAGATCTGGGGCATCGGCTGGTGGTGGATCTGGTCGGCACGCCTGGCGCGGCGCCGGCATCCGTCACCCTGGCTTCGGCGAAGACTGCGCCGGCACCGTCGCGACCTGCCACGCCCACGGTAGTGAAGTCCGCTCCGACCAATCAGGGCCGCGACATCATCGTGGCGGTCGACGCGGGGCATGGCGGCAATGATCCCGGGGCCCTGGGGCGCTCCGGGGCCCGTGAAAAGGACGTGACGCTGGCGATCGCGCGCCGGCTCAAGGAGCGCATCGACAAAGAACCGGGAATGCGGGCCGTGCTGACGCGCGATGGCGATTACTTCCTCGCCCATCGTCTACGCATCAAGCGTGCGCGCGATCAGCAGGCCGACATGTTCATCTCCATCCATGCCGATTCGTACACCGATCGCTCGGTGGCCGGCTCGTCCGTTTACACGCTTTCAGCCAGGGGTGCTTCGGACGAAGCTGCGCGCTGGCTGGCGGAGCGGGAGAACGCTGCCGACCTGATCGGCGGCGTGTCGCTGGAAGACAAGGGCGACGTGCTGGCTTCGGTGCTGCTCGATCTGTCGCAGGGTGCCAGCATGAGCGCCAGTCTGGTCGCCGCCGACAAGGTGATGGACGAGCTGTACCGGATCGGCAACGTGACCCGTCGCGGCGTCAAGCAGGCGGGCTTCCTGGTGCTGAAATCGCCCGACATTCCGTCGATGCTGGTCGAGACCGCCTTCATCTCCAATCCTGCCGAAGAGGCGCGGCTGAAGAGCCCTGCGCATCAGGTCCGCCTGGCTGAGGCGATTCACGCAGGCGTGCGCAGCTATTTCTATGACAATCCACCACCGGGCACCCGCATCGCGCAGCTGCGCAAGGATCGTGACAGTCGCATCGCCGCGGCCGGCGGCGGTTCCGATACGGTCGGAGCGTTGCAGTAACGCTCGGGCGTAAGCGGCGTCTGCCAGATGGCTCCCGGCCCGCCTGCATGGTGGCAGGCTCTGCGCGCGGCAGTGACGAGTAAATAAGTGCGTCCCTAAGGTATCCTCGCGGCCTCCCATTCCCGGTCGCGTCCATGCCGATTCGAGTCCTTCCTGAGCAGCTCATTCACCAGATCGCCGCCGGCGAGGTGGTCGAGCGTCCCGCCTCGGTCATCAAAGAACTGGTGGAAAACAGCCTGGACGCGGGCGCCAAGCGCGTCGAAGTCGAGATCGAAGACGGCGGCGTCAAGTTGTGCCGCGTGCGCGACGACGGTGGGGGCATCGATCGCGAAGAGCTGGCGCTCGCCCTGTCGAGACATGCGACCAGCAAGATTACGACCATCGACGATCTGGAGCGGGTGGCAACGCTCGGATTTCGCGGCGAGGCGCTGCCGAGCATTGCGTCCGTTTCGCGAATGCGGCTGACATCGCGCGCTGCGGGAAGTGCCACGGCCTACGCCGTTGCTGCCGACAACGGCAACCTGAGCCCGGTGGAGCCAGCGGCGCATCCGCCCGGCACCACGATCGAAGTCCGCGATCTGTTCTTCAACGTTCCCGCGCGCCGCAAATTCCTGCGCGCCGAACGGACTGAAACCCAGCACATCACCCGCATGATCGAGCGACTGGCGCTGTCCTGCTTCACGTCCGCCTTCTCGCTGTCCGCCGGTCGCAAGACGATCCTCGACTTTCCGGCGGCTCACACGCAGATCGAGCGCGAGCAGCGCGTTGCGCAGATTGTCGGCGACGAGTTCATGGCCAACGCGTTGTATGTCGAACACGAGGCAGCGGGCTGCAAGCTCACCGGTTGGCTGTGCCAGCCGACTTATTCGCGCGCACAGCCGGATCTGCAGCATTTCTATCTCAACGGACGCACGCTGCGCGACCGCGTGGTCGCCAGCGGCATTCGCCTGGGCTATCGCGACGTGATGTTCCATGGCAAGCAGCCGGCGTACGTGCTGTTCATGGAGATCGATCCGCGGCAGGTGGACGTGAATGCGCATCCCGCCAAGCTCGAAGTGCGCTTCCGGGATGGGCGGCACGTCCATGATTTCCTGTTCCGCAGCGTCGAGCGGGCGCTGCGCGATACGTATGCGGGCGCTGCAACGCCTGCGCCGGCCCCCACCAGCATCGATTCGTTCATGCCCCAGGGCGCGTCGTCGGGCACGTCTTCGCCGATGTGGCCGGCGCGAGGGCCCACGCAATTTCCTCAACACTCGTGGGCACCTTCGCCGCGCAGCCAGACGTCGTTGGGATTGCGAGTTGCGGAAGCATCGCCGCCGCCATTCATGCCAGCCTCGTCGCCGGTGACCGCCGCCGAAAGCGCGGCTGACGAAGGCGCGATGGACGCTCCACCGCTCGGCTTCGCACTGGCGCAGCTGCATGGCATCTACATCCTTTCGCAGGCGCCAGATGGGTTGATCCTGGTCGACATGCACGCTGCCCATGAGCGTACGACCTATGAGCGCATGAAGGCGGCGCTGGAGCAGGGCGCCATCGCCAGCCAGCCGTTGCTGATGCCGTTGTCGATCAATGTGTCGCCTGCCGAGGCTGACGCGCTCGAAGAACACTCGTCCGTGCTGGCGCGTGTCGGGCTCGACGTGGAGCGCTCGGGTCCGTCGAGTGTGCACGTGCGGGCCTTGCCGGCATTCCTGTCGTCTTCCGGTGTCGAAGAGTTGATCGCGCGGATCGGCGGCGACCTGATCGTGAACGGCGCCACGCGTGGGGTGGAGGAGGCGATGAACGAAGTGCTCGGCACCATGGCTTGTCACGGTGCGGTGCGGGCGCATCGCAATCTCACCGTGCCCGAGATGAATGCGCTGCTGCGGGAGATGGAGCGCACGGTACGCAGCGATCAGTGCAACCACGGCCGTCCGACCTGGACCTACGTGAGCATGAGCGACCTGGACCGGATGTTCCTGCGCGGACGCTGATCGTGGACACCCAGCCCGTGGTGTTGATCATGGGGCCGACCGGCGCCGGCAAGACGGACCTGGCCATCGCTCTGGCGCGGCGGCTGCCCGTGGAGATCGTCAGCGTCGATTCGGCGATGGTGTACCGCGGCATGGACATCGGCACCGGCAAGCCTGCGCCGCAGGTCCTGGCGAAGTTCCCGCATCGCCTGGTCGACATTCTCGATCCCGTCGAAGCGTATTCGGCCGGCCAGTTCGTGCGCGATGCACTGCAAGCCATTCACGACATCCATGCTCGGGGACGGCTGCCGCTGCTGGTGGGCGGCACCATGCTCTATTTCCGTGCATTGCGTCAGGGATTGGCTGAATTGCCGCAGGCCGACGCCGCCGTGCGCGCGGACCTCGATGCGCGGGCAGCGCAGCATGGTTGGCCTGCGCTGCATGCCGAGCTGGAACGGATCGATCCGCTTGCAGCTGCCCGGATCCAGCCCAATGACGGGCAGAGAATTCAACGAGCGCTGGAAGTATTCCGTCTGTCGGGCCGCAGCTTGAGTGAATTGCATGCGGCGACCGCGCCCCCCGATCCTGGTTTGAGCTTCCATGCCTACGCCTGGGCGCCGAGCGACCGGGAGAGGCTGTACCAGTCGATCCAGACGCGGTTTGCCTCAATGATGCAGTCGGGTTTTCTCGCAGAAGTGCGCCGACTGTATGAGCGCGGCAATCTGCATGCGCGTCTGCCGGCGATCCGCTCGGTCGGTTATCGCCAGTTGTGGGCTCATCTGGAAGGCGAAGTGTCGCTGGATGGCGCCATTGCCGACGCAATTCTGGCAACGCGTCATTTGGCGCGTCGTCAATTTGTCTGGTTGCGAGCCGATCGCGAAGTGAAATGGATCGACGCCCTTGAATCGCACGCCAGCGCCCACATGGAGCGCGAAGTTGCGTCGTTGTGCACACAGTGCGATCGCCTAGCCTCCGTATTAAACGAAGCGCGACCGCGAGGGTGACCTTGTCGTGCTGTGTTAGACTGCGGCGCTGCAACGAGTTTGAGGATTCGGCTCGTGAGCTTAGGTTCCCGGCGGTACGGAAGCCGCGTAGGCGGGAACGTTCATACACAAGAATTTCGGAGCAATAACAAGGAGATACAATGATGGCCAGAGGGCAATCATTACAGGATCCGTTCCTGAATACCCTGCGCAAGGAGCGCGTCCCCGTCTCTATTTACCTGGTGAACGGCATCAAGCTGCAAGGGCAGATTGATTCGTTCGATCAGTTCGTCGTGTTGCTCAAGAACAGCGTAAGCCAGATGGTTTACAAGCATGCGATTTCCACGGTCGTTCCTGCGCGCAGCATTCGCGTCCCGACTTCGGAAGAGGAAGGCGCGGAAGCAATTGCTCCGAGCGAGTGAATCGTCGGCAGTGGAATGTGCAACGCGAATCGGTCACCTTCCCATGAATCTGCGATTCGCGGAGTGTGCTGTTGTTTGAACGTCCACGCAGTGGTGAACGAGCGCTCCTGGTACGCATCGGTCTGGGCCAGCCGCCCAGCAAGGATGAGCTGAACGAGTTCGAAGCGCTGGCCCATTCGGCCGGCGCGCAAGTGGTCGGTATCGTCACCGGCACGCGGCGCGCGCCGGATCCACGTCTGTATGTCGGCAGCGGCAAGGCCGAAGAAATCCAGGCCGCGGTCAAATCCTTCCATGCCGATCTGGTCGTTTTCGACCATGCGCTGTCGCCCAGTCAGGAGCGCAACCTGGAAGCGCTGTTGCAGTGTCGAGTCCTCGACCGCACCGGATTGATCCTCGACATCTTCGCGCAGCGTGCCCGCAGTTTCGAAGGTCAGCTGCAGGTCGAACTGGCGCAGCTGCGTCACTTATCGACACGCCTGGTCCGTGGCTGGACTCACTTGGAACGGCAGAAGGGTGGTATCGGCCTGCGCGGTCCCGGCGAAACGCAGCTGGAAACCGACCGGCGGCTGCTGGGTAATCGCATCAAGACGCTGAATGCGCGGCTCGAGAAAGTGTTGACCCAGCGCGAGACCACGCGACGCGAGCGCAAGCGCGCGGAGATTCCGACTGTCGCATTGGTGGGATACACCAACGCCGGCAAGTCGACGCTGTTCAATCGGCTGACCGGCGCCGGTGCGTACGCCGCCGACCAGTTGTTCGCAACGCTGGATCCGACGGTGCGTCGGATCGACCTGCCCGACGCGCGCTTCGCCTTGCTGGCGGACACGGTCGGTTTCGTTCGAGATCTGCCGCACGAGCTGGTCGCGGCGTTCCGTTCCACGTTGCAGGAAGCACGCGAGGCGACTTTGCTGCTGCACGTGGTCGACGTCGCCGATCCGGAGCGCAATGAGCGCATCGAGCAGGTCAACCGCGTGCTCACAGAAGTGGGCGCCGGAGATCTGCCGCAGATCGAGGTGTACAACAAGGCGGATCTGTTGAACGAAACGCCGCATATCGAGACCAATGGCGAGGGCGGTGTGCGGCGCGTGTGGCTGTCGGCCCAGACCGGCGCCGGCACGCGGCTGTTGATCGACGCTATCGGCGATTTTCTCGGGCCCGAGCTGGTCCATCGACATGTCGTGCTCGATCCGGCGCATGGCCGGGCGCGGGCGCGCTTTTTTGCGGCTGGCGCCGTGCTCGCGGAGCGCACGTTGCCCGGCGGCGAGACGGAACTGGAGATCTCGATGCCGCGACGGGCGTTCGAGCACCTGTGCCGCAGCGAGAGCTTGCCGTGGACGGCGGACGAGAGGGGCGACGAACCTTGCCCCCCCGCTGAGCCGTTCCTACAATCCCGCGTCCCGACCCGTGTGGTCGGCTGATTTTTTTCCTTTACGAATCGAGCTTCTCTATGGCCTGGAACGAATCCGGCGGCAACCCCGGCGGCAAGCGCAATCCCTGGGGCGGCGGCAACAAGCCTGAGCAGGGTCCACCCGACCTGGATGAAGTGGTGCGCAATCTGCAGCGGCGGCTGTCCGCGCTGTTCGGCGGTGGCGGCGGCGGTCCGCGCGGCATCGGCACGCCCGGTCCGATCCGCGGCTTCGGCCTGGGCGGCATCGCGGCGGTGCTGGTCGTCGTGTGGGCCTTCACCGGCCTGTACACGGTCGATGCGGCCGAGCGCGGCATCGTGCTGCGCTTCGGCAAGCACGTTGCCACCACCATGCCCGGCCTGCGCTGGCATCTGCCCTGGCCGATCGAGACGCGCCAGCTGGTCAACATCCAGACCATCGAGAGCTTCAGCGACCAGACGCGCATGCTCACGTCCGACGAGAACCTGGTCGACATCAACATGGAAGTGCAGTTCCGCCGTGCGGTGCCGCTCGATTACGCCTTCAACGTGCTGCGTCCGGACGATACCCTCAAGGAAGTGGCGGAAAGCGCCATTCGCGAGGTGGTCGGCCGCAGCAAGCTCGACTACGTGCTCGAGTCGGGCCGTCTCGACATCGTGGTGCGCACCAAGGAGCTGATCCAGCGCACCATCGATGCCTACAAGACCGGCATCGAGGTGACCTCGGTCAACCTGCAGGACGTGAAGGTGCCGAACGAAGTCGCACCGGCGCAGGCCGACGCCATCAAGGCGCGCGAGGACCGCGACCGCTTCTCACTGGAAGCACAGGCGTATGCCAACGACATCATTCCTCGTGCCCGCGGTGCGGCGGTCCGCCAGCTCCAGGATGCGCAGGCCTATCGTGCACGCAAGATGGCGGACGCCGAGGGTGAATCGCAGCGTTTCCTGAAGGTCCTTGCCGAATACGAGAGCGCACCGGCGGTGACGCGTGAGCGCCTGTACATCGAGACGCTCGAGACCGTGCTCGCCTCCAGCAAGAAAGTGGTGCTGGACACCAAGGGGGGCAGCGGCAACCTGCTGTACCTGCCGATCGACAAGCTGCTGGAGCAGAGTCGGCGGGTGCGCATCGATGCGGCGGACGACACCACGACCGTCGAGCGTGCGTCGCCCAGTTCTTCCAGTTCAACGACCGGCGATCGCCGCTCGCGAGGGTCACGCTGATGGCGAACCGAGCATTTCTGGGCCTGGTCGCAGTGGCGGCCGTAGTGTTCCTGGTCGCCCTGTCGGCCTTCAGCGTGCGTGAGACCGAGCTTGCCATCAAGTTCCGTTTCGGCGAGATCGTGCGGGCCGACTACGCGCCGGGCCTGCACTTCATGCTGCCGATGGTCAACAACGTGCAGAAGTTCGACAAGCGGGTGATTACCCGCAACTACCCCTCGGAGCAGTTCCTGACCAGCGAAGGCAAGATCCTGCGCATCGACTTCTACCTCAAGTGGCGCATCTCCGATGTCTCGACCTTCTACCAGGCGACGTCCGGCGGCGACATGGAGATCGCGGCGGGCCGTCTGGGCAGCATCGTCAAGGACGGCATCAAGGGCGTGATCGCACGTCGCACCATCCAGCAGGTGGTTGCCGCCGAGCGCGCCGAGTTCACCGGCGAGATCCTCAAGATCGCCGACGCCAGCACGCGCGGGCTGGGGGTGATGCTGGTGGACGTGCGTGTGAAGAAGATCGATCTGCCCGAGGAAGTGAGCGAGTCGGTGTTCAACCGCATGCGGCAGGACTTCGACCGCCAGGCCAAGCGGCTGCGCGCCGAGGGTGACGAGAACGGCGAGAAGCTGCGTTCCGAGGCGGACCGCCAGCGCACCGAGATCCTCGCCGAGGCTTATCGCGAGTCGGAAATCTTCCGCGGCGAGGGCGATGCCAAGGCGGCTGAGATCTATGCGCGCGCGTATTCGCGCAACGCGGAGTTCTATTCGTTCTATCGCAGCCTGCAGGCCTATCGCGAGGCCATAGGCACCGACAGCGACGTGCTAGTGATCTCGCCGGACAGCGAGTTCTTCAAGTACCTGAACCGGTCCGGCAAGCGCTGAAGGGCTCGTGCGCCGCCGGCGGAAGTGCGTTCATGAACTGGACGGATCTGCTGGCGGCGTTGGCGCTGTACCTGGTGCTGGAAGGCATCCTGCCGTTCGTCAGCCCGCAGGCGATGAAGCGCTTCATGCTGGCGTTCTCGGGTCTCAACGACCATCAATTGCGGATCTGGGGCCTCGCAAGCATGGCTTCAGGTCTGATCCTGCTTTACTTCGTGCGCTCCTAGAGGTGCATTTCTCGTGAACAAGAACGTGGTTGTCATCGGTGCCCAGTGGGGCGACGAGGGCAAGGGCAAGATCGTCGATCTGCTGACCGACCGGGTGGCGGGCGTGGTGCGCTTCCAGGGCGGGCACAACGCCGGTCACACGCTGGTCATCAACGGCAGAAAGACCATTCTGCGCTTGATTCCTTCGGGCATCCTGCACGAGGGCGTGACCTGTTTCATCGGCAACGGCGTGGTGCTCTCGCCCAAGGCGCTGTTCGACGAGATCGGTGAGTTGCAGCGCGGCGGCATCGATGTGCCCAAGCGCCTGCGGATCTCGGAGGCCTGCCCGCTGATCCTGCCGCATCACATCGCGCTAGATCAGGCGCGCGAAGCGGCCATGGGCACGTCCAAGATCGGCACCACCGGCCGCGGCATCGGTCCGGCTTACGAGGACAAGGTCGCGCGCCGGGCGATTCGCGTGCAGGACCTGTTCGCGCGCGAACGCTTCGCCGCCAAGCTCGGCGAAGTGCTCGACTATCACAATTTCGTGCTGCGCAGTTACTTCAAGGCGCCCACCATCGATTTCCAGAAGACGCTGGACGAAGCCTTGCTGTTCGCCGAGCAGTTGCAGCCGATGGTTGCCGATGTTTCGGCGGAAGTGAACGCGATGATCCGTGCCGGCAAGCGGTTGCTGTTCGAAGGCGCGCAGGCGGCGCTTCTCGATGTCGACCACGGCACGTACCCCTTCGTTACCTCCAGCAACTGCCTGGCCGGGCAGGCCTGTGCGGGTGTCGGCATCGGGCCGCAGCATCTGCACTATGTGCTCGGTGTCGCCAAAGCGTATGCCACGCGCGTCGGCAGCGGTCCGTTCCCGACGGAGCTGGACGACGAAGTGGGCGAGCACCTGCGGGTCAAGGGCAACGAGTACGGCTCGGTCACCGGCCGGCCGCGTCGTTGCGGCTGGTTCGATGCGGCGGGGCTGCGCCGCGTGGTCGATCTCAACGGCATCTCCGGGCTGTGCATTACCAAGCTCGACGTGCTCGACGGACTCGACACCGTTCGGGTCGCGGTCGGCTACAAGGTGCGCGGCGAGCGGCGTGACATCCTGCCGGTCGGTGCCGAAGCGCTGGCGATCTGCGAGCCTATCTACGAAGAGCACGCCGGCTGGAAAGAAAGCACTTACGGCGTGAAGACGTTCGAGGATCTGCCCAAGAACGCGCAGGCTTACCTGCGGCGGCTGGAGGTC
>DATMEZ010000151.1:0-6260 GCA_035556415.1 Povalibacter sp.
GTTCACGCCCAGTTCCCTGGCCTGGCGTTTCAGGGTAATGATGAATTCGTGGCTGGCGCGACGCTGCGGATACGCCGGCTCGAATCCCGCCTGGCGCAGACGCGTCAGCAGATAGTTCGCGTTGAGCGCCGAATACTCGGCGACGCGCTGCATGCCGTCGCGGCCCAGCATCCGCATGTAGACGTACGCACGCAGCAGCACGCCGGCGTTGCCCATGAAAGCCGAGAGCCGGCCGATGGTTTGCGGCAGATCGCGTTCGTCCAGCCAGCGATACTCATCGCCGTCCTTGCCGACCAGCGGGATCGGCATGAACGGCAGCAGCCGCTGGCCGACGCCCACTGCACCCGAGCCCGGTCCGCCGCCGCCGTGCGGGGTCGAGAAGGTCTTGTGCAGGTTCATGTGGATGACGTCGAAACCCATGTCGCCAGGGCGCACCTTGCCCAGGATGGCGTTGAGATTGGCGCCGTCGTAATACAGCAGGCCGCCCGCCTCGTGCACCACGCGCGCCACTTGCTTGATGCGCCGCTCGAACACGCCGAGCGTGGACGGATTGGTCAGCATGATGCCGGCGGTCTTCGGACCCACGGCCTGCTGCAACGCTTCCAGATCGATGTCGCCGTTCGGCAGCGACGGCACTTCGATCACCGTGCAGCCGCACATGGTCGCGGTCGCCGGATTGGTGCCGTGAGCCGCGTCGGGAACGATGATCTCGGTCCGCTCCAGGTCGCCGCGCGCCTGGTGATACGCACGGATCATCGCCACGCCGGCGAATTCACCCTGCGCGCCGGCCATCGGCGTGAGCGACACGCCCTTCATGCCCGTCACTTCCTTGAGCATTTCCTGCAATTCGTACATGCATGCCAGGAAGCCCTGCCCGGCCGACTGCGGGCCGAGCGGATGACGCGAGAGGAACTCCGGCAGCATCGCGAACTGGTTACACGCGCGCGGGTTGTACTTCATCGTGCACGAACCCAGCGGGTAGAAATGCGTGTCGATGGAGAAGTTGAGCTGCGACAGCCGCGTGAAATGGCGCACGGCCTGCAGCTCGGAAACTTGCGGGAGCGCAGCCGGCTGCTTGCGACGCAGCGACGGCGGGACGTCCGGCGTCGCCTCGTGCGGATACTGGCCGGCGGCGCTGCGACCCGGACGGGAGTGCTGGAAAATCAGGGGTTCACGCATGATTACATCACTTCGTTCAGTGCTTTGGCGTAGGCCGCGATGTCTTCGCTGGTGCGCGTTTCGGTGGCGCAGACCAGCAGCGCATTGCCGAGCTCGGGATACTGCCGCGACAGGTCGTAGCCGCCGATGATGCCGCGCCGAGCCAGCGCTTCGAGCACTTCACCGACATTGCGATCCAGCTGCAGTACCGCCTCGTGGAAACGAGGTCCGTCGAAGGCCAGCTTCACGCCCTTGATCTTGGTCAGCTCACCGATCAGCTCGCGCGTGCGTTGCTGACAGGTCGCGGCGACGCGCTCCAGGCCAGTCGCACCGAGCAGCGACATGTGAATGGTTGCCGCCGTCACCAGCAGGCCCTGGTTGGTACAGATGTTGGACGTCGCCTTGCTGCGGCGAATGTGCTGCTCGCGCGCCTGCAACGTCAGCGTGAAGCCGGGCTTGCCGTCCAGATCGACAGTGCGTCCGATGATGCGGCCCGGCATCTGGCGCACGTGTTCCATGCGCGTGGTCATGAAACCGAAGTACGGTCCGCCCGAAGACAGCGGCACGCCCAGCGGCTGACCCTCGCCGACCACGATGTCGACGCCTTTTGCGCCCCACTCGCCCGGTGGCTTCAGGATCGCCAGCGACAGCGGGTTGACCACCGCGATGACCAGCGCGCCGTTGGCATGTGCCCAGTCGGTAATGGCGTCTACGTCTTCGAGCAGGCCGAAGAAGTTCGGCTGCTGGATCACCACTGCCGTGATGTCCTGTCCGCGGAAGCTGTCGAGCGAGGCCGAGGGCGTGGTGCCGACTCCCGGCTCGTACGGCAGCACGTCGAAGTTGAGCTTCTGGCCTTCGGCGATGGCGAGCGCCACCTGCAGGTACGTCGGATTCACCGCCGCCGGCACCAGGATGCGCGCCGACCTGGATTTGCGATGCGCACGCACCGCCATCAGGCTGGCCTCGGCCAGCGCGGAACCACCGTCGTACAGCGAGGCATTCGATACCTGCATCCCCGTCAGGCTCGCCATCATGGTCTGGTACTCGTACAGCAGCTGCAGCGTGCCCTGGCTCGCTTCGGCCTGGTACGGCGTGTAGGCGCTGTAGAACTCGCCGCGCGTCACGATGGCCCAGACGGCGGCCGGGATGTGGTGCTCGTAAGCACCGGCGCCGATGAAGTTGAGCGGCCGGCCGTCGCGCTGCGCACGCTCCTGCATCAGTCGTCCGATCTCCATCTCGGTCAGCGCTTCGGGAATTCCCGCGAGCGACTGGATGCGCAGCTGCGCCGGAATTTCGTCGAACAACGCATCGATGGTCGGCGCGCCGATGGCGGCCAGCATTTCCCTGACGTCGGTTTCGGTATGGGGAATGAACGGCATAAGGAAGCCCTGGGTTCTACCGCGAACAATGACTCGTAACGTCATTCCCGCGCAGGCGGGAATCCATCCGGACCAGCCACATGGGCTGCCGCCGGCGCGGCAGCGACGAACATCTGGCGTATCGGCCGCTCAATGCGCTGCTTCGACGACCTTCTCGTAGGCCGGCGCATCCAGCAGCTGCGCCAGCTCGCCGGTGTTGCTCGGCTTGAGCTTGAACAGCCAGCCGGCACCGTAGGGATCCTGGTTGACCAGTTCCGGAGAGGCGCCCAGCGCTTCGTTGGTGGCGATGACCTCGCCCGAAATCGGGCTGTACACGTCGGAGGCCGCCTTCACCGATTCCACCACGGCGGCCGCGCCGCCCTTGGCCAGCGTCCTGCCGACTTCGGGCACCTCGACGAAGACCAGGTCGCCGAGCGAACCCTGTGCATGGTCGGAAATGCCGATGGTGACGCTGCCGTCGCTTTCCAGGCGGGCCCATTCATGGGAATCGAGATACTTCAGATCGCTGGGGATGGAAGACATGACGGATACCTGTATTGAGCCTGTGAATCGAAGTTGCTGTGGGCGTGGCGCGATCAGATCAACGCCTTGCCGTTGCGGACGAACGGGTACTTCACCACGCGGGCGGCCAGCAGCTTGCCGCGGATGTCGACCTGCACCTGCTCGCCGGTCGCGGCCGGAACACGTGCAAATCCGATGGATCGTTCGAGCGTCGGGGAGAACGTGCCGCTGGTGAGCTCGCCTTCGCCGACGCCGGGCGCGACGACTTTCTGATGACCACGCAGCACGCCGCGATCTTCCAGAACCAGTCCGACCAGCTTGCGCGGAACACCGTTCTTGCGCAGCGCTTCGAGCGCGGCACGGCCGACGAAATCGCGCTCCGGCGGATCGAAGGCCACCGTCCAGGTCAGGCCCGATTCCAGCGGCGAGACGTTCTCGTCCATGTCGTTGCCGTACAGATTCATGCCGGCTTCGAGCCGCAGCGTGTCGCGCGCGCCAAGGCCACATTGGGCAACACCGGCCGCCTTCAGGTCGGCCCAGAACTTCGCGGCAGCACCGACCGGCAGCATGATTTCCCAGCCGTCCTCGCCGGTATACCCGGTGCGCGCGATGAAATACGGGCCGAGTTCTCGGCCTGAGAAGTGCTTGAGCGCGAGTGCGGCGGTGGCGTACTCACCGATCAAGGTTGCCGCCTTGGCGCGTGCGTTCGGACCCTGCACGGCGATCATCGCCAGATCGGTGCGCGGCTTGATGTCCACGCCGAACGCGCCGGCATGACTCTTCAGCCAGGCGATGTCCGTGTCCCGCGTACCGGCGTTCACCACCACCCGGAACCATTCGTCATCGATGAAGTAGACGATGAGATCGTCCACCACGCCGCCGCGCTCGTTGAGCATGCAGCTGTACAGCGCCCTGCCCGGCTCCTTGAGCTTGGCGACGTCGTTGGCGAGCAAGTGGCGCAGATAGTCCCGGACGCGGGCGCCGGTCACGTCGACGCTCAGCATGTGCGAAACGTCGAACATGCCCGCATCACGACGCACCGCGTGGTGCTCCTCGATCTGCGAGCCGTAGTTGACCGGCATGTCCCAGCCGCCGAAATCGACCAGGCGCGCGCCGGCCGCGACATGCGCATCGTAAAGAGGTGTATTGAGACCCATCGATTGCTCCGGTTC
Organism: Povalibacter sp.; assembly: GCA_035556415.1. GTDB lineage: Bacteria > Pseudomonadota > Gammaproteobacteria > Steroidobacterales > Steroidobacteraceae > Steroidobacter. The sequence goes on from DATMEZ010000151.1 coordinate 4,211, forward strand.
ACGAGAGTGCGCAAAAGTCATCGAAGCGTCGGACCGCTTGGATTCAAGCGTTCCGGCGCCCCTCTGTCCTGCGACCTGAGAGATCCGGCATCGATGCGCGGCTCGAGCGAGCGACGCGATGCCTCTCCCCTTCGGTGAGCGCAGCCCCGGTTTGCACCGTTGCCGCAGCTACTCTCCAGAGCCCTTCGAGCGATGACGCGCCGTCAGCATGACTTGCCGTCATCGCGCGGCGCGCCGTTCATTTGCCTGAGCGTTTCCGGGCGGTTGCGCCTTCGGCGGCAAGGACTCGGGGACGATCCGTCCCGACCTCACACTCTCCGGCCGTGCCTTGCGATGGGTGGCGGTATGGTAGCCGAAGCCTATTCGCGGCGCGTGAATTTTCTTCGGGACCGGCCTTGCTGCAGCAGCGGCCTGCAGCGGATCGTCCGGGCGCTGGAATGGCCGGGTAAGAGGCTACAATGAGCCTCCGTCGCAGCAGCTCCATTTCCCGCAAGACCCATGCCCCAGCGCCGCCGCTCCATTCCCGTTCGTATCGGTTCCGTCATCGTCGGCGGGGCCGCCCCCATCGTCGTGCAGTCCATGACCAACACGGACACCGCCGACATCGAATCGACCACACAACAGATCAAGGCCCTGGCCCGCGCCGGCTCGGAACTGGTGCGCGTCACCGTCAATACCGACGAAGCCGCTGCTGCGGTTGCGCACGTCCGCGACCGTCTGGCGCAAGCCGGCGTCACCGTGCCCATCGTCGGCGACTTCCACTTCAACGGCCACAAGCTGCTCAAGGCACACCCGGCCTGCGCCGAGGCGCTGGCCAAGTACCGCATCAATCCTGGCAACGTCGGACGCGGCAGCAAGCGTGATCCGCAGTTCGCCGAGATGATCGAAGTCGCCTGCGCCAACCAGAAGCCGGTGCGCATCGGCGTGAACTGGGGCAGCCTCGATCAGGCCCTGCTGACGCGCCTGATGGACGAGAACTCGAAACTGGCGCAGCCACAGGACGCCCGGGACGTCACGCGAGAAGCCCTGGTCGTGTCGGCGCTCGAATCGGCCCAGCGCGCCATCGAGCTTGGCCTGCCGCAGGACCGGATCGTGATCTCCTGCAAGGTCAGCGGCGTGCAGGACCTGATCGCGGTGTATCGCAACCTGGCCGCGCGTTGCGACTATGCGCTGCACCTGGGGCTGACCGAAGCCGGCATGGGTTCAAAAGGCATCGTCGCCTCCACCGCCGGCATGAGCGTGCTGCTGCAGGAAGGCATCGGCGACACCATCCGCGTCTCGCTCACACCCGAGCCCAACGGCGATCGCACCCAGGAAGTGATCGTGGCGCAGGAGATCCTGCAGACGATGGGCCTGCGCTCCTTCATGCCCATGGTGGTCGCCTGCCCTGGCTGCGGCCGCACCACCTCGACCTACTTCCAGGAGCTGGCGCAGAAGATCCAGAGTCACTTGCGCCATCAGATGCCGCAGTGGCGCAAACACTATGTCGGCGTCGAGGAGATGACGGTCGCCGTCATGGGCTGCGTCGTCAACGGTCCGGGCGAAAGCAAGCACGCCAACATCGGCATCAGCCTGCCCGGCACCGGCGAGCGCCCCGTCGCGCCGGTCTACATCGACGGCGAGAAGGGCCCGACGCTCAAGGGCGAGCGCATCGCCGAGGAATTCCAGGGACTGGTCGAAGAGTACGTCGCCAGGACCTACGCACCGAGGTCATCGCCATGAGCCCGACCGACAATCCGTTGACCGAGAAAAAGTGTCGTCCCTGCGAGGGCGGCGTTGCACCGCTGACGCGCTCCGACGCACAGACCTTGATGGAACAGCTCGATCCCCAGTGGCGGCTGTCCGACGATGGCAAGAGCCTGCACCGCGAATGGAAGTTCAAGAACTTCTATCACACCATGAGCTTCGTCAACGCCTGCGCGCACGTTGCCAATGCCGAGGATCACCATCCCGACCTGGAAGTCGGCTACGGCTACTGCCGGATGAAATACAGCACGCACGCCATCGACGGACTGTCGGAGAACGATTTCATCTGCGCGGCGAAGGTAGA
>DATMEZ010000152.1:0-3450 GCA_035556415.1 Povalibacter sp.
CGTCCGGCAGCAGGCAAGGTGACGTGACTTCCATGCAGTGAACTGCAGCGCACCGGCGGTCACGATGACGACGCCGGTCGCGATCGGCACGCCGAGAGCCAGCACCGGCAGCCGCATCTCGGCCGTCGTCAACGCAACGCCCAACGCAAACGCGACCATTCCCAACGCGGCCCACACCAGGCAGTAAGCCACGCCTGCCAACGCGGTCAGCCGACCGAGATACGCTGCAGCTGCTCCGCCGAGCGACTGGCGATAACGCCACAGCATGGGCGTCAGCGATGGCAGCATCATCGCGACCATCATCACCGTCCACATGCCGGCAAACGTGGCCGCGGCGTTCAGCCACGTCTGCCCTGGCATACGCATCCACGCCATCGACATGGTCCAGCCGCCGGGCATCGGCATCCCATCCATGGCCGACATGGACCGGCACCACAGGATCGTCACCGTCGAGCTGAGAACGAACAGCAGCGCGCAGACGCCGAAGAAGCTCCGCCGGGAAGCCGGCTCGCCGATTCTGCGTGAGAGCCCCCGCTCGACGGTGGCGCCGATGGCATTCACGATGCGGCCCTCAGCGCTTGCCGTACTCGTCGTGACGGCGCCACCAGATGCCTGTCTCGTTGCGCCCCTTGGGCGCGCGATCGAGCCACTGATACATGCCCCACAGGCCGTCCAGTCCGCGCGCATAAGTGGAATAGGTGTGATAGACGACGCCGTCTTCGAGCACGAATGAACTCATGCCCGGCCGCTCGCGCGTGTACGTGGCGACGTCGGTTCCGGTCGTTGCCGCGATCTGCGCGACCGGGCCTTCGCCTTGCTTGGTCAGCGCGTCACCGATCCCGCTTTGCACCCAAGCCGGTTCGCGCCGGTAGTTGTATTCGGCCCCGACACGCTGCTGCTCTTCGGTGAGCGAGACATTGAAGTCGAAGTTGAAGTCGCTATCGAGCGAAGACGCCCAGGGGAACGTCCATCCCAATCGCTGCTTGTATGACTGCAACATCGCGAGCGGCGCGCGGGATACCGCCGCCAGCATCACGTCGTGGTTGGCCAGGTGGACGGCGAAGCCGTTGAACCCGTCGGCAATCGCCGAGCAGGACGGACAGCCGCCTTTTTTGTAGTCGGAGCCGAACATGAAATGGTAGACCAGCAGCTGCGAGCGTCCCTGGAAGAGATCCGGCAGCGAAGCGCTACCCGCGTCGGTGTCGAATCGATACTGCTTGTCGATGCGAACCCACGGCAGCTCCTGGCGTCGCCGCGCCAGTTCGTCGCTGCGCCGCGTCAGCTCCTTCTCTGCCTGGAGCAGATCGAGCCGTGCCGCCAGCCAGTCTTTGCGTGTTCCGGTCGTGTGTGTAGTCATCGTCTGTCTCCATCGATGTGTTGCGTCGTTCGATACCGTCCTCGACAGGCCGCGCTCGCCCGTCGAGCGAGCCCGTCCTATTGCTCTTTGCCGACGCGAAGCACGGTGATCGGCCGTGGGATAAAGTTAGCGTCGGCAAGCGGCAGGGCGGGAGTGACAAATGTGACGGGATTCGGATGGACTCGCTGATCACGGCGGCAGCACGCGCGCTCGCAGCAGGAGACCCCCTCGGCGCGCTGAATCGGGTTGCCTTGCGCGATGACCCGCCGGCACTGGCGCTTCGCGGCATCGCAATGGCGCAGCTCGGCGATTTCGTTCGAGCCAAGTCTCTCCTGCGAAGTGCGGCACGTGCCTTCGGTCCGAAGGAAGCCGTGGCCCGCGCAAGGTGCGTCGTCGCCGAGGCCGAGGTCGCATTGGTTTCCCGCGACCTGGGTTGGCCCGCAAAGGCGCTGGATGCCGCACGGGCAACGCTCGAAGAGCACGGCGACCGGGTGAACGCCGCGCATGCACGGTATCTCGGGATCCGGCGCCTGCTGCTGATCGGACGCCTCGACGAAGCCGAACGTGTGCTCACCGAGTTCGATCCAACACCTTTTCCGCCCATGTCGAGAGCCGTCCACGAACTGGTCGTTGCAGGGATCGCGATACGACGCCTCCAGACGAGCACGGCACGCGCCGCGATTGCCCGGGCCGAACGAGCGGCACGTCACGCAGGCATCCCTGCGCTGATGGCGGAAGTCGAAAGTGCATCCGCCACTCTCACTACGCCTGCGGCACGCCTGATTGCGCGCGGCGATGAAAAGCTGCTTGCACTTGGCGATGTCGAGAAACTGCTGGCGTCAAAAGCGTTCGTCGTGGACGCATGCCGCTATGCCGTGCGTCACGCGGGCAAGAGCATCTCGCTCGCCAAACGACCGGTGCTGTTCACGCTCGTGCGTGTGCTGGCCGAAGCGTGGCCCGAAGATGTGCCGAGGGGCACGCTGATCGCGCGAGCTTTCCGCACCAAGCACGCTGATGAGTCGCATCGTGCGCGCCTGCGTGTCGAAGTCGGACGACTTCGCAGGATGCTTCGGACCTTGGCCGAGGTGAGCGCGACGCCGTCGGGATTCGTGCTTGCGCCGCACCGCGCGCGCGAAGTCGTCGTGCTGGCGCGGCCTGTCGAAGGCGCACATGCGGCGGTGCTGGCCCTCCTCGCCGACGGCGAGTCGTGGTCGAGCTCGGCCCTGGCGCTTGCACTCGGCGCCAGCCAGCGCACCGTGCAGCGAGCGCTGGACTCGCTTGCCGCGTCGAACAAAGTGCAGTCATTCGGCCGCGGGCGGGCGCGTCGCTGGCTGACTCCGCCGATCCCGGGATTCGCGACGACCTTGTTACTCCCCGCTCCACTGCCGATCGAGTAGCCTGACGGACATCGGGCCTTTGCCGGCAACACAGCGGCGTTCGGCCCTTTTCGATTCACGAAATCAGGATGCGCGCATGAAACCGACAGCAGCCAGGATCGTCCGCGAGTACGGTCCGTTTCCGGGCGTCGACGCCGTGCATGGCGTTACCTACGACGGCCACGACGTCTGGTTCGCCTGCGGCGACAAGTTGAATGCCCTGGATCCGGCGAACGGCAAGACGCGGCGTTCGATCGATGTGGCCGCGCATGCCGGAACGGCCTTCGACGGCCGGTACCTGTTCCAGATCGCGGAGTCGCGCATCCAGAAGATCGACCCGCAGACCGGCCGCGTGCTCGCCACGATTCCGGCGCCGGGCGGCGGCGGCGACTCGGGACTTGCGTGGGCGGAAGGCACGCTCTGGGTGGGAGAGTACCGCGAGCGCAAGATCCACCAGGTCGATCCCCAGACCGGGACGGTGCTGCGCACCATCCAGTCCAACCGCTTCGTCACCGGCGTGACCTGGGTCGACGGCGAGCTCTGGCACGCCACCTGGGAAAATGACGAGAGCGAGCTGCGGCACATCGATCCGCGCACCGGCGAAGTACTGGAGCAGCTCGAAATGCCGCCCGGGGCGGGCGTCTCGGGGCTGGAGTCCGACGGCCGCGAGCAGTTCTTCTGCGGTGGTGGCAGCAGCGGGAAAATACGAGCGGTGCG
>DATMEZ010000153.1:0-20415 GCA_035556415.1 Povalibacter sp.
CCTCTACGGCATGAAGTACATGAAGCGGGTGGGCTATGACCCGTGGGGCGCGGTCACGCTGCAGGAAACCTTCGTGCGACTGTCCGAAGAAGGCGGCGCCAAGCAGCAAAGCTGGATGGAAGGACTGTTCGCCTCGCACCCGCCATCGACCGAGCGCGTCGAACGCAACACGCAGACGGCACAGGAGCTGGGGCGCGGCGGCGATCTCGGCGCCGAGCGGTATACGGCGCAGATGGCAGAGCTGCAGAAAATGAAGCCGGCGTACGACAAGTACGACAAAGCAGTGGCCGCGGTCAGCAAGAAAGACTTCGCCACCGCGAAATCGCTGGTGAACGAGGCCGCCAAAGCGGTGCCGCGCGAAGGCCGTTTCCAGGAACTGCTGGGAGAGATCGCGCTCGCAGAGAAGCAACCGCAGGCGGCGCTTCCTTATTACAGGAAAGCCATCGAGCTCAACCCGGACTACTTCGGCTCGTATCTGGGCGCTGGCGTGGCCCAGCTGCAGGCCGGTGACAAGGCCCGGGCCGAGGAATGGCTGACCAAGAGCGCCGAACTGCTGCCCACGGCACCGGCGGCTTACTACCTCGGCAACATCTCGCGCGATCGCGGCGACGCCGCGAAGGCCCGCCAGTACTATCAGGCCGCTGCCGGCTCCAACAGCAACATCGGCAAGGCCGCGGCCGCCGAGTACATGAAAATGGATCTGCCGCAGAATCCCGGCAACTACGTGGCCGCCGCCGGGCAGTTCGACGCGCAGGGACGGCTCCTGGTGGTGGTGCAGAATCGTTCGCCGCTGCCGTTGCGGGCGATCCAGGTGACGCCGGTGCTGGTCGACAGCGCCGGCCGCATCGTGCAGCAAGGCAATCCGATCCAGCTGAATGCCACCCTCAAGTCCGGTGAGCAGACGGCCGCCCCCAGCGGCGTCACCAATCTTTCGCAGGCGCAGCTGCAGGCGCTGCGCTTCCGCGTCGATGGCGCCAGGATCGCCGAGTAGTATCGATGGTTGAAATTCCAGACTCCCGCAATGATGGCCGCGACGCAGCTGCGGCGCCCATGCAAGAACTTCACGCTGCCCCTGCGAAGCTGCGCACCGTGACTGCGACCCGTTACGTCACGCCGCTGCGCGAAGGCGGCTCGCTGCCCGCCATCATCGAGGCCAGCGACGAAGGCATGTACGTGCTCAAATTCCGCGGCGCAGGCCAGGGGCCCAAGGCGCTGATCGCGGAGCTGATCGCGGGAGAGCTGGCGCGCGCCGTCGGCTTGCCGGTGCCTGAGATTGTCTTCGTGGAATTGGATGCGGACCTGGCGCGCACCGAGCCGGACCCGGAGATTCAGGAACTGATCAAGGCCAGCACCGGACTGAACGTCGCCTTGGATTATCTTCCAGGCTCGGTGACCTTCGATCCAGTGGTGTGGCAACCGGATTCGACACTGGCATCGTCCATCGTCTGGTTCGATGCCTTCGTCACCAACGTGGATCGCACCGCACGCAATACCAACATGCTCATGTGGCATCGGCAGCTGTGGCTGATCGATCACGGCGCCGCGCTGTACTTCCATCATTCCTGGGAACGCTACCTGGAGCGCAGCCGCGATCCCTTCCCTCGCCTGAAGGATCACGTCTTGCTGCCGTTTGCCCATGACCTCGGCAAAGTGGCTCCCATCCTGAGCGAACGCATCACGGCTGAAGTGATCCGCAACATCGTGGCGCTGATCCCGGACACCTGGCTCGCCAGCGATACGTTCTTCAGTTCCCCCCAGCAGTATCGCGACGCATACGTCGAGTACCTGACGCGGCGGCTGGAAGTACCGCAAGCATTCGTCGAGGAGGCGCTGCGTGCATAGTCCGTATGACTACGCCATCGTGCGCGTCGTGCCGCGAGTCGAGCGACAGGAGTTCGTCAACGTCGGCGTCATCCTGTCGTGCCCGGCCCGGCAATTCCTCGAAGCGCGCATCGAGCTCGATGAGGCGCGCCTGCTGGCGCTCGATCCGACGCTGGACATTGAGGCGATCCGCGCCAACCTCGCCAGCATTCCCATGATCTGCCTCGGCGGCCCGCATGCCGGAACCATCGGACAGCTCTCACAACGAGAACGCTTTCACTGGCTGGTCGCGCCGCGCAGCACGATCATCCAGACCTCGCCGGTCCATCTGGGTCGCTGCCAGGAACCCGCGGCGGCGCTGCAGCACCTGCTGGACACGATGGTCCGACCTGTTGCCAAATCCACGGACTGATCGATCACTGTCGCCATCTGCAGACCAGTGCGCTGGCCACGTCAGCGATTGCGCTGAATCGCTGTGAACGAAACGACCACGCGGCAGGGAACGCGGCAAAAAATCGGAACTCTGCTTCTCACTCGGCTATTGCGATTTGTGAACGCTGCAGACGCCACGCGTCGTTTCGTTCCATCTCACACTGGCCGACGAATGGAGATTTCCGATGACCCCTATCAGATTCAATCTGCATACTGCATTGCTCGCTGCCGGACTGCTCGCCGCAACGCCAGCGCTGCATGCACAAACGCCGCAGCAGGATTCCGGCCCCATGCCGCAGCAGACGCCCGAGCAGATGCCTCCTGACATGACCACGCCGCAATCCGAAGCACCCACGGCCCAGATCGACGACACCAAGGTGCATCAGTTCGCCAATGCCTACGTGGAGGTGCAGGCGATCCAGGCGCAGGCTGCGCAGGAGCTGAACGCGACCACGGACGCCGCCAAGGTGAGCGAGGTGAGGGCCAACGCCGAGAAGCAGATGATCGCCGCGGTCGAGCGCTCGGGACTGCAGGTGGAAGAGTTCAACCGCATTGCCGACCTCATGACCACCGACGTGTCGCTGCGCTCGCGCGTGATCGACAAGGTGCAGAAGCGCAGCAAGGGATGAGGCGCGTTCCGGGCCACCCCTAGTAGTGCGGCGGCCGTTCCTCTTCGGCGGAGTATTCGCGCGGCTCCGACCTGATCGCGTCAATCCGGCTGGCAAGCGCTGCGACCTGCGTGCGCAGCGCTTCCAGCTCCTGTTGCTGCCGATAGACCACGTCGCTCAGTTCCTGGGCGGCACGTTCCATGAAGGCGAGCTTGAGCTCGATTCGTTCAACGGCGTCGTCATTCATGCATTGGTCCTAATCAAGAGAAGGAACACCGGCAGCTTGCCAGTGCATTTACGACGGGCTAGCCTCATTTGCCGTGGCGAAGGATATCAACGAAGCGGTGCGTGAAGTCTGCCTTTGGCTGCCCGAAGCCGAGGAATGTCTGTCGCACGGCTCACCCAACTTCCGCGTCCGCGGCAAAACGTTCGCCAGCTACTGGATCAATCATCACGGCGACGGTCGTGTCGCACTCTGGCTGAACGCACCGGACGGCGCACAATCGCTGTACACCCAGGCCGAGCCGAAACATTTCTTCGTGCCGCCCTACGTCGGCCCGCGCGGCTGGCTCGGCGTACATCTGGACCAAGGCATCTCGTGGAAACGAGTGGCGAAGCTGGTGCGCGAAGCCTACGAAAAGGTCGCGCCCCGCACACTCTCGGCCACGATCGGCAAGACCATCGAGATCAAACCGCCCGGCAAGACCCTGACAGCGGCGCAGATCGACCCGCTGCAGTCGAAACGCGCGCAATCCGTGCTGAAGAAGCTGAGAAGCCTGTGCCTGGCGCTGCCGGAAACCACCGAGGGTAAATCGTTCGGCATGCTGGTGTGGCGGGTCGGCAAGAAGGCCTTTGCCTGGGCCGGCCACCGCGACACGCTGGTGCTGACGTTCTGGGTCGGCATCGATCAGCAGGCGCTGCTGACGGGCGACGAACGCTACCGGATTCCGGCCTACATGGGCCACAACGGCTGGATCTCGCTGGACGTGAGCGACCACGCCGACTGGAACGAGATCGAGGCGCTGATGCTGGCCAGCTACCGGCACTTCGCGCTGCGGCGGATGCTGAAAGCGCTGCCCTAGGTCTGCTTCCGGGCGGCGCTACGGAACGCCGGTCAGTGGGCCGACCGGCGATCGGGCAGGAAAGCCGCGAGCACGCCAATGACAGGCAGATACGCGCACAGGTTGTAGACGTACTCGACGCTGGTGACATCGGCCAGGTGACCGAGTACCGCCGCGCCCAGGCCGCCCATGCCGAAGGCGAAACCGAAGAACAGCCCCGAGATCATGCCGACCTTGCCCGGCACCAGATCCTGCGCATAAACCAGGATCGCCGCGAACGCCGAAGCGAGAATCAGGCCGATGGGCACGCTCAGTACGCCGGTCCAGAACAGGTTGGCATGCGGCAGGATCAGCGTGAACGGCAGCACGCCGAGAATCGAGAACCAGATGACGTACTTGCGGCCGAAGCGATCGCCGATCGGCCCACCGAGAATGGTGCCGACCGCCACCGAGGCGAGAAACACGAACAGGTGGACCTGCGAGCTCCACACCGACACATGGAAGCGGTCGATCAGATAGAAGGTGTAGTAGCTGGTGAGACTGGCCAGGTAGAAATACTTGGAGAAAATCAGCGCCACCAGAATCGCCAGCGCGCCGACCACCTTGCCACGACTCAGCGGCTCGACCGGCGCAGCCGTCCTGCGTGCTTTTGCCCGCCGCTCGGCGTGCCGGCTGTACCACGCGCCGATCTTCGACAGCAGCACGATACCGAGCAGCGCCAGCAGCGCGAACCACGCGACGCTGCCCTGCCCGTTCGGCAGCACGATGAAGGCCGCGGCCAGCGGACCGATCGCCGACCCGGCATTGCCGCCGACCTGGAACAACGACTGCGCCAGGCCGTGCCGCCCGCCCGATGCAAGACGTGCCAGCCGCGACGACTCCGGATGAAACACCGAGGAGCCGATGCCGATGGTGGCCGCTGCCGCCAGCAGCATCGCGAAATTGCTCGCGGCCGACAGCATCAGCAAACCCACCAGCGTGAAGCCCATACCATAGGCCAGCGCATACGGCATCGGCCGGCGATCCGTGTACAGGCCGATCAGCGGCTGGAACAGCGAAGCCGTCAGCTGGTACACCAGCGTGATCAGGCCGATCTGGCCGAAGTCCAGCCGCAGCCCGTCCTTGAGTATCGGATACATCGAGGGCAGCAACGACTGCATCATGTCGTTGAGCAGGTGGCAGAAGCTCAGCGCGCCCAGCACTGTGAACGCCGTCGTTACCGGTTGTTGTTGGGCTTCAGCCGTGGTGTTCATGACAGTCCATCATCGAGTGCGCCAGCGGCGCGATCAATCCGGCAGGATTCGTTGCTAGGGTCAGGTCTTTCCTGCATTTCGCCAGGCGAAGGTCAACAGCCGTGCGCCGGACCCGCCGGCCCTCGCCTGCCAGTTGCGGGCGCCGGCTGCAGACACGATGAAGGTATCGTGCAGTCCGAGCGCAATCTTTCGGCCGCTCCCCGGCTCGATGCATTCGGCCTCACCTTCGAGACAGAACACCGCGTTGTCGCAGTCCGCGAGCAATGGCTCGACGCCGTTCGCAGCCAGCGTCACATGCCGGGCCGCAACGACCGATCCGGGCTCACGCACCATCAGGTTCAGGTCGCAGCTGGCCCCGGCGATCAGATCGCACGTAACCGCCGCGCCGCCGGAAAACAGCGCGATATCGCCCGGTTCACGCAACGGCACTGGCTGCGCTTCGATGCCGTGCAGGACACAGCCCGAACCGCTCACCAGCGCGATGGCACGGCGATATCCGGCGAAGCTGGAGAACGGCCCGCCGCGCTCGATCAACGCCAGACTCAGACGCCAGTCGAACTCGTCGCCGGCGCGCGGCGCGCGCGCAATCTCGAACGTCACGCCACCGCCGTTACGCCACGGCATTTCGAGATATTCGGTACGCCGTAGGTGGCGGGTGGTGTCTCCCAGGCTCATGGGCAAACGTCCCCAGCAGGCAGCTGGATACGTAAAACCGAAGTCAGAGCGTCAGCGCTGACCGCAGGTGCAGATCGCGACATCGAGGTCTTGCCTTGCAAAGGGATCGGAGGGATGGATTGGTTGGCGGGTAATTGTAATCCGAGCATGCAATCGCAATCACTGCTCGCGTTCGTACGCGAGCTGCTCGACCTGGAGCAGCTGCGCAACCAGCCGGCATCGACCACGCCGATACGCTGGCGGCGAAACATTCTGGGGGTAGGGTTTAGTTAAACTAACTTGCACACTCCTGAAATCAGTCGGCAGCGCCGGCGGCAATCGTGCCGGCCGGCGGATCCGCTGGCCCACCCAGAATCACCGGCTCGGCATCGCCGCCCGGACCGAGGCGACCGATCAACGGCAGCTTGATGGACAGGCTGGCCGGATCGACGCCGAACGTCAGGCCCAGCAGGTTCAGTTCCAGTCCTTCTTCGGCGCCGGCCAGGATGCCGGCCGCGCCGAACAGGCTGAACTGCGCCCCGGTGCCGCTCGGGGTCTTGCCGACCGAGGCGAGGCCCAGGTAGTCCTTGCCGATCGCCGTCGGCGGCAGATCCACGCGCAGCTCAGGCACGTCACGCAGCACGAATGCGGTGAACGTGTTCGAGTTCGGTCCGGGCCAGACGCGATACGTCTGTGCATATGGATATCGCTGTACCGCGGCTTCGATCCGTGTGATGAGTTCATCCACACCGGCGCCGCGCACGTCGCTCAGCAATTCGGGACGATTGCCGAACCAATAGCCGTCGGCGGCACGCTCATGCACCACGACCGAGGTGCCGGTACGCCGCAGCCGATAGCCAATGACTTCGTAGACGGTGAATTTCTCGGCGTCGGTGCGCTTCGCGGCAATCCAGGTATGCACGCCGAACTTGCCGCGCCAGCCGACGGCACGTGCCGAATAGACCTGCACCACGGCTTCAGGCGTCGTTGCGGGATCGGGCGCCAGGCCGGCGGGCTCGCGACTTGCCGTCCGCCAGTCCTTGCTGCCGCCACCCAGCACGGACTGCCCGAGCACGGCGCCCGCCAGAATCACCGCCCCCAGCAACCAGAATCTTCTTGTTCTTGAAGCCACTTACGTATTACTCGAGCAATGAAGAGCGCAATGCGCCGACGGCGCACCGGAGCATAGATCAAACCTGCGGGAAATGATTCCGCTACAGGCGCTGCGCGCCGTCGGTCTTTGCCAGGTCGCGATCGAACGTCCCGAGCGGCAGGTGGCCGGCTTTGCGCGCAACCTCCAGGACCAGACAATCGGAGAATCCCAGCTTCGGACGTTCGCGGAAACGACTCAGCGCGGCGGCAACGACCTCGGAATCCTGGATGGTCAGGTCACGGTGCTGCAGCAGCATCTCCACCGCCGTGGCGATCCGGTCCGGCGTCAGCTCGAAAACGGCATCCAGCACCCAAAGCGTCTCGGCCAGGACCAGATGCGATACCCAAGCGCCGCGCCCCACGAACTCCTCCGCGGCCTGCACCTGCCGGGCATCGTCACGCACCAGCAGGCGCACGAGGATGTTGGTATCGACTGCTCGCATCAGCTACTTCCGTGTATGTTTTCTCTTCATGTACTTACGGATCGCGGCCTTGCGATCCAGCGGCTCGGCCGCAGGCGGCGGCGCGGGGAACAGCGCTTGGTGTACTTCCTGCGACGAGTAGCGGCCGGCCCGTCGCACTATGACTTGTTCACCGTCCTCGTGCCATTCCAGCAACGAGCCCGGGCCGATCCCCAGCTTGCGCCGGATTTCGGCGGGCACGGAGATCTGGCCCTGGGCGGTCAATTTGGAATGGGCTATCGGCATGGTTCGTATACATTACCACGGTAATGTATGCCGCTCAAAGCGGCCGCAGGATGCTGTTTTCATGAAGTTCGAGACGCACGACGCGGGCTGTTCCGGTACAGTTGCCGGATCTGCAGGCGAGCCTCCAGCGCCAGGATTGGAAGTCATGTTCGAGAGTGTTTTCACCGCCCGGAACGTCATCCTGGGCCTGTTCCTCGCCACCATCGTCTACGTCCAGCTGCGGGGCAAGGTGCGCCACAAGTTCTCCCGACTGGTCGCCGACCACGCCAATCTGATGGCGCCATACAACACGCTCATGTACCTGTTCACGGCGGTGCCGGCCAAGCCGTATGCCGACGTGCGCCGCTTCCCGGAGCTCGAGGTCATCACCGCGCAGTGGCAGACGATCCGCGAGGAGGCCCTGAAGCTGTTCGACGAGGGCTACATCCGCGCCGCCGCAAAGCACAACGACATCGGCTTCAACTCCTTCTTCCGCACCGGCTGGAAGCGCTTCTACCTGAAGTGGTACGGCGACTTCCTGCCCTCGGCCGCGGCCCTGTGTCCGAAGACGGCGGCACTGCTGGCGGACATTCCCTCGGTCAACGCTGCGATGTTCACCGTACTGCCGCCGGGCTCGCGCCTGGGCGCGCATCGCGATCCTTTCGCCGGATCGCTGCGTTACCACCTGGGGCTGGTCACGCCGAACTCGCCGGACTGCAACATCGTGGTCGACGGCCAGCCCTACTACTGGAAGGACGGCGAAGCGGTGATGTTCGACGAGACCTACATCCACACCGCCGAGAACCGCACCGACGTGACCCGCGTCATCCTGTTCTGCGACATCGAGCGGCCGCTGTCCAATCCGGTGATCCGCTGGGTCAACCGGGTCATCGGCCGCGGCCTGATCAAGGCCGCCGCCACCGAGAACGTGCCGGGCGAGCATGTCGGGGTGCTGAACCACGTCTTCGAATATGTCTACAAGATCCGCATCCTCGGCACCCGCATCAAGGCCTGGAACAAGCCGTTCTACTATGCGCTGAAGTGGCTGCTGATCGCCGCCATCGTGTACGCCATCTTTTTCTGAAAGCCTCTTCATCGAGGGCAGAACGCGGCATCTCCCCGGTACCGGAGCACGGCCGGGATGCCTCAGAATCGCTCCGGCCCCAGCCGAACAAGAAGGCCCTCGTGGAAGCAAGCAATACCTCCGCCAACGCACCGGAAGCGAGCGCGCGACCCAGGCTCGCGATCGGCAAGATCATCAAATGGAGCCTGACCGCGGCGGCGCTCATCGCCGCCGCGGCGATCGGCGTGCACTACTGGCGCCAGGCGCAGCTCTACGTCAGCACCGACAACGCCTATCTGAACGCCAATACGGTCCAGATCGCGGCGCAGGTCTCCGGCCCCATCGTTGCGATTCACGTCCGCGACCAGCAGACGGTCAAAGCTGACGATGCGCTCTTCGAAATCGATCCGCGTCCGTACGAACTGGCGGTACAAGCTGCACAGGCGCAGCTCGAGATTGCACGGCAATCCACTTCGCAGGAAACGGCAGCCGTTGCCGCCGCGCAGGCGTTAGTCACGCAGCGTGCGGCCGAGCTGCGAAATGCCCAATCCAATGAGCGCCGCGTCCGTGACCTGGTGGCGCGCAACCTGGTGTCTCAACAGAACGCCGAAACCGTCGGCACCCAGGCCGAAACTGCCGCCGCCGCGGTGCACGCCGCCCAGGCCAATCTGGAGAAAGCACAGAGCGCACTCGGCAATGCCGGCGAAGGCAACGCCGCAGTGCGTGCGGCATTGGCCAAGCTGGAGCAGGCCAGGCTCGACCTGGAGCACACGAAGGTCACCGCGCCCACCAGCGGCCTGATCGCCAATTTCACGCTGCGTCCGGGCAGCACGGTGCAGAAGGAGTTGCCGCTCTTCACGCTCATCGGCGACCAGGAGTATTGGGTCGATGCGAACTTCAAGGAGACCGAGCTCGACCGGGTGCATCCGGGCCAGCGCGCGGAAGTGGTCATGGACATGTATCGAGACCACCCCTTCGAAGGCGAGGTGCAGAGCCTGAGCGGCGGCAGCGGCGCTGCGTTCTCGCTGTTGCCGGCACAGAACGCCACCGGCAACTGGGTGAAAGTGACGCAGCGCGTGCCCGTGCGCATTCGCATCCTGAGCCCCGATCCCGCTTACCCGTTACGCATCGGCACCACGGCAAGCGTTCGCGTGCGTGCGAAATAGCTCGACGCGGCAATTCTCAGGTTCACGCCATGTACCAGAAAATCCTGCTCTGTTACGACGGCACCGCGGAAGGCCGGCGTGCGCTGCGCCAGGGCGCGGAAGTGGCGATGGCGATGAAGTCGCACGCCTACCTGCTGGCGATCTGTCGCAACCTGATTGCAACCTCGGTGCCCGAAGGCGTGACGCCGGAGCTGGTGAGCTGCGAGCAGGACACTGCCCGGGGACTGCTGGACGAAGGCGTGCAATGGCTCAAGGATCACGGTGTCGAGACCGACGGTTCGCTGGTGTACGGCGATCCGCTGGTACACATCCCCAAGATCGCCGAGCACATCGGCGCCGACCTGGTGGTGGTCGGCTATCGGTATCGCAGCAAGCTGGCCCGCTGGTGGAGTGAATCCGAAGAAATCAGCCTGCTGCACAAGCTCCCGTGCAGCATCCTCGTCGCAGTCACCCCGCCCGCGTGAGCGCAAACGCACCGACTGCCGGCGTACATACTGCGCCGGTCGCGACCGCCGACCGCGTGATGATCACGCTGGCGGTGATGTCCTCGACACTGATCCAGGTGCTCGACACCACCATCGTCAACGTGGCGCTGCCGCACATGCAGGGCGAGCTCGGTGCCACCTCGGATCAGATCAGCTGGGTGCTCACCAGCTACCTGGTGTCCTCGGCCATCTGCATGCCGCTCACCGGCTACTTCTCGGACGTGCTCGGACGCAAGCGCTTCCTGCTGATCTGCATCGGCGGCTTCCTGCTCGCCTCCGCGCTCTGCGGTATTTCCCAAGGCCTGGGCGAGATCGTGGCGTTCCGCCTGTTGCAGGGCGTGTTCGGTGCGGCACTGGTGCCTTTGTCGCAAGCCATCATGGCGGATGCCTTTCCACCGGAGGAACGCGGCAAGGCCATGGCCATCTGGGGCGTGGGCGTCATGGTCGGGCCGGTGCTCGGACCGACGCTGGGCGGCTGGCTCACCGAGGTGGCCAGCTGGCGCTGGACCTTCTACATCAACCTGCCGGTGGGCGCGCTGTCGCTGTTTCTCGCGTCGCAGTTCGTGCCCGAAACGCAGAAGCGCGAACGACGCATGGACTGGAGCGGCTTCGGCATGCTGACCCTCGGCATCGCCGGCCTGCAATACCTGCTGGATCGCGGTAACCAGCAGGACTGGTTCGATGCCAACGACATCCGCATTGCCGCGGTGCTCGCCGTGCTCGGGCTGCTATCTTTCACGTTCTACAGCATCAAGCGCGGCGCGCACGCCATTTTCGACATCCACATTTTCAAGGATCGCAACTTCGCCATGTCCTGCCTGATCATCGGCGCGATGGGGCTGGGCATGTACGGCAGCCTGGTGCTGCAACCGATCCTGCTGGAAGGGCTGCTGGGCTACCCCATCGTCACCACCGGCATCGTCATGGCGCCGCGCGGCGTTGCTACTGCGATCACCATGATGGCCGTGGGGCGGCTGGTCAGCGTGATCGATGCACGGCTGCTGGTACTCGCAGGCGTAATCATCAGCGCGATCGGCTCGTGGATGATGACTTTCTATTCGCTGGACATCACCACCATCAACATCGTGCTGCCGGCGTTCCTGCAGGGCATCGGCCTGGGACTGATCTTCGTACCGCTCACCACCATCGCCTACGCCACGCTGCAACGCTCGCAGATGGCGGAAGCGGCCGGTATCTACAGCCTGATCCGCACCATCGGCTCGGCCATTGGCATTTCCATCGTGACCACCGTCATGACGCACCAGACACAGGTGATCTGGAACGAGCTGGGCGCGCACATCAACGTATTCCACGAGGCGTTGGCGCAATATCTGCGGCAGCTGCACCTCTCGCCAACCGATCCACGCGGACTTGCCGTCGTCGCGCGCCAGGTGGCGATCCAATCGCAGATGGGTGCCATGCTCGATGTGTTCAAGATGATCACGCTGAGTTACGCCTTCATGCTGCCGCTGCTGTTTCTGCTGAAGAAATCCGGCCAGAGCCGGGGCGCTTCCGCGCCGGTAGCTGCGGACTAGGAACGATCCGCCTATGATCGCGCTCCCGAGCTCTGATCGACGCAACTGAGCGGAAGACCGCCCGCTCGGCCCGGTAACGATTCCGGCGGGCACTCGCTGCAGCGCCCACATCCGTGACGGCCCCGCCATGAAACCCGTCTCCACCTCTTTTCCAACCGACCTGTTCGAGGCGCTGCCGCCACGCAGCGGCGTCGAGGAGCTTGCCCCTGGCGCTGTGGTTCTTCGCGGATTCGCGCACTCCTCAGAGAGGGACCTGCTGGATGCCGTGGAGGGAATCATCGCAGTCTCGCCCTTCCGCCATCTCGTTACGCCTGGCGGTTATCGAATGTCGGTGGCGATGACCAACAGCGGCGAGCTGGGCTGGGTCTCGGACCGCAACGGCTATCGCTACGATGCCATCGATCCAACGACCGCACGGCCGTGGCCATCGATGCCGGACCTGTTCCGGCAACTCGCCGCGCAAGCGGCCGAACGCGCCGGCTACGAATCGTTTCGGCCCGACGCCTGCCTGATCAATCGCTACGCACCGGGCACTCGATTGTCGTTGCATCGCGATTACGACGAGCGCGACGCCGCCGCGCCGATCGTTTCGATATCGCTCGGCGTTCCTGCGAAATTCCTCTGGGGCGGCTTGCGAAGAAACGATCGCACGCGTCCGATCGTGCTGGAGAGCGGCGATATCGTGGTCTGGGGTGGCGCATCCCGCTTCGTCTACCACGGCATCGCACCGTTGCCGGAGAACCGGCATTCGCTGACCGGGGAGTTGCGTATCAACCTGACTTTCCGCAAAGCGCGCTGACGACCTCGGCACCGGGCATCCGCCATTAGATCAAGCTGGCTCCCGTCGCTCCACCTCAGGCGCAGCCGCTGAGCTTGCCAGCCCGCGCTTTCAAGGCTTCGACGATTTTTTCGTCCACGTTCCTCACGATCAGATTGGCCATTGCACGTGCAATACCCGCGATGCTATCCGTGATAGCAAGACGATCACGATCGGGCCGAACTAGGCATCCAGCTCGTCGTAGTGCCGGAAGATGCCCTCCTCGTTGAACGGAATCCGCCTGTCTGAGCGCAGATATCGCGCAATGCGCGGTTCACCAGCTACCCGGTCGTGCAGGGCCAGCAGCTTCGGATAGTTTTTCGCCAGCTCCGCCATCACGCGCGGGAAAGCATAGCGCAGCCCCGCGATCATCTGGAACGCCGACAGATCGGCATAGGTCGGCTTGTCGCCGACGAGGTACTGATCGCCGGTCGGGTTGCGCTCCAGCACGCGTTCGAAATAGCCGAGGAATTTCGGGATGCGCCGTTCGCGAAACTCCTTGGCGCGGCGGCCCGCCTCGACGCGCTGATCCTCGTAGTACAGGCCGGCGCCGACCGGATGGTGCACGTCATGGGCCTCGACGACGAGATCGGCGATGGTCAGCTGCAGCTGATGAGTCCACAACTGGCCCGCTTCGTCCTGCGGCGCCAGTGCGTGCCGACGGCCGAGAAACAGCAGAATGTTGGCGGTCTGGCCGATGACCAGGTCCTGCGCCTTGAGCCAGGGTGGCGCGAACGGCGGTCGCTGCAGGTCGTCGCGTTGCAGGGCTTTCATCAGGGCCGCTTCGCCGCCGCCGCGCTTCTCGTCCTGACGGGCGACATCGACATAGTCGAGCCCCGCGTACTCGAGCGCCAGGCGGACGAACTCGCCGCGCCCCTGAACCGTCGGCCAGTAGTGCAATTCGTACATGAGCAGTCTCCTTGCGCTCACATACAACCACTACGGCAAGTCGTCGGTTCCTAGCGCGCAGACGACGGTTGCGCGCCGTGCGGGGGCACCGGCCGCTCCAACGCCTTCAGCCGCTTCTCGATCTCATTGCCGAAGAACGCCTGAGGCCGCGATGGCGTCACACGTTCGCGCCTTTCGCGAACGGCAATCTCCGCTTTGGCCGCCTCGAACGCCGCTCGCAGCGAATGCGCCTTCGGCAACGCGTCGCGATAGAACGCTTCGCCGAAATACGTCAGGTCGCGATCGTCCGCGCAGCCGAACGATGAACGGTCTGCCGCGGACGCAGTGATGACGATGGTCTGGGGATTGCGCAGCTCCTCGATGAAGCTGCCGGAATAGCAGGCGGAGATCACGATCACGCGCCATTTGATTCCGGACTCGCCCAGGGCCAGCGCCAGGTCCGGCGCCGTCAGATCGTGCAGCATCAGTGCGCCGTTGGTGACCGACAGCGAAGCGTCTTCGGAACCGTGCGACGACAACGACAAGAAGAGAACGTCCTTGTCGACGTTCATCTTCGTGGCGATGCCGCGCAACGCATACCGCAATGCAGTTGGGCTCGCCAGCGGCCATTCACTGCGATCGCGACGATCGTTCAGCAGCAGCACGCTGCGATCTGCGGAGCCGTAGCGACCGCCCACGACCTGCGCGGCAAGCTTGATCTCCTCGGCAAATACCCGCTGCTCACCGAAGCCGGCGAAGCCGAGGAAGAACAGGTCCGGCGCGTGCTCGTCCGAAGGCTCGACCGCGTCGAGTGCTTCGTCGATGCGCTGCGGCTGGGAGAACAGCAGTGACTCCGCCTCGTCCCAGCTGCGATCGTAGGCGGTGTCTCGTTCTTCCGGCTGCATCCAGACCGTCGGGTCCACGTACAGCTCGATACCGACCCACAGGAACATGAGGACGATGAGTGCACCAGCCGTTATTGCCCGCGGCTGATCGTTACCCGTAATCGCCGTCAGTCCGCGCACCGCGTACATCAGCAGATACAGCACCGTCACGCCCACCAGTGCGATACCCCACGGCCGGGGTAGATAGCTACCGATGAGAAAGCTCGCGACGAGCGCGACAGGCGTCACCGCAAGCGCCAGCAGCAGCACTCGGCCGAACCGCGCAGCCGGAATCGACAGCCGCGCAGCTACGGCTGCAACCGCAACCAGCATCAGCACGTACCAGGCAATCGCGGGAAAACCATAGATGTAGAAGGCCGGATCCGGCTGGTTGCCCAGCCAATCCAGCACGAACCACACCACCATACACACCAGCGACAGGACCAGAATCGGCAATGTATGGCCGTGCGACGGGGTTGCCGCAACGCGTTGCAGCGCCAGCAGACGCATCAGCGTCGCGCTCCATGCCCACTTCTCGTTGTCTCGATCGCAATTCGTTGCGGCACTCGCCGCATCCGGCGATTCGAGCGCGCTCGCAGCGACGCTCGGCTGCGGTGTCTCGACAGCACCTCTCCATTGCTCGATCTGCCGACGCACGGCCTCGGCGCTCGAGTCCGACGGCAGTTGCCGCAGAGGCAGCACGAACGCCTGGAAACGATCGATCCAGACGAACAGGTGCTCGGGGGTGACGGTAACGCTCCTGACCTGCGACCAGTGTGCGAACGAGTCGATGCCCTGACGGCGCACACGCAGCCCGGTCGGGCCGAGCTCATAGGCCTGCTCGCCGAGAAAAGCCCCCGGGTCGTCCGGAACGACACGCTGCTTGGTCGAGCGCCAACTCAGCCAGAACGGGATGGTCACCAGCAGCACGCCCGCAACGATCGAAGGAAATTGCAGCGGGCGCCCCAGCCAGTTGCACAGCAACGCGAAGCCCACACCAATGACGATGAATGCGGCCAGGCGTGCCAGGCGCGCCGTCGATGTTTCATGCGGAATCCTACTGGCGCAGGCGCGCTGATAGGCGCGCCAGTCATCCAGCGTCAACCGGGTGGCAATCGAGAATGCGTCCAAGATCGCTCCGTCAGGCAGGGCGGAATTTCCAGTCTTCGCAGGCGGTCCGCTGTGGGCGGACACCCGCGATCAGGCAGGCACGCCGTAGACGAGCACGCGCCAGTATTGCTCTGGCGGACCTGCCGTTCCAGCTCAGTGGGAATGGGGAATGGCTATGGCACCAGCGCCCGCAGCCGTTCGTCCGCGTCGCGGGCGATCAATCGCAGCAGCCGGATCACACCCTTGAACCTGGCTGCAAACAGCACTGCGGGATCTTCGATGTGCGTGCGCGCCGGAATCCACTTGTAGCTGGCGGCGGCAAAATCCAACTGGCGGGCTGCCTTGTCCAGGCGCCGCTGGACATCGCGCGGCAGAACCCGGCAATACACGACACCCAACCGATCGAAGCGCGCCCGCATGTCGCGAATCGCGTTCTCGAACAGCGGTGCAAAACGCTGATAGTTCTCCGGCGAATACGGCGGAATCCATTGCGCCAGCATCAGATCCCACACGTCGCGGTACTCCGATGAAGTGCCCTGCGGCAGGCTGTCCGGCGACAGGTGGATGAAATGCGCTTTCCAGAGATGGCATTCGAGCCGGACCTGCAACAACGCTTCCAGCAGGATCTCGAAGGGATCGGAAGACAGGCGGGCCGCGGCTTCGTCCTCGACTTCGACCTCGATGCGCGGAAGGGCAGCCTGGTCTGCGTGATCCGCGGTCATGCCATGTCCCCCTTGATCGTGCCGTTGAACTCGCGCCTGCCGCTAAATTAGCGCGAGTCCACGCCGCGAGCCAGAGCAGCCGCAGCTTATGACACATCGGTTCCGGTCAGAACCCCGGGTGCGTCTTCATAAACTCGATCTCCTCGGGCGTGGAGGGCCGCCCGAGCACCGCATTGCGATGCGGGAAGCGCCCGAAGCGATCAATGATGTCCTTGTGGCGCTGCGCGTAATCGAGTCCGTTCGGGTCGATGTTCGCGAACAGCTCGACCGACCGAGCCTGCGTGGCACGATCCTCGCAATGCTGAAAAGGCATGCACAGGAACGATCTCTGTGCCGATGAGAGCTGCCGGTCCAGCGAGGCGCGGATCGCCTGGTCCGCCAGGACCAAGGCCTGATCGTCCGTAGCGAACGCTCGTGGCGAGCCACGGAATATGTTGCGGGGAAATTGATCGAGCACGATCACCGCAGCAAGGACACCACGCGCATCAGACAACACTGCCGGAGGCACCTGCTGCGCGAGCTGCTCGTACAGCGGCAGGAATCGCTGCCGGATGGTCTCGTCCAGCTGCTCGTTCCTCGTAAACCAGTCGCTGGGCTGCAGTTCCTCGAACCAGAAATGCAGCACGGCTTCGACCCAGTCATGTCCCGTCATCGTTCACCTCGACAGCCGATCGAAGTGGATCCGCCTGCGAATTGCCCGCAGACGGTTTCCAGTCAACGTCGCGCCGAAAGCGGCTCGGCCCGCGGACCCAGCCCACCGCCGACGGCGAGCGCCAGATCGACGGCATTCAGCAGCGAATCGCGCTGCGCCGCGACCAGATCGATCTGCGCCTGGAACAAGCCGCGACGCACGTCGAGCAATTCCAGATAGGCGATGTCGCCCTGGTCGTAACGCAGCTCGGCAAGCTCGGTCGCACGCGCCAACGCTGCTACCTGCTGCGTGTTGGCATCTGTTACGCCGGCAATCAGCGTCTGGCCCTGCAATGCATCGAGCACTTCACGGAATGCACCCTGAACCGTCCGCGCGTACTCCGCCTTGCGCTGCTCGCGAACCGCCTTGGCGCGTGACACATTGGCTCGCAGGCGTCCGCCCTGGAAGATGGGCTGCAACAAGCCGCCCACGCCCGACCATGCTTCGGCCGGCTTGGTGAACAGATCGCTCAGCTCGGGGCTGACGGAGCCGAATGCGCCGGTCAGGCTGATGCTCGGAAACATCATCGCGCGCGCCACACCGATGTCAGCCGCCGAAGCATTGAGCGCCGCTTCGGCTGCGCCGATGTCGGGGCGCCGCTCCAACACCGACGACGGCAGCGCCGCCGGCAAGGCCACCATCGCCGGCAGCTCGGTGCGTTCCGCGGTGACGGCGCGGTCGACCAGATCCTTGGGTGAGCGGCCGAGCAGGATACCCAGTGCGTTGGTGCGCCTGGTCAGGTCCAGCTCGAGCTGATGCACGGATTTACGCGTGGCCGCAGTGTCGGCCTCCGCACGCTTGTAGGTGAATTCGTCGCTCTCGCCGGCATCGAAACGGAGCCTCTCGATCCGCAGCGATTCCTCGCGGGTCGCGAGCGTGTCACGTCCACGCGCCAGCTGCTCTGCCGCGGCGATCAAGCCGAAATAGCCGCGCGCAACCTCGCCGGTCAGGCTCAGCTTCACTGCTTCACGGCCATACTCGGAATTGAGCAGCGCCCCCCGCGCCGATTCCGAAGCGCGCAGATACTTGCCCCACAGATCCAGCTCGAATCCCACCGTGCCCTGCACGGTATAGGTAGTGCGCGTGCGGTCGATACCCGGTGAGGTGACGAATGCGCTGCTCTGCGAGCGTGTGGCGTTGCCTTCCAGATTCACCGTCGGCAGCCGATCCGCATTGGTAATCCGCAGGCCAGCGCGGGCTTCTGCCACCCGTGCCGCCGCGATGACGACATCCGGGTTGTGCGCCAGCGCCTCGTCGACCAGCTGGTCGAGCGTCGGGTCGGCAAACAGGGTCCACCACGGATCGGGCAGCTGCGTGGTCTGCAGCGTCTGCGCCGGCAGGGCCTCCGGCAACGGCAGCTCCGGCTTCTGTGGATCGACACGCGAGACGATGCAGCCGCTCAATGCGACCGAGATGGCACCGATGATCAGAACGTTACGCATGAGAATGTTCATACCTTGTTGAATCAGTCGTTCCATCTCAATGGGAAGGCGACTCGACCGGCTTCGTGTCCACCGCCGCAGTATCCTTGTGCCAGCCCGCGACCCAGCGGAAGAACAGCGGCACGAAGAACGTGGCGATGAAGGTCGCCGCGATCATGCCGCCGATCACGCTGGTGCCGAGCGAATGACGGCTGGCGGCACCCGCACCGGAGCTGACCGCCAACGGCAGTACGCCGAAGATCAACGCCAGCGACGTCATGATAATGGGCCGGAAGCGCAGGCGCGCGCCTTCGATGGCAGCATCCACCAGCGGCATGCCCTCATGATGCTTCATCAGCGCGAACTCGACGATCAGGATGGCGTTCTTGGCCGCCAGGCCCACCAGCGTCAGCATGCCGATCTGGAAATAGATGTCGTTGGTGAGTCCGCGCAGGAACACGCCCATGAAGGCGCCGAACGCGGCGAACGGCACCGCCAGGATCACGGCGAGCGGCAGGGTCCAGCGCTCGAACTGCGCCGCCAGGATCAGGAACACCATCAGCACGCCCAGCAGGTAGATGCCGTTGGACGCACCGCCGCTCAGCTTTTCCTGGTAGGCCGTGCCGGTCCAGGCCAGCTCATAGCCGGCCGGCAGTACGTCCTTGGCGACGGCCTCGATCACGTCGATGGCGTCGCCCGAGCTGTAGCCCGGTGCCGCGCCGCCAAGGATCTTGGCCGAGTTGAACACCTGGAAGCGCTCCAGCAGCTCCGGGCCGGTGACCTCGCGGATGTTGGCCAGCGCGGTCAGCGGCACCAGCTGCCCGGATTTTGCCCGCACGTAGACGTTGCGGATGTCCTCCGGAAAGGCACGGAAGCGCGGCTCGGACTGCAACTGCACCTGGTAGACGCGGCCGGAGCGGTTGAAGTCGTTCACGTACAGCGCGCCGAAGGTGCTCTGTAAGGTCTCGAACACTTCGTTGACCGGCACACCCAGCGTCATCGCCTTCTCGCGATCCAGATCGATACGCATCTGCGGGACGCTGGCGCTGAAGGTCGTGGTCACGCCCGCCAGCTCCTCGCGCTGGGAAGCAGCCGCCACGAACTTCTGCGCAATTTCCCCCAGATCCTGCGGCGTGCCACGGCCGCGCGACTGGATGTATGCCTCGAAGCCGCCCACGTTGGACAGGCCTTCGATCGGCGGCGGCTCCACCGCGAAGAAGAACGCATCCTTGACCTTGGCGCCGGCGGCGAACACCGAGCCCACCACGGCGTTCGGGGACTGTTCCGGATGGCCCTTGCGCTCGTTCCAGTGCTTGAGCGGCAGCCACATCAGGCCGGCGCTGGTCTTGAACGAGAAGGTCAGCGGATCCATGCCGGCCACCGAGAACACGTTGGCGACCGCCGGCTGGTTGGCGGCATCCGCGGCCACGGCATCGAACGCAGCGTTGGTCCGGCTCAGCGACGCCGCGTCCTGCAGCATGCCGATGACGAACACGTAGCCCTGGTCCTCGACCGGCGCCAGCGAGCTCGGCACCATGCGGAACAGGCCGATCGTCGCCAGGATCATCGCCGCGAACACGCCCACCGCGACGACGCCGCGCTTCATCACGAAGCGCACGCCCTGCTCGTAGCGATGGGTCATGCGGGTGAACCACTCGTTGAAGCGCTGCAGGATGCCGTGATGCACGACATCATCGTGCCGCAGCAGCAGCGCACACAGCGCCGGGGTCAGGGTCAGCGCCACGAAGCCGGAAAGCACCACCGAGACCGAGATGGTCACCGCGAACTGTCGGTACATCTCGCCGACCAGGCCGCCCAGGAACGCCACCGGCAGGAACACCGCCGTCAGCACCAGCACGATGGCGATGACGGGACGCGTCACCTCCTCCATCGCTTTCTCGGTCGCTTGCGGCGCCGGCAGGTTCTCGGTCGTCATGATGCGCTCGACGTTCTCGAGCACGACGAA
>DATMEZ010000154.1:0-13348 GCA_035556415.1 Povalibacter sp.
GGGTCGCAAGTCATGAGCACCTGCGACTGGATCGTTCCTGACTGGCCGGCGCCGAAGACGGTTCGCGCAGCAGCGACGCTGCGCGGCGGCGGCGTGAGCGAAGGTGATTTCGCGAGTCTGAACATGGCCATGCACGTTGGCGACGATGTGGCCGCGGTGACCGAGAATCGGCGTCGCGTGCGAGAGGCGCTGCACCTTCCGGCAGAGCCGGCATGGTTGAATCAAGTGCATGGCGTTCACGTCGTCGAGGCGGACGTGTCTGCGACCCCGCCGACAGCGGATGCGTCCGTGTCGCGAAGCGCGAATCAGGTTTGCGTGGTCATGACCGCGGATTGTTTACCGGTTTTGTTCTGCGACCGCGAAGGCACCCGTGTGGCAGCGGCTCATGCCGGCTGGCGCGGGCTCGTCGGCGGAGTGCTCGACACGACCGTCCATACGCTGGGTGTGCCGGCGGACAGGCTCATCGCGTGGCTGGGGCCGGCCATCGAGCAATCCGCATTCGAGGTGGGCGAAGAAGTGCGCGAGCAGTTCCTTGCGCGTGATGCTGGCAACGAGATTGCCTTCGAGAAGAACGCGCGCGGCCGTTGGCAGGCGGACCTCTACGAGCTGGCGCGACGCGAACTGGGCCGGCTCGGTGTGTCCAGCGTCCACGGCGGCGGCTTTCGCACCTATGCCGACGCGGATCGCTTCTTCTCCTACCGTCGCGCCAGCCGGACCGGACGCATGGCGACGCTGGTGTGGCTGGAGCAAGCCTCTTCGTGAGGGCGGCAGCGGCGGGCGGGTAGGCCGCTGATTCCCAGGCGCCGGAGCCTCTTGACGCGCGTGTTACGCTGACTCCATTCGAAATCCAATGCGGTGTCGCGTTCGTTTGCCGACCCGATTGCCACCGACCCGAACAACATTCAAGCAATGTCGCTTCTCGCCTGGATCGTCCTTTTCACCGCCCTGGGCGGCGTGATCAGCGCGCTCGCCGCATCTCTATTCCTGCTGGCGCCGAACTCGCTGCGCAACCGGGTGTTGCCGCACCTGGTGAGCTTTGCCACCGGCGCGCTGCTGGGTGCAGCGCTGTTGGGATTGCTGCCGCATGCAATCGAAAGCGCGGGTGTCGATGCCACGCACAAGATCGGGCTGGCACTGCTGGCCGGTCTGCTGATTTTCTTCGTGCTGGAGAAAATGGTGCTGTGGCGCCATTGCCATCAGGATGTCTGCGAAGGACACCTGCCGCACGTCGGCCATTCGCACGACCACGGTCATGCCAACGAGAAGGCACGCGACGCAGCTTCGGCCTGGCTGATCCTCATCGGCGATGGCTTCCACAACGTGCTCGATGGTGTGCTCATCGCTGCTGCGTTCATGACGGACGTGCACCTGGGCATCGTCACGTCCATTGCCGTCATGGCGCACGAGATTCCGCAGGAAGTCGGTGACCTGGCGATCCTGCTTCACGGCGGCATGTCGCGCGCCCGCGCGCTCACGCTGAACACGGTGACGAGCGTCACGTCCGTGATCGGTGGCGTGGCGGCGTATTACTTCCTGGGACAGACGCTGGAGCTGCTGCCCTACGCCATTGCCATTGCCGCCGCCAGCTTCCTGTACATCGCGGTGGCCGACCTGATCCCCGGCCTGCACCGCCGCGTCGATGCGGGCTCGGGCGTGCGCCAGTTCATTTTCATCGTGCTGGGCATCGCGGTGATCTACTTCAGCCACGCCATGGCGCATTAGCCAGCCCTCGCGGGCCGGCGCGTCTTGCGGATTCGGCGGCGGAAATCCGTTGAATTCCTGAAGGCATCGCCCCACATCGCTGGTAGCTTTCCAGGCCGGGCCGGCGTTCGCCGGTCGGCTTTCTTCACGCGAGCGGTGGTTTCCTCATGCGAATGGACAAACTGACGAGCAAATTCCAGCTGGCCCTGGCCGACGCGCAGTCGCTGGCGGTCGGGCGCGATCATCAGTACATCGAGCCGCTGCACGTATTGACTGCGCTGCTCGACCAGCAGGGCGGGTCGGTGCGACACCTGCTCGACAAGGCCGGCACCAACGTGAACCTGCTGCGCTCGCAGCTGGGCGAGGCGCTCGATCGGCTGCCCAAGGTCGAGGGCACGGGCGGTGAAGTCCATGTCTCCAACGACCTGAACCGGGTCCTGAACCTGACCGACAAGCTGGCGCAGAAGCGTGGTGACCAGTACATCTCCAGCGAGCTGTTCGTGCTGGCGGCGCTGGAAGACAAGGGCCAGCTCGGCACGCTGCTGCGTAATGCCGGCGCGGTGAAGGGCGCCATCGAGAAGGCCATCGAGGAAGTTCGCGGCGGCGAGAAAGTCACCGACCCGAACGCCGAAGAAAGCCGGCAGGCGCTGGAGAAGTACACCGTCGATCTGACCGAGCGCGCCGAGCAGGGCAAGCTCGACCCGGTCATCGGCCGCGACGACGAGATCCGCCGCACCGTGCAGGTGCTGCAGCGTCGCACCAAGAACAACCCGGTGCTGATCGGCGAACCCGGCGTCGGCAAGACCGCCATCGTCGAAGGCCTGGCACAGCGCATCGTCAACGGCGAGGTGCCGGAAGGCCTGCGCGGCAAGCGCATCCTGGCGCTCGACATGGGCGCGCTGATCGCCGGCGCCAAGTATCGCGGCGAGTTCGAAGAGCGCCTCAAGGCGGTGCTCAACGATCTGGCCAAGCAGGAAGGCCAGGTCATCCTGTTCATCGACGAGCTGCACACCATGGTCGGCGCCGGCAAGGCCGAAGGCGCCATGGACGCAGGCAACATGCTCAAGCCAGCGCTCGCGCGCGGCGAGCTGCATTGCGTGGGCGCGACCACGCTCGACGAATACCGCAAGTACATCGAGAAGGACGCGGCGCTGGAGCGCCGCTTCCAGAAGGTGCTGGTGGGCGAGCCCTCGGTCGAGGACACCATCGCCATCCTGCGTGGCCTGAAGGAGCGCTACGAAGTACACCACGGCGTGGAGATCACCGACCCGGCCATCGTCGCCGCGGCCACGCTTTCGCATCGCTACATCAGCGACCGGCAGCTGCCGGACAAGGCCATCGACCTGATCGACGAGGCGGCCTCGCGCATCCGCATGGAGATCGATTCCAAGCCGGAGGAGATGGACCGGCTGGAACGCCGCATCATCCAGCTCAAGATCGAGCGCGAGGCCTTGAAGAAGGAGTCCGACGAAGCCTCGCGCAAGCGCCTGGCGACGTTGCAGGAGCAGCTCGGGTCGCTGGAACGGGAATACGCCGACCTTGAAGAAATCTGGAAGGCAGAGAAGGCCTCGGTGCAGAACTCTGCGCAGATCAAGGAGGATCTGGAGCGCGCGCGCTTGGAACTGGAAACCGCGCGCCGTGCGCAGGATCTCGGCCGCATGTCCGAGCTCTCGTACGGCAAGATCCCCGAGCTCGAGCGCCGGCTGGCGCAGGCCACGGCGGCCGAGCAGCAGGAAACCAAGCTGCTGCGCAACAAGGTGACGGACGAGGAGGTCGCCGAAGTCGTCTCCAAGTGGACCGGCATCCCGATCTCCAAGATGCTCGAAGGCGAGAAGGAGAAGCTGCTGCGCATGGAAGAGTCGCTGGGCAAGCGCGTCATCGGCCAGGCCGAGGCGGTGAGCGCCGTGTCCGATGCGATTCGCCGTTCGCGCGCCGGCCTGTCAGATCCCAACCGGCCGAATGGCTCGTTCCTGTTCCTGGGCCCCACCGGCGTGGGCAAGACCGAGCTGTGCAAGGCGCTGGCGGAGTTTCTTTTCGACACCGAAGACGCGCTGGTGCGCATCGACATGTCGGAGTTCATGGAGAAGCATTCGGTGGCGCGGCTCATCGGCGCGCCTCCGGGTTATGTCGGCTACGAAGAGGGTGGTTACCTGACGGAGGCCGTGCGCCGCCGTCCATATTCGGTGCTGCTGCTCGATGAGGTCGAGAAGGCGCACCCGGATGTGTTCAACGTGCTGCTGCAGGTCCTGGACGATGGCCGCCTGACCGACGGCCAGGGCCGCACCGTGGATTTTCGCAACACCGTCATCATCATGACCTCGAACCTGGGCTCGCACGTGATCCAGGAGCTGGCGGTCGAAGGCCAGGGAGAGCATCAGTACGCCAGGATGAAGGCGGCCGTGATGGAGATCGTGCAGCAGCACTTCCGGCCGGAGTTCATCAACCGTGTCGACGACATCGTGGTGTTCCATCCGCTCGGCCGTGAACAGCTGCGATCCATCGTGGACATCCAGCTCGGTTACCTGCGCAAGCGCCTGGCCGAGCGCGACATCGAGTTGGTGCTCGATGATGTGGCCCGCGATCGGTTGGGCGAAGCCGGCTTCGACCCGGTGTACGGCGCCCGCCCGCTCAAGCGCGCGATCCAGCAGCAGGTCGAAAACCCGCTGGCGCAGCGCATCCTGCGTGGTGAGTTCGGTCCCGGCAGCAAGGTGCAGGTCACGGTGAAGGGCGGTGAGCTGCAATTCGCCAAGGTCTGAGACTGCCAGCAGCGGCCGCGCAGTCCATTCCCCAAGGGAGGGTGAAGAGCTTCCTCACGCCCTTCCCTCGGGAGAGAACCAGGCAAGGCTCAGCCGTGCAATCGCGTCCTGCCGCCGCCGTTTCGGGGTGGCATGGCTGAGTCCGGGGCACGGCCGCGCCGGCTTGCGCTCGCCAGGCCTTGAACTCCGCCGCGGCGCCCATAAGATGCGCTCGCCTTCGTGCGCTTCGAGAGCTTAAGAAAATCATGCCGTTCTACGAGTACCAATGCAGCACCTGCCAGCATCATGTCGAGGTTCTGCAGAAGATCTCCGATGCCCCGTTGCGCAAATGCCCTGAGTGCGGCAAGTCGACCCTGAAGCGCCTGATCTCCGCGCCGGTGTTCCGGCTCAAGGGCGGCGGCTGGTACGAGACCGATTTCAAGTCGGACAACGAGCAGAAGCGCAACCTTCACGGCCGCGAGGACACGCCCGACAGCAAGTCCGAGGGCGCCAATGCGTCGTCCGGCTCGACTTCCACCGAGGCAGCCAAGCCGGCCACGGCCAAGTCTGTCGCCAAACCCGCTGCGGCCAAGCCCACCAGCAAGACGCGAACCGCCAAGCCCGCTGCCCGTTCCAAGCCCGCTGCCAAGCCGGTCTCGCGCGCCAAGCCAGCCGCCAAGAAGCGGACGAGCCGCTAAAGGACGCTCTGACTTCGCCACTGCCGTATAGAGCCTGCCCCGCGTAGGCGGGGCGGGAGTTCATCTGAGCGCCCGCCGTCATACCCGCGGCCCGCACTCCGGGTCTCGCTTGCGGGCGCAAAGCCCAGAAAGTCTGTAGCGCCGCTGCCGACCTCGGCTAAACTGCCGGCCCATTTTCAACACCGCTGGTACAGGGCAGGCATCGAGCCGGCCCGGCGTCCAGCGCTTCGTCCAGAGCCCCCATCGTCATGCGTTCCCATTACTGCGGTCAGGTCAACGAACAGTTAAGCGGACAGGAAGTCTCCGTTGCCGGTTGGGTCCATCGGCGGCGCGATCATGGTGGCGTGATCTTCGTCGACCTGCGCGATCGTGAGGGGTTGCTGCAGATCGTGTTCGACCCGGATGCCAAGGATGTCTTCGCCAGCGCCGAACGCCTGCGCAGCGAATACTGCGTGCGTATCCGCGGGCTGGTGCGTCCGCGCCCGGCCGGCACGGCGAACGCGAACCTGCCTTCGGGCCAGGTCGAGCTGCTGGCGCGCGAGCTGGAGATCCTCAGCCGTTCCGAGACGCCGCCGTTCCACCACGACGAAGCGACCAACGAAGAGCTGCGGCTCAAGTATCGTTACCTGGACCTGCGTCGCGACGTCATGCAGCACCGCCTGCGCCTGCGTCACCGCGTCACGCAGGCCATGCGCAACTATCTCGACAGCAATGGTTTCATCGACATCGAGACGCCGATGCTGACCAAGGCAACGCCGGAAGGCGCGCGCGACTATCTGGTGCCGAGCCGCACGCATGCGGGCCATTTCTTCGCGCTGCCGCAGTCGCCGCAGCTGTTCAAACAGCTGCTCATGATGAGCGGCTTCGACCGCTATTATCAGATCGTGCGCTGCTTCCGCGACGAGGACCTGCGCGCCGAGCGCCAGCCCGAGTTCACCCAGCTGGATATCGAGACCTCGTTCATGAGCGAGGAGCAGATCATGCAGCTGATGGAAGAGCTGATCCGGCACCTGTTCAAGACGGTGTTGAATGTCGAGTTGCCCAATCCGTTTCCGCGGCTCAGCTATGCCGAGGCGATGCGCCGCTACGCCTCCGACAAGCCGGACCTGCGCATTGCGCTGGAGCTGGTCGACGTGGCGGACCTGGTTCGCGGCAGTGAATTCAAGGTGTTCTCGGGTCCGGCCTCGAACCCGAACGGCCGCGTCGCAGCGCTGCGCGTGCCGCAGGGTGGTCAGCGGTTGTCGCGCAAGGAAATCGACGAGTACACCGCCTTCGTCGGCCGCTACGGCGCGAAGGGCCTGGCGTACGTCAAGGTCAACGAGACCGCCAAGGGTCGCGACGGCCTGCAGTCGCCCATCCTCAAGTTCTTAAGCGACGAAGCGGTTGCCGGCATTCTCTCGCGCACCGGCGCGCAGGACGGCGATCTGATCTTCTTCGGCGCCGACACGGCGAAAGTGGTCAACGACTCGATCGGCGCGTTGCGCCTGAAGGTCGGCCACGATCTGGGCCTGGCGCAGGCGGGCTGGCGTCCGCTGTGGGTGGTGGACTTCCCCATGTTCGAGTGGGACCCCGACGAGAAGCGCTGGATGGCCCTGCATCATCCGTTCACTGCGCCGCGCGAAGACGATGCTGCGGCCCTGCGTGCTGACCCGGCGAATGCCCTGTCCAAGGGCTACGACATGGTGCTGAACGGTTCGGAAATCGGTGGCGGCTCGGTGCGTATCCACCGCCAGGACATGCAGTCGACCGTGTTCGAGCTGCTGGGCATCGGCCCCGAAGAGGCGCAGCAGAAGTTCGGCTTCCTGCTGGAGGCGCTCAAGTTCGGCACGCCGCCGCACGGTGGCATCGCGTTCGGCCTGGACCGCATCGTCATGTTTATGGCGGGCACCGACAGCATCCGCGACGTGATCGCGTTCCCCAAGACGCAGACCGCGGCGGATCTGATGACTGACGCGCCCACGACCGTGAGCGAGCAGCAGCTCAAGGAGCTGCATATCCGCGTGAAGCTGCCGGTGAAGGCGGAGTGACGCAGCGGGCTGTGGGCTGCACGGCCCAAGCGCTTCGGCGACAGGTTTCGGGCTGCGAGCGAGGCTGCGAGAGTCGCGCTCGGCGGGATACGCGCGAAGGTGATACCCGACGAGTGCACGCCTTCGCGCCTGCGGCTCCGTAACGCTCGATTCTGCAGCCGTCGCCCATGTCTTCGCCGCTCATCATTCTCGTTCATGGCCTGTGGATGTCCGGATTCGAGCTCGGGGTGTTGAAGCACCGGCTCGAAGCGGACGGACAGTTTCGCGCCATGGCGTTCTCCTATCCGTCCATCACCGGCTCGATGGCCGATCACTGCCGCAGCCTGGTGGATTTTGCACGCGGGCAGGATGCCGACGAGCTGCACTTCATCGGTCACAGCCTCGGCGGACTGGTGATCCTGCGCGCGTTGCAGCTCACGGACGATCTGCCGCCGGGGCGCGCCGTCTTGCTCGGCACGCCACTGCAAGGATCGAAAGCAGCGAAAGGGATGGCGCGCATGCTGCCGTTCGGCAAGGTCATCCTCGGCGCCGCGGTGAACGAGGAAATCATCGAATGCGGACCGCGCCAGTGGTCGGGCCGACGCGATGTCGGCGTGATCGCCGGCTCGATGGGCATGGGTCTGGGACGTCTGTTTGCCGAGCTCAGTACCGACCACGACGGCACCGTGCTGGTGGAAGAAACCAAGCTGCCCGGCGCGAAGGACCATGTCGTGCTGCCCACGTCGCACACTGGCATGCTGTTCTCGTCCGAAGTCGCCGAGCAGGCCGGGTATTTTCTGACGCATGGCGCTTTCAGGAGCGTTGAGCCCTGATCGCCGTGAACTCTTAACTCTTCCGTCTCCCTTTAGGGAGAGGGCAGGGTGAGGGGGCTCCGCACTTACCGCCCGCGCACATCCTCACCCGCGCTATCGCACGGCCGCTCCCTGGAGGGAGAGGCGAAGAAGTGACCATTCACCCCAGCGACGTCGCTTTTCAGCCGCGCATTCATCACTCGGCCGCGATGCCCTTCAGTTTGTATAACGCATCCAGCGCTTCGCGCGGCGTCAGCGCGTCGGGATCGAGTTTCTTCAGCGCCGTCACGGCAGCGTGTTCTTCTTCCTTCGGCATCTCGAGCAGCAGTTCCTGCTGTGGCCGCGGGGCGTGAGTTGCCGCCGAGCGGCGTTCCAGTTCGTGCAGGTAGCGCCGCGCCGCGGTGATGACTTTCGGCGGCACGCCGGCGAGCGCAGCCACTTGCAGGCCGTAGCTCTGATTCGCAGGGCCTTCCTTGACCGAGTGCAGGAAGATCAGCTTGTCACCGTGCTCGGTGGCATCCAGGTGCACGTTGGCGCAGCCGTCGAGCTCGGTGCCGAGCGAGGTGAGCTCGAAGTAGTGGGTCGCGAACAAGGTGAAGGCGCGGACGTTCCTGGCGATGTGCGTGGCGCAGGACCAGGCGAGCGACAGTCCGTCGTAGGTGCTGGTGCCGCGGCCGATCTCGTCCATCAGGACCAGGCTGTGCGCGGTGGCGTTGTTGAGAATGTTCGCCGCTTCGGTCATCTCCAGCATGAACGTCGAGCGTCCGCCGGCCAGGTCGTCCGAGGCGCCGATGCGGGTAAATACACGATCCACGGGTCCGACGCGCGCGGCGCTTGCCGGCACGTAGCTGCCGATGCGCGCCAGGATCACGATCAGCGCGGTCTGGCGCATGAAGGTGGATTTACCGCCCATGTTCGGGCCGGTGATGACCAGCATGCGGCGCTGCTGGTTCAGTCGCAGATCGTTGGGCACGAACGGCTGGTCGATGAAGCGCTCGACCACCGGATGTCGGCCTTCGACGATCTCGATCACCGGTTCGTCGGTGAGCTGCGGCGCTGCGTAGCGCAGCGCGATCGCGCGTTCGGCGAAATTCGACAGCACGTCGAGAGCGGCCAGCGCTGCTGCCGTAGCCTGCAGCTCCGCAACACGCGCAATCAACTGATCGAGCAGTTCGTCATAAAGCTGCTTCTCGCGCGCCAGCGCCCGATCGCGCGCGCCGAGCACCTTGTCCTCGAATTCCTTGAGCTCCGGAGTGATGTAGCGCTCCGAGTTCTTGACCGTCTGGCGGCGGTGATAGTCCGGCGGCACCTTGTCGGCGAGGCTGCGGCTGATCTCGATGTAATAGCCCTGCACGCGGTTGTAGCCGAGTCGCAGGCTCGGGATGCCGCTGCGTTCGCGCTCGCGCGCTTCGAGGTCGAGCAGGTACTGATCCGAGTGATCGCTGATCTGCTTCAGTTCATCCAGCTGCGCGTCGTAGCCCGGGGCGATTACACCGCCGTCACGCAGGATGGGCGGTGGCGCTTCGATGATGGCGCGCACCAGCAGGGCGTGGATGTCCGGATAGGTTCCGGTCTGCTGTGCAAGTTGCTGCAGCAGCGGTGCGTCCTGCTTGGACAGCAACTCCTGCAATTCGGGCAAGCGCGCCAATGCATCACGCAGTTGCGCAAGGTCGCGTGGACGCGCGCTCTTCAGCGCAACTCGCGCCAGTCCGCGTTCGATATCACCGACGTGCCCAAGTAGATCGTGCAGTGGCGTATACAGCCCATGATCGATCAGCGAGCTGACCGCGTTCAGCCGTAACTCGACTGGCTTCCTGTCGCGCAGCGGCCGATGCAGCCAGCGGCGCAATTCGCGACCCCCCATGGCGGTGGCGGTTTGATCCAGAACCGCGGCAACGGTGCACTCCGGGCGATCGGCAAGGCTGATGTCGAGCTCCAGATTGCGTCGCGTGGCCGCGTCGAGCAGCACGGCTTCGCTGCGCTCCTCGGTGCGCAGCCCGCGCAGATGGGGAATTGCAGCCTTCTGTGTGTCGCGGACGTATTGCAGCAAGCAGCCTGCGGCGCGGATCGCGCGCGTCAGCTCGGCGCACCCAAAGCCTGCCAGGTCGCGTGTTGCGAACTGTTCGCACAGCGTGCGCGTCGCGGTGTCCAGGTCGAAGTGCCAGATCGGCCGTTCACGAGTGTGCGTCGTGATGCCAACGGGTTTGGATTGCTCCGAAATCAGCAATTCCGCCGGCCGCAGCCGCTCGATCTCGCTGATCAATGCTTCTTCGCCCGCGCCTTCGAGGACGCTGAATCGCCCGCTCGACAGTTCCAGCCAGGCGAGGCCGAACTGCTCGCCGTCGTCGTACAACGCAGCCAACAGCGTGTCGCGACGCGCATCGAGAAACGCGTCGTCCGTGACGGTGCCCGGCGTGACGATGCGCACGACCTGGCGCTCCACCGGGCCTTTCGACTTTGCCGGATCGCCGATCTGTTCGCAGATGGCGACGGACTCGCCGCGGCGAACCAATCGCGACAGATACGTTTCGGCGCTGTGGTAGGGCACGCCGGCCATCGGAATCGGCTGCCCAGCAGATTGGCCACGCGCTGTCAGCGTGATGTCGAGCAGGCGCGCCGCGCGCTTCGCGTCTTCAAAAAACAGCTCGTAGAAATCTCCCATCCGGTAGAACAACAACGTGTCCGGATGCTGCGCCTTCAGGCGCAGGTACTGCTGCATGACGGGGGTATGGCTTTCGAGAGCGGCGGACATCTTGTTCGGCGAAGGTTGCGGCTGCGGACCTGAACTTGGCGAGGGTGCGCATTGTGCCCGGTGCAGTCCGCACATGCCCAGCTTGACGTGGGGCGGGAAGCGACTTATCCATCGTTTCCGTGAATACCGACAATGAACTGCAGAGGCTGGCGACGCGCACTGGCGCCAATCTGCTCGACGCCGAACGGCGGCTGGTGACAGCCGAATCCTGCAGCGGCGGCTGGATCGGCAAGGCGCTGACCGACGTGCCCGGCAGCTCGCAGTGGTATCTGGGCGGGGTGATCGCGTACAGCAACACGCTCAAGCAGACGTTGCTCGGCGTGCTGCCTTCCACCCTGGCGGCTCATGGCGCGGTCAGCGAGGCGACGGTGCGTGAAATGGCGATCGGCGCGCTGGAAACGTTCGGCGGTCACATCTCCGTTGCCGTCACCGGCATTGCCGGGCCCGACGGCGGCCAGGCCGACAAGCCGGTCGGCACCGTCTGGTTC
Organism: Povalibacter sp.; assembly: GCA_035556415.1. GTDB lineage: Bacteria > Pseudomonadota > Gammaproteobacteria > Steroidobacterales > Steroidobacteraceae > Steroidobacter. The sequence continues at coordinate 11,193 of DATMEZ010000154.1, forward strand.
GCCTGGGCCTGGCACCAGGACGATGGGATCGAGACGCGGACCGCGATGGAGGTCTTCGCGGGCGACCGGGAAGCCGTGCGGCGTCAGACGGTTGCGCGGGCGCTGGGCGAATTGTCCGTTCTTGGCATCTGACCGCAGGGAGCTTCGGGCACTGGCCGTCCGGGCTTCAGTCTGGCGAGTGCGGGCCGGAAATCTCTCGATCTGCTGAAACCGGTGCGGAGGACTGCTGCGATGAGGTCGGCGCACCGGCTGTTCTTTGCCTTGTGGCCATCGCCGGCGCTGCGCCGCAAGCTGACTGACGAAAGCGCGGCGCTGGTCCTCAGCAGCGGCGGCAAACCCACTCCCGGCGCGAACTTGCATGTGACCGTGGTATTCGTCGGCGAGCAGCCGGCGCAGCGGCTCGACGACATCCTCGCGGCCGGCGCAGCAGTGTCGGCGCCTGCCTTCACCCTGACCTTCGACCGCGCCGAATCCTGGTCGCGCTCCAAAGTACTGGTGCTGCCTGCGACCCATACGCCGTCAGAGTTGGCGAAGCTGGAGGAGCGCTTGCATGTCAGCCTGCTGGAGCGGCAAATCGAATTGCGGCGCGATGCCTACCGACCGCACGTCACGTTGGCCAGAAAGCTGCCGCGGACCTGGCCGGCGCGGCCGATCGAGCCGTTCCAATGGCACGCGCAGGAGTTCGTGCTGGCCGAATCCGTGTCGGAAGAAGGTGGCCCCAGGTACGAGGTACGGGCGCGCTGGCCGCTTGCCTGAGGCAGCATAATGAATTACTGTACAAATACACAGTTTCAGGCATTCACCGCCGCCGCGGGCATGAACTAATCTTCGACCTTCGAGCCGGGTCTTCGACCCGCCCTTAAACGCAATCGGGATCCAATCAGATGGAAGAGAACCGCAAGAAGGCGCTGGTCGCCGCCCTTGGCCAGATCGAGAAGCAGTTCGGCAAAGGCTCGGTGATGCGTCTGGGCGATGCCAGCGCGTCCTACGACGTCGATGTGGTCTCGACCGGTTCGCTGGGGCTGGACATCGCGCTCGGCGTCGGTGGTCTGCCGCGCGGCCGCATCATCGAGATCTACGGTCCGGAATCCTCGGGTAAGACCACGCTGACCCTGCAGGCGATCGCCGAGGCGCAGCGCGTCGGCGGCACGGCCGCCTTCGTGGACGCGGAACATGCGCTCGATCCGGCCTACGCCGGCAAGCTCGGCGTCAACGTGCAGGAGCTGCTGGTGTCGCAGCCGGACACCGGCGAGCAGGCCCTGGAGATCACCGACATGCTGGTGCGTTCCGGCGCGGTGGACATCGTGGTAGTCGACTCGGTGGCGGCGCTCACGCCCAAGGCCGAAATCGAAGGCGAAATGGGCGACTCGCACATGGGCCTGCAGGCGCGCCTGATGTCGCAGGCACTGCGCAAGCTCACCGGCAACATCAAGCGCTCCAACACCATCGTCATCTTCATCAACCAGATCCGCATGAAGATCGGCGTCATGTTCGGCAATCCCGAAACCACCACCGGCGGCAACGCCCTCAAGTTCTACGCCTCGGTCCGGCTCGACATCCGCCGCATCGGTGCGCTCAAGAACGGCGAGGAAGTCATCGGCAACCAGACCCGCGTCAAGGTGGTGAAGAACAAGGTGGCGCCGCCATTCCGCGAGGCGGAGTTCGAGATCATGTACGGCGCTGGCATTTCGCGTCAGGGCGAGCTGATCGACATCGGCGTGGCGCAGGGCCTGGTCGAGAAATCCGGCTCCTGGTACAGCTACAACGGTGAGCGCATCGGGCAGGGCAAGGAAAACGCCCGCAATTTCCTGCGCGAGCATCCCGAGATCGAAAGCGACCTCGACGCCAAGCTGCGCGTGAAGCTGCTGCCGGCGCGGCGCGGCGAGGCGCTGAAGGATGAGGCGGTCTAAACCGGCCAGACTGCCAGCCCGCGATGCGGACGATTCCAGTCCCGGCGGACCGGAATCGGTGGACGAGCCGGACCCTCAGGTCCTGCTCAAGGCTGTCGAGCTCGCCGCGGTGCGGTTGCTGGCCCGGCGCGAGCATTCCTCTGAGGAGCTGGGCCGGAAGCTGCGCAGCAAGGGCCATCCGGCCGGGATCGTCGAGAGTGTGGTCGCCAAGCTGCGCGGCAAGCGGCTGGTCTCGGACGATCGCTT